>JAIRKM010000035.1 GCA_031260125.1 Helicobacteraceae bacterium | reverse complement strand
CAAATAAAGCGGTGATGTTTTTGTCGTTTAACGAGCTAACATCGGTAAAGGCGTTGCGATAGGTTGTATCGCCTAAACCAAGCTGACCATGGTCGTTCCGCCCCGTAGCATAAACTTTGTCGTTATTGGACAAGGCAAGAGAGTGAAAGCCGCCCGCGATAATAGTTTTGAACTTAACTTCGCTTCCGTTGTTGTTATTATTGCCGCCGCCGCCTCCGCAACCAACGATCAGCAACGAAACAAACAAAACAGAGGAAACTAAACCTATCAGCGATCTAGTTAAAAAACGGGGGGGGGGGGGGGGCGTAGGCAATCTTTGCTTGAGGGAAACCAAAGTCCGCACGATCCCTGCGCGCTAATGCGTTAGCAAACGACATTGACGATCCTTTTTGTTGGCGTTTAAGTTGCGATCATAGCACAGTTTTAACCGCTATTTCATACTTTTTTTACAGAAATATCGAGAAAGCTAGACGATCGAAAGAATAGGCGAGGCGCATTTGACAGCGCACGCAAAGGGCGGGATAACGGCAACCCACCAAAAACGACTTTACATACTTTTTACAAAAAGCTCCAACCTCTCTATATATTCGCCCTTTAGGATTGCACTATTCCAATAAAGGAGGATGCAATGAAGTTTTCCAGAGTTGCGCCGGCGTTTTTAATCGCCGCGCTTTTATTTCCGTTTGCCGTGCAGGCGGCGCCTAGCTTTGACTCGTCAAAAAAGATCGTCGTCGTTTCGCGTGAGGATGGATCTGGCACGCGCGGCGCGTTTATTGAGCTTCTGAAAATTGAGGTCAAAACGCCCGATGGCAAGCGCAAAGATATGACGACAAAAGAGGCGATTGTCGCTAGACAGACGGACGTTGTGATGACGACGGTCGCGCAGAACAAATACGCGATCGGCTATATCTCGCTCGGATCGCTGAATAAGACGATCAAAGCGGTGGATATCGACGGTATCAAAGCTACGGCGGATAACGTCAAAAACGGCTCCTACCCAATCTCGCGTCCGTTTAACATCGCCACTAAGGGCGAACCTGTCGATATGGCGAAGGACTTCATCGACTTTATCCTCTCATCGCAGGGGCAGAGCGTGGTTGCCAAAAGCTACGTGGCTATCAACAACGCCGCGCCTTCTTATACCAGCAAAGGTTTTGCGGGGCGTCTTGTGGTAGCGGGATCGTCCTCTGTAACGCCGGTTATGGAGAAACTCAAAGAGGCGTATGTGGCGCTCAACCCCAAGGCGGCAATTGAGATTCAAATCAGCGACTCCTCCGCGGGCATCGCGGGCGCTATCGCCGGAACTTGTGATATCGGCATGGCAAGCAGAGCGTTAAAAGAGAGCGAAAAGGCGAAATTACAGCCTTTAACGATCGCGGTTGACGGGCTTGCCGTAGTGGTGAATAACGACAATCCGATCTCCAATTTGGCACAGGATCGCGTCAATGCGATCTTTACGGGCAACGTTAGCACTTGGAATGAAGTGAACAAGTGAAGGAGTTTCGCGAAAAGTTTATGAGCGTCGTCTTTTTGATAGCGGCGCTTACATCTATATTTGCCGTGGGGCTGATCTGCGTATTCTTGTTCGCGAACGGACTTCCGGCGATCTTCTCAATCGGCGTTGGCGAGTTCCTCTTAGGGACGGAGTGGTCGCCCGTTGACGAACCGCCGCTCTTTGGCATAGCGCCAATGATCGTGGGCAGTCTCTACGTTACGGCGGGCGCGATCGCCATTGGAGCGCCCGTTGGCATTCTTAGCGCGGTATTTCTTGCCCGCGTGGCTCCTAAACGGCTATACCGCGTCGTAAAACCCGCCGTCGATCTGCTGGCGGGCGTGCCATCGGTGGTCTATGGATTTTTTGGCATGGCGGCGATCGTTCCCTATGTGGGCAACAGCATACTTGCGGCGTCGATTCTGCTCGGCGTTATGATCCTTCCTACGATCATAGCCCTCTCGGAGAGCGCTATTCGCGCCGCGCCGGAGCAGTATTACGAAGGCTCGCTGGCGCTGGGCGCCGGACCGTATCGAACGGTCTTTTTTGTCCTGCTTCCCGCCGCAAAATCGGGCGTTCTAGCAGCCATAATTTTAGGAGTAGGGCGGGCAATAGGCGAAACGATGGCTGTGATTATGGTTGCCGGAAATCAGGCGCGAATGCCTACTTCTATTATGGAAGGGGCGCGGACTATGACGGCGAACATCGTTCTGGAGATGGGATACGCGGCGGAGATGCACCGCGAAGCGCTGATCGCTACGGGCGTGGTTCTGTTTACCTTTATTTTGATCATAAACCTGAGCTTTTCGGCTCTTAAAAGGAGAGCGAGAATATGACAGAAACGTTCGCCGCGGCAGCACGGCAAACAGGCGGCAGGCTCCGTCTGCAAGAGCGCGTGATGGCAATCTGTGTCTGGACAGGCGCGATCGTTACCTTCTGCGTTTTGCTGTACATCGTCGCTTACATAATGTTTAAGGGCATTCCATATATCTCGCCATCGCTGTTTGCGCCAACCTACAACAGCGAAAACGTCTCTTTGACGCCGGCGCTGGTTTCCACCGCGATCATCACGTTCTTTTCGCTCTTTATCGCCGTTCCGTTCGGCGTGTTTTCGGCGGTCTATCTCACCGAGTACGCAAAGCGGGGCAACAGAGCCGTTTCTGTCGTGAGAATTACCACCGAGACGCTTGCGGGTATTCCGTCGATCGTATATGGGCTGTTTGGAATGCTCTTTTTCGTTACCTTTTTAGGATGGGGCTTTTCGGTTCTCTCAGGCGCGTTTACGCTTTCCATTATGATTTTGCCCCTGATTATGCGTAGCAGCGAAGAGGCGCTCAAAGCTGTGCCGGATACGTTGCGCGAAGGCGCGTTTGGGCTTGGCGCGGGCAAACTGCGCGTCGTTTTCAGAGTCGTCCTGCCATCGGCGATGCCTGGCATAGCCGCGGGGATCATGCTTGCGATCGGGCGGATCGTAGGGGAGAGCGCGGCGCTGATCTACACGGCGGGGACAGTTGCGCAAATTCCCGTCAGTCCGATGGAATCGGCGCGGACAATGTCCGTTCATATGTTTGCCCTTTCTAGCGAAGGGCTTCATATAGGCGAGGGGTACGCGACAGCGGTTGTACTGCTGATCCTTGTAGTTCTAATCAACATAACGGCGGCGAAAATTGCTAAAAAAATTGGAGGAAATAGGTGAAGTGTTTTGATATTAAGGGGTTAAATCTCTATTACGGCGATTTTCAGGCGCTGAAAGATATCAACATGGATATGAACGAACACGAGATAACGGCGTTTATTGGCCCCTCAGGATGCGGCAAATCGACGCTGCTAAAAACGCTCAACCGCATGAATGATCTGATTGAGGGGTGCCGCATCACGGGAACGGCGCGGCTCTTTGACGAGAACATTTACGGCGCGATCGATGTGAACGCGCTGCGCAAACGAGTTGGCATGGTTTTTCAAAAGCCCAATCCGTTTCCGTTTAGCATATACGACAACATTGCCTTTGGCGCAAGGACGCATGGCATCAAGAAGCGGCGCGATCTGGATGAAATTGTAGAGAGATCGTTAAAAAACGCGGTGATGTGGGACGAGGTGAAAGATCGGCTAAAAGAGTCGGCGCTAAGTCTTTCAGGCGGGCAGCAGCAACGCCTCTGCATCGCGAGGGCTTTAGCCGTCGAGCCGCAGGTGCTACTACTGGACGAACCTACTAGCGCGCTGGATCCGATCTCAACGGGCAAGATCGAAGAGCTACTTTTGGAGCTTAGCGATCGCTATACCATCACGATCGTTACGCACAATATGCAGCAGGCGGCGCGTATTAGCGATAAAACTGTCTTTTTTCTGCTGGGGCAGGCAGTTGAACAGGGTGATACGGAAGAGATTTTTTCCCGCCCCAAAGATAAGAGAACAGAAGATTACGTTACGGGGAGATTTGGATAATGCGAAGCAGATTTGAGGAACAGTTAGCGGAGTTAAACGACAATTTGATCGAGATGGGCGGACTGATTAAGGATGCCATCTCAAAGTCAAAAAAAGCGCTGGAGGAGCAGGACGCGATATTGGCGCGCGATGTCATAGAGGGCGACGATCAGATCGACGATCTGGAAAAACATATTGAAAGTCTCTGCCTCAAAATTCTGTTGAGGCAGCAGCCGGTGGCGCGAGACCTGCGGGCGGTCAGCGCGGCGCTGAAGATGATCGCCGATATGGAGCGCATAGCCGATCACGCCGCGGACATAGCCGAGCTTTGCGAATATCTTTCGGGCAAAAAGTACCTTAAAGAACTTAATCGCATATCGCTGATGGCGGAGGCGACGATCGAAATGGTCTCTATGAGCATTGAAGCCTTTGTGAAGAGTGATAGCGTGCTTGCCCACAATGTGATCTCCTACGACGACACGGTCGATAACCTTTACATTACAGTAAAAATGGATATGATCGAGTTTATACATAGAGACATCAACAACGGCGAGCATTGTTTCGATCTTTTGCAGATTGCCAAGTATTACGAGCGGATCGGCGATCATGCGGTTAATATAGCCGAGTGGGCTATCTTTTCGATCAGCGGTAAACACAAGGAGACGCAGGTTATCTAAATATGAAGAAAAAAACGCAGACAGTTTTTATAGTGGAAGACGACGACAACATACGTTCAATGGTTGCGTACGCGCTTTCAACGGTGGGATTCAAAACAGAGGGTTTCGCCGACTACAGCGGTCTGCGCGATGCGATGGACAGGGCGACGCCATCTTTGATACTGCTGGATATTATGCTGCCAAAGGAAGATGGGATATGGATTTTAAGAAAACTAAAAGAATCGGGAGAGACAAAATCGCTGCCGGTGATTATGCTCACAGCGAAGGGATCGGAGCTTGATCGGATAAAAGGACTCGATCTGGGCGCGGACGATTACATAACAAAACCTTTTTCAGTTCTGGAGATCATATCGCGTATAAAAGCGGTACTCCGCAGAGCGGACGGAGACCGAAATATAACCAACGAATTTACAGTAGGAACGATTAACTTGAGTATAGACAAAAGAGCTGTTTTTGCGGGAAATAAAGAAGTGGTTTTAACATACAAAGAATTTGAGCTACTTAGCTGCCTGATGAGAAATGTGGGGATCGTTATGACGCGGGATGCGCTTTTGGAGCAAGTATGGGGGTTTGATTTTGTGGGTAAAAGCCGAACTATCGACATGCACATTAAATTTTTGCGCCACAAACTAGGCGATGCGGGAGATATGATTAAAACCGTGCGTAACGTTGGCTATAAAATGCGGGATGGTTAGTGAGGAGGCGCATATTTATTGATATGGCGTTCTTGGCGATCGCGGCGATTGTAACGCTTGGCATCGCGCTCTGCGTCGTTTTTTATAACGGCTACTCAAATGAGGCGCAAAACGAGCTACGATCGTTTGTGCGCGCTTATGCGGCGGCAAGCGGCGATGATATAATCGAAAAACTTGAGCAAAGACAAAACAGCCGCGTTCGCGCGACTGTGATTGCCGCGGACGGAGAGGTTCAGTACGACACCGCTGTCGATCCGTCAAAGCTGGAGAATCATATCGATCGTAAAGAGGTCGCTGAAGCATTGAAAAGCGGCGTTGGAGCGAGTAAACGATACTCAGATTCTCTGCGTCAGGAGACTTACTACTACGCGATAAAACTAGAAGACGGATCGGTTCTAAGAGCAGCCATAACAACCGGTTCTTTTTTGGGTGCTTTCTTTAACGCGATCCCTGTCGTCGCATGTGTCGCGGCGGCGATGATTATTTTTGTATATTTTTGGGCGGATAGTTTGGCTAAAAGAATTGTCGAACCGATCAACAAGATCGACATAGATTCCAAATTAGCCGCGCCATACAAAGAGTTTATTCCATTTGTGGAAACGATCGTTAAACAACGAGATCGAATCGAACGTGAACTTTCTGAAAAAACGAAGTTGATGGAGATACGCCGCGAATTTTCAGCAAATGTATCTCACGAGCTGAAAACGCCTTTAACGAGTATTTACGGCTACGCGGAGATGCTTTGTAACGATATGGTGAAAAAAGGAGATAAACGCGAGTTCCTCGGAAAGATCAAAGACGAGGCAGCAAGGCTTATCGATCTAATTGAAGATATTATTATGATCTCTGAGCTTGACGAGGGAAAGAGAAACGAGTCGTTTGAGGAGATTGACCTGAAAGAGGCGGCGATCGAGGCGGCAAAAACGCTTGAACTAAAGAGCGCGAAAAACAGCATAAATATCGCCGTTGAAGGAGATGGAATCATTCGCGCCAACAGATCGATGATCTTTGAAATGCTGTACAATCTGATCGATAACGCGATTAAATACAACAAACCGCGAGGGAGCGTGAAAGTTGCTATCGAACAAACCGGCGATCAGACCAAAATTGTCGTCTCTGACACGGGAATTGGGATTTCAGAAACAGCGCAAAGCCGTGTTTTTGAGCGCTTTTACCGAGTCGATAAATCGCGATCAAAAAAGACAGGCGGAACTGGATTGGGACTCGCCATCGTCAAGCACATCGTTCTGTTTCACAACGCGTCTATTGCGCTAAGAAGCAAAGAGGGCGAAGGAACCGCCATTACTATCGTCTTTTGATGTAGCGCTATCTACGCGCTTTAGCCCAGCAAATAGAGCCGCTTTCGTTCGCCCGATGTCGCTATGCCCATCTGTTCTCGATATTTTGTTATCGTTCTGCGCACCATTCTTATGTTAAATTTCTCCTGAACTATCTGTAGTATTTTCTGATCGCTTAGCGGGCGGTTTCTTGCCTCTTCTTTTATCAGTTTGGATAAAAAATCTTTGATCGCTCGTGTAGATATGTCGTCAATTGAGATAGAAAAGAAACTTTTGAGCGGAAAAACGCCGCGATTGCAGGCAAGATATTTACCGCTGATTGCGCGGCTGATCGTGCTTGGATTGCGCCCCAAATCCTCAGAAATATCAGAAAGTCTCATAGGTTTTATCTCGTTTCCCCTAAAAAAATCATACTGATGCTCAACAATCATCAATCCGACTTTATAAAGCGTTGCTTTACGCATATTTACCGCGTCGATCAAGTCTCTTGCCTCTTTTAGTTTGGCTTTTATAAACTCCTCTTTCTTAAATGAGGCGGGAATCTTCTCAATTTCAAGCGTTGGATAATAGCGCTCATTAAGCCGCACCTCCAAAGTGCCGTTTTCTTCAAAGACAAACAGATCCGGAATCACCTGCACGGAATCTTCCAAAAACTCGATCGCCGGAGGATTGCGAAATCGCTTAAATATGGTGATCGCTTGAGCAAAATTAGAGTCTTTATGATGTTTTGAGATATTTTCGCGATCGGTAATAAACGTTTTTACGAGGAGGTATAGACTTTCGGGTATATCGTATTCTCTCAACTGAAACAAAAAACACTCCGTTAAATCTCTCGCGCCTACTCCACATGGAGTTAAGTGTTCAAACCTTGTTCTTATCTCCTCGACAAACTCTGTTTTGAGGCAGAGGTTTCTAGCAATTAGATCAATATCGCCGTCAAAAAAACCGTTTTCATCTATATATCTGATAATTTCATAAGCGCACGCTTTGCTTGCCGCTGTGGGAAAGAGATGATCGGTAACCTGATCGGCGAGATGATCGTAAAGCGACTTATTAAATAGCGCTGTTGCTTCGATCGCGTCCGCGACAGAACCCTTTTCTTCATCTCTTTTTTTGGGATAATAGTCGTCGAAATCGCCGTAATCTTTCTCTTCGTCCTCCTCTTGCGGCTCGTCATACGACACTTCGTTGTTCGGCGTAATGCGCAAAAACGGGTTTGCCGATGTCTCCTCTCTGAGCTTCTCCGCCAGCTCCGCAACAGGGGTTTGTAAAAGCGGCAGCCAGTTTCGCATCGCCGCGTTCAACCGCTCTTTGGGCCCTAGACGCGGCTTTAGCTTCATAATCGGAAACTCTCTCCCAAATAGTGCGCCCTTACCTTTCGGTTCGCGCCGATCTCCTTCGCGCTTCCGCTCGCCATTATCGCCCCCTCGTGCAGGACGTATGCGTGATCGCAGATGCTCAGCGTTTCACGGACGTTGTGATCGGTGATCAAAACTCCGATGTTTTGCCGCGTGAGCGTTGTGATCATCTTCTGAATATCCGCGACGGCAATCGGATCGACTCCCGCGAACGGCTCGTCGAGCAAAATAAACTTAGGCTCACTGACAAGCGCTCTGGCTATCTCGGCTCTGCGCCGCTCTCCGCCGGAGAGGTTGATCCCCTTTCGCGCCCTGATATGCTCAATGCTGAACTGCTCCAACAGCGCCTCTACGCGCCTGTGCTGTTCCTGTCTGTCTTTCGAGTAGGCAAGCTCCGCCGCCATCAGCAGATTCTCCTCGACGGTGAGGTCTTTGAAGATACTTGCCTCCTGCGGCAGATAGCTGATGCCGGCGTGCGCCCTTTCAAAAAGACGGAGCGATCCGATCTCCTTGTCGTTGAGCCACACCTCGCCGGAGGTCGCGTCCACTAAGCCGCAGATTATGTAGAAGGTGGTGGTTTTGCCCGCTCCATTGGGACCCAAGAGTCCTACAACTTGGGCGCTTTTTACCTCGATAGAGACGCCGTGCAGGATTTGCGTGCTTTTGTACCTTTTTACAAGATTCACGCCGCGCAGAGAGTAGATCGCCTCACTCATAGATCAGCGTCCTGCAATTATCTTCCAGCTTGAAAGCGATCGTGAAAAACTCGATCTCTTCTTCTTGCAGAAAACGAGCCAGCGGCGCGTCAGCCCACTCGATAAAAGCCCAGCCATCGCCTAAAAACTCGTGCAGACCGCGCTCAAAAAAGCCCTTGCTTCCCACGCGGTAGAGATCGAAATGGCGAAAGTTCGGCGCATACTCGTGCATGATCCCGAAGGTAGGCGAAATGGCTTCTCCCGCGCCTAAGCAGAGGGCAAACCGCTTGACAAAGGCGGTTTTCCCCGATCCTAAAGCGCCTTCAAGCAGAACGACCGCGCCGTCTTTGAAGCGCGAGAGCAGATCGCGGCAGATCGGATCGTAATCTTCCGGCAAGGGCGCTTTATAGACCATAGCCAAACCGCCGTTTTGTTCCGCGCTGCGGCAATACTCCCCCGATCGCGCCGTTCATAGTTTTGAGCTTACCTCGACAATCTGTTCTAATTTCTTTGCGGCTTTGCCCGATTCGACCGCGTCCCTTGCGATCTCCACCCCCTCTTTGATATCGCGCGCCATTCCTATCACCTCCAAGGCAATTGCGGTGTTGAAGTATATGGCGTCGCGCTGCGCCTCTGTCGCCTTGCCGTTAAAGATATTGCGCGTGATCTGCGCGTTGAACGCCGCGTCCGATCCGCGCAAAGCCTCCAGCGGAGCGCGAACCAGCCCAAAATGTGAAGCGTCCAGCTCGTAAAGGTGGATATTGTCGCCGATCAGCCGCGCGACGCGGGAATGACCAGAGAGAGTCAGCTCGTCCACGCCGCCATCGCCCCAGATCACCGCGGCGGATTGCGACCCCATTTTTTTAAGAACCTCCGCGAGAATGGGGGCGAGCGAATGATCGTAAACGCCGATACACTGCCTTTTCACTCCGGCCGGATTGGTCAGCGGGCCTAAGATGTTGAAGATCGTGCGGTGGTTAAGACTCTTTCTTACCGGCATAATGTGTTTCATCGCCGGATGGTGGCGCTGCGCGAACATAAAGACAAAGCCGGTTTCCTCCAAGAGCTTTACCTGTTGTTTTGGGTCGAGATTGAGCGAAACGCCCAGCGCTTCCAGCGCGTCCGCGCTTCCGGATTTGCTTGTGATCGAACGGTTGCCGTGCTTCGCCACGAAACCGCCCGCCGCGCATACAACCAGACTCGCGGTTGTGGAGATGTTGAACGAGTAGCTCTTGTCGCCGCCCGTGCCGACTACATCGACAAGCATGCCCTCCAAAGAGGGGTCTAAATCCAACCGTATAGCGTGCGATTTCATCACGTCCGCCGCCGCCGCGATCTCGTCGGCGGTTTCGCCGCGCTCAAACATCTCGCGCAGCATAACCTGCGCCTCTTCAAAGCCAAGCTCGTTTTTGAACAGCTTGTCAAATTGTCCTTTTGCCTCTTGGTAGGTCAAGCGATTTCCTTGATGTAATCTTTTTGCGCCGCTTTGGGAATGTTGCGCGCAGTTGGCAGCGCAAGCGCTTCGTAGCGCTTATTGTGCGTCAGAAACTTCATCTCTATCACGTCTCCCACGCGCACCTCGCGGCTGGCTTTGACAACCCCGCCGTTGATCAAGACCGCCTTGTGGGCTATCATGTCTTGCGCGGTTGCGCGGCGCTTTACGAGATTAACGGCGTTTAGAAACGAATCGATACGCATAAAACTCCTCAATTTAGCGTTAAAATTGTAGCGACAGAAACATTATGTTGGATTGGTTTTTGCTTGTTTTGCTATGTTCCGACAGACTGGTTTTTAAGCGCCGCCCCTTCTTTGAGGCGGTTTATGGCGGCATTGAGCGCCGCGCCGTATCCTACAAAAACGAACTGGAAAGAGTATAAAAAGGAGGAAATATGCGGCTGATTCCCTCTTTTTTGTTTTTTGCTGCCGCGCTCTCTGGAGCGGATCATTACGAACTGCCAAAAAGGGGCGCGATTGAGATTGAGATCGCGCCGAAGTCGGCGGTTTATAATATGACGGAAGAGATATTGGATGTATCCGTGAGGCAGTCCTCTATGATCGTTCGCGCGAAAAATAGAAGCGGCGACGGGGTGGTGGAGGTTACCGATATAGAAAGCGAAGATATCCGATATATTACCTTTCATATCCCGCATGAGACAAACCGCTTTATGGTGTCGCTGAAAGATGTGAAAAAAGGGACGCGCATAACAGCAGAAGAGAGTAACGCAAGCGTTAAAATCGACGGTAACAATATCTATTACAACGGCGAGTTAAGCGGATCGTTTACTATCAGCTATACGACGAACAGCGGCAGGAAGTTTCACAAAAACGTATTTGTCTCGTCAAAGGGGCTGGCGGTGATAGATAGAGAGATTGTAGTAAAAAAAGGCACAAGCAGGCGCGTAATTTTTTACGCGACGTATAAAACGATTCCAGAAATTATCGTTGAGCCTCTATTGGGAACGGCTGAGATCGATCAAAACTCCATCTTATTTACGGCGGACGGCGGTGAAGATGGTTTAGATAAGCTCGTGCTTGTGCTGGATCGAGAGCCGATCGTTATGCCGATTAGAATCATCAAAGATTCAACAGAACTTATAGTGGGAGATCAAAAACGAGATAGTTTTATGGGCAAGATTGGCGGCAGATACTATAAAGCGGATAATTTTCACGAAGACGGCGTGGCGCTGGAGATATTTGACGACGAGAAGCGCCATCTTGCGCTCAGCGCTCCAAGCGGTACAAAGATCGCCATCAGAGGCGACGGGCGCATCACGTTGAATGCGCGGAATATCTACCTTACGCTTGATGAGCGATTGACTGCGAGGGCGGTGGCAGAAGGACTGCAATTTACAAAAGAAGCGGTCAGAAAGATTGATATTGACGGCGATTTCAATCTTATGATCGAGTAGCCTTGAGTACTTTGTAGCCATCTTTTTCCGCCATTGCGATCCATCGGTCAAAAAGAGATTGCACGATTTTTTCATAGGGTAGTTTCACGTTTGCTACTACATAAAAAACGCCGTTTCTTTTCAAAGAATTATATGCCGAATGGATAAATTGTTTGCCAAGTGATATATCCGTTTGAGCGCCGCTGTGAAATGGAGGATTTGAGACAATTATGTCAAATTTTTCATCTCGTTCAAGCGTCGTTATATCGCTCCATATAAAGTTTGCTCTATTGTCTTTTATGTTTATTTTGGAAACCGCAAGAGCATTGTAATCCGCCTCAAAAAGAGAGATCGATTCAATATCGCCAAATCTTTTCAAAAGTTCGAACGATAGATATCCATTACCCGATCCAAAGTCGGCGGCAGCGCCGCGGCACGGTTCGTGCCGCATCGTTTCAATCAACAGCTTTGAGCCGTCGTCAATCTTTTTTGAGCTGAAGATTCCTGCTCTCGTAAACAGAGAATCCTCCAACTCTTTAAGATCGCCGAACGATCGATATTGATCGCAGAGATCGTCGGCTAGAAAGCCTTTGTCGTTTTTTGCTATAAGGACTCTATGTTTTTTCTTAAAAAACTCCTCCGCGCCGCCCAAAACCGGACGCGCATTTTTCATAAACGTTTTTCCGCCAAGCCCGTTGGGAGAAACCAGCGCGATCTCCCCTCTGTCTTTTACCGATGAAATAAGCAAAAAAAGATCATATAAATTGCGCTTCTGATCTTTGCCGGCAAAGATAACGCCGCCATCAAATTCCCCCTGTCCCTCTATGGAAGCGGCAGCGTTAAAACCGCTCTTTTTAAGATCGGTGTAACGCGGAAAAAAACTGTGGATCATGACGGCGTTGAAGGTTTTGAAAAAGCTATGCGCCGCCGCGTTTATGACCGCAATACGCGCCCCTTCGCCAAAACCGCAACCTAGCTGCTTCACGCTGTGGATCAGCGCTTCGACGGAATCGATGTAAGCCTCTCTCATGGTGAAGGCATTATACAGCTAAGTTTTCTTTAAGCTTGGCTGATGTAGGATTCGCCGTTATTTCACATCAATGGAGGTGTTTTATGATAACGCGCATCGATCGACAGGCTTTTGCCTTCGCTTCTCTTCTCCTGCCGCTACTACTATCCCTATAACTTTTCATTTGCTCTTATTGCCCTGATCTTTGGGTCTTTTGCCCAACATTTGCTTTTTTGCATTAAGTTTATTTTAAGGATATAACTATGAAACGCATCACTGTTTTTGATACGACGCTGCGCGATGGCGAACAGGAGATCGGCGCGGCTATGAACATACACGAAAAAGTAACGATTGCCCGATCGCTTGAGAGGTTGGGAGTTGACGTGATCGAGGCGGGCTTTCCGATCGCCTCCAAAGTTGACTTTCAGGCGGTTAGTCAGATCGCCGCCGGTGCGTCCTGCGTCGTGTGCGCGCTTGCGAGGGCGAAGGAGGCCGATATCGTAAAAGCGGCTCAGGCTCTTAAAAACGCTCAAAATCCCCGCATACATATCTTTTTGGCGACGAGCGATCTGCACCTAACGCACAAACTTCGCATCACACGCGGCGAGGCGATCGAGAGGGCGATCAAGGCGGTAAGATTCGCCAAAAAATTCACAAGCGACGTGCAGTTTAGCTTTGAGGACGCCACAAGAAGCGATCCTGAGTTTCTGCGCCAAATGATCCGCGCGGTAATCGGCGCGGGCGCGCTTACGATAAATGCGCCGGACACGGTGGGTTTTTTGTTGCCGGAAGAGACGGTGGCGTTTTTCGGCGCTGTCGTCGATGCCGCGGAGGGGAAAGCGGTCGTTTCGACGCATACGCACAACGATCTGGGATTGGCGACGGCTAACGCGATCTGCGCGATCGAAGCGGGAGCGGCGCAGTTTGAGGCCACGATAAACGGCATCGGCGAACGGGCTGGAAACGCCGCGTTAGAAGAGATCGCCATGATTATCGCCGCCAAATTTGCCGGTCGATTCCATACTGGCATTCACACGAAACTGCTTTCCATCGTCAGCGACGAGGTCAGCAGGATAGCCGCGATTCCCAAGGCGCCCAACAAGGCAATTGTCGGCGAAAACGCGTTTAGCCACGGCAGCGGGATTCATCAAGACGGAATGATGAAGCACGCCGGAACTTACGAAATTTTCCCGCCAAACGAGGTGGGCAGAAGCGTGCAACGTATCGTTTTGACGCGCCATTCGGGGACAAACGCCGTTCGTAACGCCCTTAAAGAGATGGGAATTGAACTGAGCGCGGCGAATTTTGACGCGCTTTTTGCTCAGTTTATGGAGCGTGCGGAGAGCGTCAAGATCGTACCATCGCACGTGCTGAAAAATCTGGCGATTTCATTAAGGTAAAAGTTGTACAATTGAACCAATTTTTGATGGAGGGAATATGATGTCAAAAGGGTGTATGATATTCGCATTTTTTTTACTTTGCACTTGTGCTTTTGCTTACGATCAAAAGAGATTTGAAGAGGGAGAAGAGCTGTTTAGGCGCTGCATACCCTGTCACGGGCAGTACGGCAACAAACAGCCGATGGGCAAGCGGGATATTTCGCGTCTTCCGGAAAAGGACATATCGAACATCTTGCGCGACTATGCTTTGGGCAAAAGCGAAGGAGCTATGAACGCGCAGGCGTCGCTGTTGGATCAGCAGAAGATCGCCGCGCTTGCGACTTATATCGCTAGTATGAAAATAAAACAGGGTTCGGAGGTATTCGCGCTGCGCTGCTCCGGATGCCACGGTAAAGATGCCAGTAAAAGCGCTTTTGGCAAGAGCGGCAAGGTCTCAAACCTAACGGAACCGGAGCTTATCCGCGTTTTACGCAACTATCAAAGCGGCGTTTACGCGCATGGCTCAACCGCAAACGCTATGAAAGGCAGAGCGATCTCCTTAAACGACAACGAAATTGACGCGCTTGCGCGGTTTGTTGATACGCTCTAACAGCGCCGCGCTCCAAGCTCTCCGGCGCGGAGGGTTTGGAGCTATTCGAAGAAGCTATCGACAAAGCCGGCGGTAAACTCCCGCGCGTCAAAGTCGATGAGATCCTCCGCTCCCTCTCCCGAACCGATAAATAGAATGGGTATTTCCAGAGCGCGGGAGATGGAGTAGATCGCGCCGCCTTTTGCCGTGCCATCAAGCTTTGTGACGGCGATCGCGTCAATGCCGATTATCGCGTGGAACTCCCGCGCCTGATTGATCGCGCTGCGTCCCTGCGTGCCGTCTAGCACCAGCAGCTTGCGGTGCGGCGCGCCCTCAAGCGCTTTGCCGCATACGCGGACGATCTTTTTAAGCTCTTCCGATAGATTCTTGTGCGTGTGCAGTCTGCCGGCTGTGTCGATCAGCGCGTGATCGCTCCCTCTAGCGAGCGCTGAGGCGATCGTATCAAACGCCACGCCGGATGGATCGCCGCCCGTTTTTGCGGATACGATCGGTACGCCAAGCCGCTTTGCCCAGATGGAAAGCTGCTCCACAGCCGCCGCGCGGAAGGTATCGCCCGCGCCCATTATCACGCTTTTGCCCGCGTCTTTAGAGCGGCGCGCCAGTTTCGCGATTGTCGTCGTTTTGCCTGCGCCGTTTACGCCGAAAACCAGCTCGACAAACGGCTTTTGGCTGATCTCACGCGGCTCAAACGCGGGTAGCAGTTCCAGCAGTCCGAACTCCAGCCGATCCCTTGTGATCGGCTCAACCAGACGATCGATTAGGCGCTCCACCTCGTCAATATCCATATCCGCGCCGAGCAGCGCCTCTTCGAGAAGATTGGCGGAAATCGACTCCGTTCTGGGGATAACGCTCCTGATCGCTTCGGCGGTACGGCCTAGCGTTTTTCTTACGAGGCTTAGCATTGATTACTCTGCTAAGATGCCATCTATGCGTGATTCGAGCATCTCCTGCGGTGCGGCTCCGACAAAATGCGAAACGTATCTGCCAGCGCCGTCGTAGATGTGAATAGCGGGGACGTATTTCACCCCGCCCACAGCGTCTGCTAGACGGTACGCGCCCGCGCCCAACACGATGGGAAAGTTGATTTGGTGGGATGCCGCAAAATCCGCCGCGTCTTCGGAGGATTTGCTTTCAACCAGAACGCCGAGAATTTCGATTTTGCCGCGGTAGCGGTTATACATATCGATCAGATGAGGAAATTCCTTTTTGCACTCTGGGCAGTCGGTGAGGAAAAAGACATAGAGCGTCGGTTTGCCGCCGTTATCCTCAAGAATCAGGTTGTTGTAGCGTGCCTCGCTCGCCTCTACTCTGGCAAGTTTTGTTTCACCCTCAAGCGTCTTAATCTCAAAGCCGTTTCTCGATGTTACGTCCATTCGCCCTTGTTCGCCGCAAGCTGCGAAAAAAAGCGCGATCGACAGAATTGGTATAAAATGGCGAATTTTCAATATTGATTTCATGAGAGCAATTATAATCAGGAAACGCTATGGACAAACAGCGCGTGCGCGAAGAGGCGCTAAATCGACTAAAATCCGCGCCTATAGGCACCAGACTCGCAAACAGCGCAAAGACACGCGGACACCTCAAAAAGGTGCTTAGGGCGCTAAAGCCCAAAAGCGTTCTCGTCTATCTGCCGCTGCCGTTTGAGGCGGATCTGAGGGGATTATTTCCAGCGCTTAGAAGAAATAAGAAACTTTATCTCCCCTCTGTAGAAAAAATTAGTTTTAAAATGGTAGAGTACGGATTGCCCTTAGAGCGCCAAAGCGTTTCCGCGCCGCGGAGAGGCGGTAGAAAAATAGAAAAGGTAGAGGTAATGATCGTTCCATGTTTGTGTGTTGACGCGGCTTTTAGACGGGTCGGATTCGGGAAGGGAATGTACGATCGTTTCGTCTGCACTTTACGAAATAAACCAATAGTGATTTTTGTACAGCCATTTTTCCTGCGTTTGACGCGGGTTATTACAGACAATTGGGATATTTGCGGAGATTTTCTTGTAAGCGCGGGCGGGGCGATCCACAATTTGAGGAACCTCAATGATAGAGAGCGTCGTAACAGGTGTTGCCGCGGCCGTAATCAGCGCGTTTTTGGCATGGTTTATCACCCACAAGATCGCGCTTGCGAAACATGGCGCGAGAGTTGAACAGGCAAAAGCAAAAGCAAAGGCGATCGAGCATGAAGCGAAGATGTTGCTGGAGCGGTCAAAGGTAGAGATATCTACAAAGGAATTGGAGGTCAGGCAGAGGCTTGACGCCGAATTTGCCCACGTACGCAAAGAGCAGGAGCATAAGGCGCGGATCATCTCGCAGAAAGAGGAGGCGATCGAGGAGAAACTGCGTCAGATCGATCGCATTCACAAAGAGAGCGTTACCCTGCAAAAGGAGAACGAACAGCAAAAACTGCGCAACGAGCAGAAGCTTTTTGAGGCGCAGATGGTGATCGAGAAAGCCGCCGGAATGACCGCGGAAGAGGCAAAGGCGGTCTTGCTTGAACAGGTAGAGGATCGTTGCCGCATCGACGCCGCAAACATAATTCGCAAAGCGGAGATAGAGGCGCGCACGGAGTCCAGACGCAAGGCGAACTACATCATATCGCAGGCCACGACGCGTTATGCGGGCGAATTCGCAGGCGAGCGGTTGATCAACACGATCGCGATTTCAAACGACGAGTACAAGGGGCGCATCATCGGCAAGGAGGGGCGCAACATCAAAACGCTGGAGAATCTGCTGGGCGTTGATATCATCATCGACGAGACGCCCGGCGCGATCGTGATCAGCAGTTTTAATCTATACCGCCGCGCAATCGCCGTGAAAACGATCGAGATGCTGTTGGAAGACGGGCGCATTCAGCCCAGCCGTATTGAAGAGATCTATGCGAGCGTAAAACGGCAGTTTGAGGAGAATCTGATCGACGACGGGCAGAATGTTGTCTTTGATCTGGGCATTGGCGAACTGCACCCCGAGCTGACCAAGCTGCTAGGGAGGCTCAAATACCGCGCCAGTTACGGGCAGAATGCATTGGCGCACAGTCTGGAGGTGGCGCATCTTTCCAGCGTTATCGCCGCCGAACTAGATGGCAACGACAAACTTGCCAGACGCGCCGGACTGCTGCACGACATCGGCAAGGCCCTCACGCAGGAGCATAATGGCAACCACGTACAGCTTGGAGCCGATATATGCCGTCGTTTTGGCGAAAACGATATCGTGCTGAACGCGATCTGCGCGCATCACGGACATGAAGACCCGCTTTCGGTCGAAGCGGCGGCGGTTTGCACGGCGGACGCGCTCAGCGCCGCGAGGCCGGGCGCGAGACGCGAGGTTCTTGAAAGTTTCTTAAAACGGGTGCAGGAGGTGGAGGCGATCGCCGCGTCCAAAAATGGCGTCGTTCAAGCGTACGCCATCTCTGCCGGCAGGGAGCTGAGGGTGATCGTGGATGCCAGCAAAATCGGCGATCAGGAGACTGTGCTTCTCTCCAAAAATATCGCTACGGAGATCGAGCAAAAGGTGCAGTATCCCGGTGAAGTCAAAGTAAACGTGATCCGCGAAATGAGAGCGGTGGAATACGCCAAGTGAAACTTTGGGGCGACGGTAGCGAAACCGGCGAAGCGCTTCTGGACGAGTTTAACGCGTCGATCGGATTTGATCGCGTTCTCTTCCGCGAAGATATCGCCGGATCGATCGCGCATGCCAGAATGCTGGCCAAACAGGGGATTATCGGTAAGGAGGACGCGGCGGCGATCGAGAGCGGACTGCGGCGGATCGAGGGCGAGATTGAGCGGGGAGAGTTTGTTTTTGCCGCGGAAGATGAAGATATTCATATGGCGGTTGAGCGGCGGTTGACGGCGTTGATCGGCGAAGCAGGCAAACGGCTTCACACGGCGCGAAGCCGCAACGATCAAGTGGCGTTGGATTTTCGCCTCTGGTGCGTTCGTCAGGGTCGCCATCTTGCCGATCTAGTCGCCGGACTTGTGTCCGCGCTGCACGAAACCGCCCTCAAGCACACCGAAACGCTGATGCCCGGCATGACGCACTTGCAGCATGCACAGCCGATCAGCCTCGCGTACTACCTACTGGCATATATGTCCATGCTTGTGCGCGACCACGATCGCCTGATGGGAAGCGCCAAGCGCGCCAATCTTTCGCCGCTAGGCAGTGCGGCTCTCGCCGGAACTCCGCACCCGATCGATCGCGCCTTTGTCGCCGCCGAACTTGGCTTTGACGGCGTAACCCTAAACGGGCTTGACAGCGTGAGCGATCGGGATTTTGCGCTGGAGCTGCTCTTTAACGCGGCGGCGGCGATGATGCACTTGAGCCGCTTCTGCGAGGAGCTGGTGCTATGGTCGTCCGCGGAGTTTCGCTTTGTAAGAATCGCGGATCGCTTCACGACGGGCAGTTCGATCATGCCCCAAAAGCGCAACCCTGACGCCGCCGAGTTGATACGCGGTAAAACGGGGCGCGTATATGGCAGTCTGATGGGGCTTTTGACGGTGATGAAGGGGACGCCGCTCGCGTACAATAAGGATATGCAGGAAGACAAGGAAGGGGTCTTTGACGCGGTAAAAACGCTGAGTGATTCTCTGACAATTTTAACCGCCATGCTGCAAGACGAAGGAACCGTGTTTGACCGCGAAGTGATGAGAGCAGCCTGCGCGCGCGGTCATCTTAGCGCGACCGATCTCGCCGATGCCGCCGCGCAAAAGGGCGTTCCCTTCCGCGAGGCGCACCACCTTGCCCGAAGGGCGGCTTCGCTAGCGGATCAAAAGGGGATCGATCTAAGCATGCTGAAGGCGGAAGATCTCGCCTTGATCGATCCGCGTCTGGAGGGGCTTACCGACGCTTTGAGCCTTGAAGCCTCGATGAACGCCCGCGTCAGCGCGGGAGGGACGGCAAAAAGCGCGGTTTTAGATCAACTCTCGTTTATTGAGGGCTGGATCAAAAGCGTCCATCTCGTAAAATCGCCGCAGCCGGCCGGACGCCCATAAGGGCGGGCATTGAGCGAGCGCGCTTAAAAATGCCGTAAGCGCCCGCGTCCGCTCCATTTGCGCCGCCGTGCGGCTTACCGTCGGTTTAAGGAGGTGGATAATGAAGTCCAAAATAGCGATCAGTCAAAGATGAAGATTCTGCCCGTCGCGCTCACGCCCAAGAAAATCCTGCTGATCGGCGCGGGCAGAGCCGCCGCCCTTAAAGCGCGGAGCGTTCTTGAGAGCGACTGCGAATTAAGCGTGATCGCACATGCGGTCGCCGACGATTTTTTCTCCAATCGCGCCGTAACGATCAAGCCGTTTGAGCTTGACGACGCGCGGGGTTTTGACGCGCTGATCAACGCTACGGGCGATGCGGCGCTGTCCAAAACGCTATGGGAAAATCGCCGCGCCCGCGGCTATCTGTTAAATTGCGTCGATCAGCCCAAGTTTTGTGATTTTTACTTTACGGCGAATATGCGCAGAGGCGATCTGTGCGTGTCCGTAAGCACTGGCGGCGCGTCTGCCTCGCTGGCGCAGAGTACGCGCGATCTGATCGCGGGAGTGATCGAGGATGGCTTCTGCCCTAAGCCCCCAAACGGGCGAAATGGCGAAATATACCTGATCGGATGTGGAACGGGCGGAATCGACAACCTTACGATCGGCGCGTTCAAGGCAATCAAAAAGCTCGACGTGGCGCTGATCGACAATCTCATAAGCGCCGAAATCAGAAGCCTGCTGCCCAAAAAATGTCTAGCGATCGACGCGGGTAAACGCAAAAACAGCCACTCGATCGCGCAGGATGAGATCAACGACTTGATCGTTAAGCACGCCAAGATGGGCAGGATTGTAGGCAGGCTGAAAAGCGGCGATCCGTCGATCTTCGGAAGGCTTTACGAAGAGGCGGCGTTTGCCGCCGAGAGCGGATTTGCCCCGCTGGTGATAAGCGGCGTAAGCTCCGCCTTCGCGGCGTGCCGTGCGGCGGGCGTGGCGCCTACGCTTCGCGGCGTTTCCAGCGGGGCGCTGATCGTTTCGGCGCACCTCAAGGGAGCGCGGTTCAATGACGATTGGGTTGATCTGATTGGAAAAACGCCCTACACGATCATCGTTTTAATGGCGCACAGCTTCAGCGCCGAAATAGTCAAATCCGTAAAGCGGCGCGCCATTAGTCCGCGAACCCCGTGCGCGTTTGCCTCACAGATCGACTCCGCCGATGAAGCTGTCGTCTTCGGCGTTTTGGGCGATCTGGAGGCTATGGCGGCGCGCATCATGAAACCCGCGGCGCTGATCATAGGAGAGTGCGCGGCGCTGTCGTATAAGCGGCGTTAGCGCGGGCAAGCGACGTGCCCGCGTTTTAGCGGTATAGGCAGAGCGGTTGCGCACCTGATCGTCAGCGTTAAAACGCCGATCGCGGAATAGAAGCAGACGTAGGATTTTCGCTTTTGACGCGCCGTTTCACAAACCACCGCTTTGCCGCGTTAGCCAAGCGGCTGTATTGTGGTTGTGAAAACCTCGCTGACCGCTCCCTTGAAAAAGAGGCGGTTATTTTCGAGTTTCATAAAAAGCTCATCACCGCTTTTCGGATATATTTTCGCGCTGTTTTGTACCAGATTTTCATACGCCGCACGGACAAAGGCAGCCGCCATTCCTGTCCCGCAGGCAAGCGTTTCTCCCTCTACGCCTCGCTCAAATGTGCGCACGAAAAGCGAAGCGTCTTTCACCGAGAAAATAGTTGCGTTCGCATCATATTTTTTGCGCAGATTCGCAAGAGGAACCGCATCAAATACTTCCAGTTCCGCATTTGCCGTTATATGTGGGACACCGGTATCGATCAAAAACCAGTTTAGATCGTTTTCCCAGATGTCTTTTCTGATAATTTTGTGTTCTGTTAATTGTACTTCTACCGTATTTTCCGTTACGATCGCGGTTATCACACCCGCGCCCGTTAAGAATTGTATTTTTCTATCGGCTAGAGAGTTTTTATAAGCGTACAGCGCGGCGGCTCTTGCAGCGTTTCCGCACATAGCGGCGATCGATCCGTCGCAGTTGTAAAAATTCCATTCAAAGTCGTGCTTGTCGCTTGGCAGCAGCACGACAAAACCATCTGCTCCTATCCCGCTAACTCTGTCGCATACCCTTTTGGCGAGCGCCGATCTATCTTCTTTTTTGAAAGAGTGCGTGATCAGAAAATCGTTGCCGTTGGCGTTGTACTTTGTGAGTGTCATTATGCGTTCCTTATGAAATGTTCCACATTTTTTTGTAACCGATCAATATCACCGCTGTTGTCGATCCATGCGGATCGTTTCTTTTTCTCCTCGATCGATATTTGCGCGTTTATCATCGCGTTTGCCATATCGGCGCCCAAACCGCGTTTTTTTGTAAGACGCTTAAATTGAAGCTCACGCGGGGCATAGACCACCACGCTCTTTTTGAACGGATAGCTGCCGTAGTTTTCAAAAAATAGCGGAATCTCTATAAAATATCTCTTATTTAACAGTTCCAGCTTCTTTGCTTCTTCTATAATTATACTGTTTATCGTTGGATGCATAATTTCCTCTAGTTTCTTTTTTTTGCGTGGATCGGTAAAAATTATGGCAGCGATCTGTTGTCGATTTGTTGTATCGAAAAATCGAGCTATCTCGTCCTCTTTAATTTTAAAAACTTCGCGCGAAATCCGATCGGCGTCAATCACATTGTATCCAGCCTCTTTCAACATGCCCGCCACCGTACTTTTCCCTGTGGCGACAGAGCCGGTCAGAACAGTTGCGTTATCTGCCAAAAAGGACGCTTCCAAGTCTAAGCAGATTTGCGCCGTTTGCGATTGCCAGCTCAAAATCTCCGCTCATTCCCATGCTGAGAATTTCTGCCCCGTTATTTTTCAGCTTGTCGAAAATTTTATATGTAACGGCAAAACTTTTCTCAATCTTTTTTTGATCGTCTGTATGCGCGCCTATCGTCATCACGCCTTCAAGTTTTATCAGCGGACAGCAAGCCGTTATCTCCTGATATGTGTCAACGGCTTCTTCAGGCGGCACCCCATTTTTTGCCGCTTCCTTGGCGCTGTTGATCTGAAGCAGGGCGCGCTGCACTCTGCCTGATAGCCGATCGTTTATGGTTTTTGCCAGTTTGAGCGAATCGATCGAATGTATGATCGCAGGGTTTATAGAGAGCAGTTTGTTTATCTTGTTAGACTGGATTGCGCCCACAAAGTGCCACTCGATCGGCAGCGTTAGTAGCGCGGCGCTTTTTTTCTCCAAATCCTGCACCCTGTTTTCGCCAAATGCCCGCTGTCCCTCTGAAACGAGGCTCTCTATCTGAGCGGTTTGCGCGTACTTGCTTACGGCTACGATCCGCACGATATGCTTGCGATCGTAAGAGATGCGGGCCTTCTCAATTTGTTCTATCGTCTTTTCAAGCGGTGTCAACCTATCAGCCTTACAATGTCGTTATAGACGCCCAATAGCGTCAGCGCCCCTAGCACGCCCCAGCCGGCTATCGTCATCTTGTACAGCGCGCCTTCGCTTGGCGCTCTCCCGACGGTTTGCTCGTACGCGTTGAACATGATGTGTCCGCCATCGAGCGCGGGAATAGGCAGCAGGTTCAATATGCCGAGATTAACCGATATGATCGCCGTAAGCGTTAAAAGCGCCGCAATTCCCATCTCGCTTGCCTTAGCCGTGAGATCGACGATCGTAATGATGGAGGCGACGTTTTCCAGCCCAAGCACCCCCGTGATCAGCTTAACGATGCTTTGAAATATGAGCGTGGAGGCTTCCACCGTTCTGCGCCACCCCTCCGCGATCGATTCAAGAACGCCGTACCGCAGAGTGATCACCTCCCCGCTTTGGCTGACGCCGATCATCTTACGCTTCTCCGCCTCGCCGAAGATATTTTTCGCGTCGGCAATCTCCGGAAGCATAACAAGAGAGATGACGCTTGCGTTTCTCTCTACCGTCAGCCTAATCTCGCCCTCGCTTTCGCCGATAAGGGCGCTTATATGATTCCAGTGCCTCACCTTAGTATCGCCGATTGCTATGATTGTATCGCCCGTCCTCAGACCCGCTTTTTGCGCGGGGGAGCCTTCGATCACGCCGCCGATCGTGGGCGCGTAGGCGTTCATCCCCACCATAGCGACAGCGGTGAATAGGGAAAAAGCCAGCGCGATGTTGGCAAGCGGTCCGGCAAGCGAGATCAGTATCCTTTGCCACGGTTTTTTTGCGTCATACGCATCCGGATCGCCGCTTTTTGTAAGTGGATTGGCGTCATCCTGCCCTTTCATTCTTACGTATCCGCCCAGCAGAATGGCGCTGACGCGGTACTCGGTTTTGCCGACGGTTATGGATAAAAGTTTTTTGCCAAATCCAATAGAAAATACTTCAACGGTTACGCCCAGCGCACGCGCTGCTAGAAAATGCCCAAATTCGTGAAAAAAAACAAGCAGCGATAAAACGATAATAGCGGTTACAACCGTCATAACAATCCTTTGAGAAAATCAGCGGTTATTGTAGTATAGTCCCGCCAAAATCCAAGCTGCCCGCCCGATCAATCATTCCGGTTCAGCCACGCGGAGAGCGCCGCAATTTCTTCATCGCTCAGGTAAAAAGGCGGTCCGAAGTTATGGTTTTTCAATCCGCTTTTGATCGCTTCGCCGCTCATGTTGATCAGAGCGGGCGCGACAATGGTTTTTTTGCCTCTCCTGGTATCGTAACTGCCGAGCGGCTTACCCTCTGCCGCATCGCCGTGGCATGCGGCGCACGCGGTGCTTTCCGCCATCCGGTAGAGCATTTCGCCGCGCTCCTTTGGCGTGATAAAGCTCTGTGCCGCAAGAGAGCAGAGCAGAAACAAGATAACGCCCAATACTTTCATATACCTGCCCTTTGCTACTCTTTGATCGCCGCCACGCGGTAGCCGCCGCCGACATGCTTCGCAAGTAACGCCCGCGCCTCCGGCAGCAGCTTCATCACGCTGTTTGCGTAATCGCTGTTGTATGGGCAGTATATTGGCGCGATAAATTCCAGAAATTTCCTTTCATCAAGCGCCTTCGTCCGCCACCCCTCGTAGGGCTTACGATCCAAAAAAGTCCAAAAGCCCGCGATAAACGATTCAAACGAGGCGAAGTGACAGTAATAATCGTATCCGTCGCTTGCGTAATAGCGAATCTTTTTTGCCATCGCCGCCATCTCCGGACGATATTTTAAGCCTCCGAAGTTGTTGTATTTTTTTGCCAGATCGGATGTGCCGCGCCCGCTTTCAAGCAGCATCATCGCCAGCGTTACCGCTTTGAGGTTTTCAAACTCCACCTCGCTGGCGGCGTAAACCTTGGCGAATTGTTCGATCGTGTTTGTTTTGGCTAAAGACGCGGCTGGCAGAGCGGACGCCGCCGTGTTTTTTATGACCGCGTTAAACGGCTTGAGCGAAAGATTGGGACGGACATATTCCTCCGCAAAAAGCAGAGACGCGAAGACCGCGACGAGAGATAGCGCGCGCATTGAACTTCCTGCACAGTTTCCCGTTTAGAAGCAATAACAGTTCCTGTTTGCGCGTCAGAGCGATTCGAGAAGTATCCGTTGAACCGCGGCGTCAAGTTTGTCGAATGAATTTTTATTGGCGAGAATCACCACCGTTTTTTTACTGAAAAAATGAACCGCTATCAGTTCAAATCCCAGATGGTGCAAAGATTTTCTAATCTCCCCCAAATCGCCCTTTTTCGCCGTTTCCAGCTTTGTCCAGAGCGAGCCGATCGCGTATTGCAGATCGGAGGCGTTAGCGGCGTACAGATCGATGTATCCCATTTTAAGCGCCGCCAGCCCGCCTTCACCCGCGAACATTTCGGAGTCGACGATCGCGCCCAGATGTACGCCGTTTTCGCGCAGAATTTCAGCGGCTTTTTCCGCCTTTTTTGCCAGTTCGCTATCGCTGAGCGCGTATTTGAGCGCCGCCTCCCCCGCCTCGCCGAACATAACGGCGCACAGAAGCGATAAAAGCGCTTTTTTCAATGGCAGACTTTATCGGCAATACTGAAGAGATCGCCCGGCAGCCTCATAAAATTACCGAACTTTTTCGTTAAAAATGGTTCAGATATCTTTGCAAACGCCGCTTTGTTCTTTATGCTCACCGCCCACATAGGGTTGATAAAGCCTTTGAACGAGAGCGTTTCTATCGTACAGAGCAGGTTGTGGATCATTCCTAGAGTATCGTCGGTGATCACCAAAAGCCGCGCGTTGTAGCGCTTGGCGATGTCATAAGAGTAACGTTCGTTTTCCACCGGCGTCAAAGCGCCGCCAGCCCCCTCAATAATCACGATGTCCGATGCCTCCTGACACACCTTGAAGGCGGCGTCGATCGCTCCCCAATCGACAGCTTGCGTTACTCTCGCCACATCCGGAGCGGCGGCAAGCTCGTAGCGCACGGGGCAAATCGTATCCAGCAAAAGTACGGGGTTATGAACAAATTTGCCCATAGCCGCCCTTAGCAGCAACCCATCCTCCGGCTCGGCTTTGACGCCTGTTTCAATCGGTTTGAAACCGGCGACCTTAAATCCTCTGCGCGCGATGATGTCGATCAGCCCGCACACGGTGTGAGTTTTGCCTACACCCGTACCCGTCCCCGTAACAAACAGCGGCTTAAACATCGTTAGAGCTGCGGTCCCGCTTTTGTAAAATCAAATTCATTGCCGCCTCCTTGGTAGCGCTTGAAATTCTCAATGAAAAGCGAAGCAAGTTTTCTCGCGGTCGCTTCATAAGCCGCTTTATCGCTCCATGTCGATTTGGGATCCAGTATGGCGCTGTCTACTCCCTCCAGCGTTTCCGGTACCAGAATACCGAAGATCGGCATTTCTCTAAACCCGCTCTTTTCGATCGCGCCGTTTAAGATTGCGTTGATGCAACCGCGTGTAGTTTTGATGCTCATACGTTTGCCCGTCCCATACGCTCCACCGCTAAGCCCCGTATTGACCAGGTAGACGTTTGCGCGATGCGCGTCTATTTTCTTGCCCAGAAGTTTAGCATACTCAGTCGGATGAAGCGTCATAAACACCTCCCCGAAGCAGGCGCTGAAAGTGGCGGTCGGCTCTGTAACGCCTCTTTCCGTACCGGCGACCTTTGCCGTGTAGCCGCTGAGAAAGTAGTACATCGCCTGTTCTTTGGTCAGCTTGGCGACAGGCGGCAGAATGCCAAAGGCGTCGTACGAAAGGAAGATGATGTTGTTGGGATGCCCCCCCTTGAGGCTCTTTTCGTAGTTTTGGATGTGGAAAATAGGGTAGCTGACGCGGGTGTTTTCCGTTTTCGCGTCGCTGTCGTAGTCGACCGTTTTGTCCGCTCTAACGACCACATTTTCCAAAAGCGCGTCCCTTCTGATCGCGGCGTAAATCTCCGGTTCGCTCTTTGGATCGAGGTGAATCGTCTTGGCGTAGCAACCGCCCTCAAAGTTAAATATGCCATCGTCGTCCCAGCCATGCTCGTCGTCGCCAATGAGTTTACGATCGGGATCGGTCGAAAGCGTCGTTTTGCCCGTGCCGCTGAGTCCGAAGAACAGCGCCGTATCGCCGTTTTTGCCGACGTTTGCCGAGCAGTGCATGGAGAGAATGCCCTGAAGAGGCAGCCAATAGTTCATCATCGTAAAGATGCCCTTTTTCATCTCGCCGCCGTAGTAAGTGCCGCCGATAATGGCGATATTCTCTTCAATGTTGAAAATCACAAACACTTCCGAATTGTGTCCATGCTTCTGCGGATCGCCATCCACCGCTTTGCAGGCGTTAAAGAGGGTAAAGTCCGGAATGTAGCCCTCCAACTCTTTCTTTTCGGGGCGGATAAACATGTTGGTAACGAAGTGATGCTGCCACGCTAACTCGGAGACAAAACGCACCTTTTTGCGCGTCTTTGTGTTGGCGCCGGTGTAGCCATCGAACACGTAGAGGTTTTTGCCCGCGAGTTGCTTGCGCGCAAGCGCGAACAGCTCGTCAAACGCCTCTTTTGTCGTCGGCTGATTGACCTTGCCCCACGCGATATACTTCTGGCTTGGATCGGCTTTCACGAAGTACTTGTCTTTTGGGCTTCTGCCCGTGAATTTGCCCGTATCGACGGACACCGCGCCGCTTTTTGTAACTGTAACTTCTCCGTTTCGCAGCTCGTGCTCAAAAATCTCTTCATACGAAAGGTTGTAAAAAACCTTGCCGATACTCTCCAGCGAGAGTTCTTTTGCCCAGTCTCTCAAGCTCATCGTCAAATCCTTTGCGTTAATATTTAGATCAAAATGTAAGTGTAGGGATATTTTTATTAAACTACAACTACAAGGATAGAAAAACGTTATGGAAAAAAGAGGATTTTTTCTCACTCATTCGCCCATTCGGGCGCGTTTTGCGCGCGGCAGCAAGGATTTCGTGGTAGAGGAAGTGCCTCTTTACGAGCCTTGCGGCAGCGGCAATCATCTCTTTGTCCGCATCCGAAAAAAGGGGATTTCCACATGGGAGGCGATCTCGGCGCTGTGCGAGCGTGTCGGAGTTAAAGCGCGCGAAGTGGGCTATGCGGGGCTTAAAGATAAGCAGGCAATGAGCGTTCAGACGATCTCTTTGCCGGCGAAATTTGAAGATCGGATCAAAGGGTTCGACCATCCGGGCGTGAAAATTCTGGATACGGCGCGTCACGTCAACAAGCTGAAGATAGGGCACCTCAAAGGCAACCGCTTTTTCGTACGGCTCAAAAAGGTTGGCGGTGTCGATGCCATCAAGCTGAACGCCGCCGTAGAGCAGCTGCGGCTACGCGGAATGCCTAACTTTTTCGGGTTTCAGCGCTTTGGAAGAGATGGCGGCAACTATAAGACGGCGCGGGCGTTTCTCGATGGCGCGGTGAAGGTGCGCGGCAAAAGGATGCAGACGTTTTTGATCAACGCCTTACAGAGCGAGCGCTTCAACGCGTGGCTGACCAGACGGCTGGCGATTGCGCGCTTGATCGATGAGTTTGAGCCTAAAGAGATCGCCGGAGAGCTTGGCATCGATAGCAAAATTGCCTATGAACTTAAAGTACAGCCGCACTTCTTCAGAATCTTCAGCGGCGATCTTATGTGCCATTATCCGCATGGGAGGTTATACTACGCGGAGGATACGGCGCTGGAGTCGGCGCGTTTTGAAAGGCGGGAGACGGCTCCTACGGGTCTTTTAAGCGGCTATAGGGCGATGAGCGCCGCCGGTTACGCGCTTGGCATTGAGAGTGAATTTTTTGAAGACATCCCCGCAAGCGGGGATCGCCGTTACGCATGGGTTTTTCCGGATGTTTACAGCAGCGGATATAAAGAAAGCGAGGCGCATTACGAGATCAGCTTCTTTTTGCCGAAAGGCAGCTACGCAACCTCGTTTATAGAGGAGCTGATTCACGATGAGCTTACAGATACTGAAAGTGAACTAGAAGAGTGAAAAAGTTACTTATTATTGCAGACGGAATGATTGCGGAAGAATTTATAAAAAGAGTTACTTCAACCTATTCGGACGTGAATGTCCTTGATATCGTTTACTACAGGGGCAATATCATTGAGGACGACGTTATAAATTGCACATTCCATAAATTCGATCCGACGAGCTTTTCAAAGCTCGAAGCTATATTTACTAGAGAGCATATAACCGCATATATCGTTATGGACGATCCAAACGAAGCTATGGCGGTCTATAAAAATCTGCGAACACTCAGCAAAGACATTATGATCTACCTTTTAGACAACGGCAATCTTAAAGCCATTGACGACGGGGAGAACACCCGCATTATAAAACTGGTTGACATTACGGCAAACCGTTTTATGGCGGCGGTTCCAAACATACCAGTCAGCGCGCAGTTTGTGGGGCTTCGCAGCGGCGATATTATTGAGGTTATGGTGCCGTTTGGTAGCAGTTTCGCATATCGTCATATTGGGAATGTTGAGCAAAGAGAGTGGCGGGTAGGGGCGATATACAGAGCCAACGAGCTGATATTGCCCACGCCCGCGACGATGATTCTGCCGGGTGATAATTTGCTTCTAATCGGACAGCCGAACATATTGAAAAACGTTCACAGGGCTATTAAACTTGAAAGCGGTCAGTTTCCCGCTCCATTCGGACGCAACGCCTACATGCTTTTGGATATGGCAAACGGCAGGAGCGCTAAAGCGGAACTTGAATTGAACTCCGCGTTGAGCATTCACGATCAGATCAAAAATAAAATCTTATTCATCAAAGTGATTAACCCCGACAGCCTCGATCTGCTTTCAAGAGTCCGCGAGTTGAATAAAGCGGATATAGTTATTGACATCGCCTATAGAAAATTTGATATATATGAAGAGCTTAAACAAGAGCTAGGCAGATTGAACGTAGGGCTTTTGATTGTCAACCCAGAAATGTTTGAAAAGAGGAAAAACCGCGTGCTTTTCCAAAAGATCAAGCGTCCCGTTCTGAAACTTGGCTACGAAAATGCTGCGCGGATCAATAAAGCGGCGGTGCCTATATCGTCCAATCCGAATTACGAACAGATCAGCTCCACCATATTTGATCTTTCAGCCCAGCTTAGCCTAAATATATTTATATATCCGGCAAATGTAGATAGTGAAGGGGAGGGCGTAATTATCAGACATTTCGATAGTCTTGCGCGCCTTCACAGCCGCGCGATATTTGTTTATGAAAATGAAGAAAATCCTATACTTCATTTGAGAAATGAAGACAACATACTGCTCTTCTTCCCTTATGAAAAGAATATGATCAGCCGAACTGTGCTAGACTTATTTAATCCTAAGAGAATCGAACGATTGAACGCGGTATTAAAATCAAATCATCAGATTTTTATTCCGGTTTACTAAAAGGAGAATGTTATGGAAGTGCTTATAAACCTTAAAAAACATGTTGACAACAGCTATAGAATTACTCTTGGCTCGCTTGCGCCGCTTAAATACACCCAAAGTACCGCGATCGTTACCAATGAAACCGTCGCGGCGCTTCATCTCGATCGGCTGTTGAATCTGATAACCGCGCCTAAGGTAGCCGTGATCAAAATTCCCGACGGAGAGGAGTTTAAAAATATTACGACGCTTCAGACGGTGCTAAACGGACTCTTTGAAAACCGCATCGATCGCCGATCGACCCTGATCGCCTTTGGAGGCGGGATCGTGGGAGATGTGTCCGGTTTCGCCGCTTCCATCTATCAGCGCGGCATAGATTTTGTGCAGATACCGACAACGCTGCTTGCTATGGTCGATGCCTCCGTAGGCGGCAAAACGGGCGTAAACAACAGTTTCGGCAAAAATCTCATAGGGGCGTTTCATCAACCAAAGGCGGTATATATCGATCCCTTCTGGCTCTCTACTTTGCCCGAAAGGGAATTTAACGCGGGCGCCGCGGAGATAATTAAAATGGCGGCTACGCTGGACAGCGAGTTTTTTGAGTGGCTGGAAACCGGCGATTTAGAAGGGGAAAATTTATTGGAGGCGATTAAAAGAAGCGTGGAGATTAAGGCTAATATTGTTACGCAGGACGAGAAGGAATATGAGCTGCGGCAGGTGTTAAATTACGGACATACATTCGGACACGCCATTGAGCGTGAATCGGGCTATACAAAGTATCTTCATGGCGAGGGTGTGGCAATAGGTATAGTGATGGCGAATAAACTCTCCGAGCGGCTGGGTTACTTAACGCAAAAAGATGGCTTACGAATAAAAAAACTATTAGAAAAATATAACCTTCCAACTACATATAGGACTGAAGATGCCGATTCGTTTTACGAAAGTTTTTTTCTGGACAAAAAAAGCAAAAGCGGAAAAATAACATTCATACTTCCACGCGGGATCGGGGATTATATATTTGTTAATGACGCGGATAGGAGACTTGTGCTAGAAGCAATCAAGGATATTGAATGAGAGCTTTATTTACAGTTTTCTTTATCTATTTTGCGGCATTTGCCCAAGAAAGCGTGGAGCAGATAGAGGAACAGATAAAGCAGATAAATGAACGAATGCTTGCCTCAAACGCATGGATTAAGCGCTATCAAGACCAAAGAGACTATCAGACTCTACAAAGCGAGAATGTTCAGTTACAAATTGAGATAAAAAAACTTGCGAACAGACAGGATAAAACAGCGAGGGCGCAAGTCGCGCAACTGGAAGAAAGAAGGCAGATATTACAAGCTAGGATCGATCTTCTAAGCGAAACGGGATCGCTCTCGCTTGAAAGTTTATCGAGAGTGGAGGCAATCGGCGAGCCTCCAGCCATTAAGCAGCCGCTGGCGATCATTGCGGCGTTTGGTTATATGCGCGACTCGACGCGCGCACTAAAGGAGCAAAGATCGCGGCTTGATGATTTGCGGGAGACCATCAAAATTGAGCAGGAACTTCAGAGGCTCACAGAGAGGCAAATGGAGCTTCTAAAGGCGGACAAAAACGACACCAACGCCGCCAAAAAAGCGTTAATGGAGACGACACAGCTTTTGACGGCGCTTGGCAATATCGAAGAGGTATTTTCTACGGCTTTAAGCGTACAAGACAATCGCTTTATCAATTATAAGATACAGCTTGAAGAACAGATCGAGTCGGAGATTGTAAATCTTATTACAATACTGATCATTATCGCCGTGATCCTTGCGCTTTCTTTCGCCAGCAAGGGCGTCGCCTCCAGAGCTGTTAAGGATGCCAGCCGTATGTTTGGAATCAGACGCGGAGTTAATATCATCACCTTCTGCGTCATCGTTTTGATTCTGCTTTTTAACTACATCAATAACATCACATACTTCATTACTCTGCTGGGGTTCATCTCCGCCGGCATAGCGATTGCGATGAAAGATTGGTTTATGTCGCTTTTAGGCTGGGGCGCGATCGTCTTCGGCGGTTCTATCCATATAGGAGATCGCGTTCGAGTGGTTCTTGATGGCGAACAGGTTGTCGGCGACGTCTTGGAGATAGGGCTTACGCGCATCATGCTTTTTGAGGATATAACGCTTACGACTTTTACGCACAATAGGCGGGCGGGACGGATTATTCACATACCGAATAACTACATCTTCACGCATATTATTCAGAACTACACATATAATGAGATGCAAACTGTCTGGGACGGCATTGATATTGTGATCTCGTTTGACAGCAACCATAAAAAGGCGCTGAAGATCGCAAAAGAGATCGCTGCGAAGCATGCCGCGGGCTATACCGATCTGGCGCGCAAACATTACGGCAATCTGCGCGCGAGGTTTAATATGCGCACCGTAAACGTTGAGCCGCGCGTGTTTACATTTGCCCACATATACGGCATGAAAGTCAGCATCTGGTATCTGACCAACTCATACTCTACGCTGGCGTTAAGAAGCGCGATCAGTCAAGAGGTGATCGAGGCGTTTAACAATGCGGAGCATATTAAAATCGCCTATCCGACATACGTCGCCGGTTTGGAGCCGCTAAAAGCCGCGCCGGCGGCGGACGCGGGGAATCTGCTTGATGCGCAGGGCGGTTGAGCGTCCATCGTCCGATCGTCCATCACGCCTTAAAACGCGAAAGCGTCTCTTTTACCTCGCGCGCGAGCAGCCCTAGTTGTTTGGCGTTTGCGGCGGCGGCGTCTGCCGATTCGCTGTTTTTGCAGGTCATCTGCGACACCTTTTCGATGTTTTTGGCAATATCCTGACTGGCGAGGCTCTGCTCTTTAAGAGCGTTGGAAATCTCGTCAATCGCGCCGGAGACGGTTTTTGTCTGATCGTGGATATGGCGCATCTTTTCACCGGCGTCCTTCGCGAGTTTCTGCTCCTGCTCCACACAATGGACAACCTTATCCATCGCTTCAACCGCCTCGCTTGCGCTCGCTTGGATTTTATTGATCATCGCTGTAATGTCGTCGATCGACTTTGACGTACACTCGGCAAGTTTGCGCACCTCGTCGGCAACGACCGCGAAACCTCTGCCCTGATCGCCCGCCCTTGCCGCTTCTATCGCCGCGTTGAGAGCCAGCAGGTTTATCTGATCGGCGACATCTTTAATCACCTGCACGACGCTGTTGATTTGATGCGATTCTTCGCCAAGAGTCTGAATAACCTGCGATGTCTGCAAGACGATCTCTACCATCACGTCCATTTCGCGCGACGTTTTATCGATGATCTGACTGCCAAGACCGCTGATTTCGCCCGCGTTTTGCGCCACCTTCTGCGCGTCGGAGGCGTTGTCGGAAACGGAGCTGATACTTACCGTCATCTCCTCCACCGATGCCGCCATTGAGCTTGCGGCTGTACTTTGCGCCTGCGATTCCAGAGCGACCGATTCCGCTTCCTTTGAGAAGCTGACGACCTCCTTGTTGACTAGTTCCACCCGATCGTTAATCGCGACCACCGAACGTTGAATCTTCTCGACCATCTGGTTAAACGCCGCGACCATCTCGCCAATCTCATCGCCGGCGCTGTGATCGACGCGCAACGTGAGATTCTGCTCGTTTGCTATTCGCACCACCAGATTGCGGGTATAGCGGATCGGCTTGATAACGGATCGGAAGATCGACCACGCGATGAGTCCGATCAGCGTGATAGCGAGAACAAACGCGCCAATGTTTACCTTGATCATATTGCGTGTCGCGCCGATCGCCTCGTCAAAGCTTCGGCGAGCCCCATCCCGCTTGAGATCGCCGAACTTATCAACCATCGCCGTTAGCTCTTGAGTCAGCGCTCTTTTTTTGAAATTCTCTTCCGTCAGGTAGCGGGATATTTCGCTCATTGAAGCGGCTGAGGGGGCTGTTATGCGCTCTTCAACGAACCGTTTCGCTTCACTCTCGGTTTCCTTCCACCGCCTCCATTGCGTTTCAAAGCTGTCCCACATCTTCCTGCTTTCGCCGTCTATCGCCGAGCGCCCAAAGGCATCAACGTTGTCCTGCGCCAGCTTTAACGCCGTTTCATGGAGTTCGAGCATGCGCCGCGCTTCCGTCGTGTACCGATCGGGCGGAAGAAGGTGCGAGAAAGCGGCAAGCTGATAGCTGCGCTTGTTCACCTCGGTAATGGCGTATTTGAACTGGAGTATCTGCATAACGGACATAAGCCGATCGTGGTACATATCGTCCATCGCCGCCTCGTCGCGTACGGCGTTAATATAACCGATCGCGGCGGTCAGAGAGACGCCGGCAATACCTACGATCACCAACGTCATAAGTCTTGATTTGACAGATATAGTCATAATAGATATCCCTCATCATATATTTACAAACGCAAAACCAGCCAAAATTGATTAAATAGTCAGATTCACGCATAGTTTTACGCAGCGTACAGATAGTAACAGATTTGTAAATATATGTCAATGAGGTTTAATAATCGCAAAAAGTTTGGTTTTAATTATGCGCGTATTTTCGCCGATAACGCCCGCAAACCTCGAATTGGCGCGGAAAAATCGCTTAACGATCAGATTTGAAGTTTTATATTTCAACTTTTATAGAGCAAAAATTTATATATTATAAAACTGAAAATAGTTTTGTTATTTTGATTTGATCTAATATGCGGCGGCGCTTAAATTTTATTTATTATTATCTAAAATACAGCAAAAATCCAAATTTAGTGAAATCGGCTGGCTTTGAGTTGTGTCCCTTAAATTTAATGTGAAATTTACATCGGGCTTCTCGGTTTGACGCGCATATACGATCGTTCGATCGAGGCGGGCGCGAAGCGCCGCCCGATTAACGCCGCGCCAGCTCGTGGAGTGCTTGCGCCATAGCCTCTATCTCCTCCGGCGCGTTGTAAAACGCCAAAGAGGAGCGTACCGTTCCCTCAAGATTGAAACGGCGGTGTATCGGCTGGGCGCAGTGATGTCCCGTGCGGACAGCGATGCCCTTTTTATTTAGATAACTTCCAACCTCTTCAAGGCTATGCCCCTCCAGCACGAACGAGAGGATCGCGGCTTTTTGCGAGGCCGTTCCAATAAGTTTAAGCCCCGGAACTTTGGAAAGCTCTTTCGTTCCATAGTTGAGAAGCTCGTGCTCCCACGCGGCGACACTCTCTATGCCGATCTCGCTTACGTAGTTCAGCGCCGCGCTTAACGCCGCTGCGTCGGCGATGTTGCCCGTGCCGGCCTCAAATTTTTCCGGCGCTTTGCGGTAGAGGGTGCGCTCAAAGGTTACATCGGCGATCATATTGCCGCCGCCCTGATAGGGTTTCGCCGCCTCTAGCACCTCGCTTTTTCCGTAGAGAACGCCAATTCCCGTCGGCGCAAAGATTTTGTGTCCCGAAAAGACGAAAAAGTCCGCGTCAAGATCGCTCACGTTGATCGGCATGTGGGGAACTGACTGCGCTCCGTCAACAAGGACGCGCGCGCCCTGCGAGTGGGCGATCTGTATCATTTCCGCCACGGGAGCGATCGTGCCAAGCGCGTTTGACACGTGCGCCACCGCTACGAATCGGGTACGGGAGTTGAAAAGACGAGCGTACTCCGAGAGGACGATCTGACCGGTGTCGTCCACAGGCGCAACCCTTAAAAGCGCGCCGGTCTCTTCCGCGACAAGCTGCCACGGCACGATATTCGCGTGGTGTTCCAGAAGGGTGAGAACGATCTCGTCTCCAGATTTAAGAAGCCGCTTGACATAGGCTTGAGCCGCAAGATTGATCCCTTCGGTCGTCCCGCGGACGAAGATGATGTTATCGGGCGATGGCGCGCCGATAAACTTCGCGGCGGCGGCTCTTGCCTCTTCGTAGGCGTCGGTGGCTCTGCTTGCCAATTCGTGAGCGCCGCGGTGAACGTTGGAGTTTTCGTGTTCGTAGAAGGTTTTGAGCCGATCAATAACCGCCGACGGCTTTTGCGTGGTGGCGCCGTTGTCAAACCAGATCAGCTCTCTGCCGTTTATCTTTTCGGAGAGTATGGGAAAGTCCGCGCGGATCGCCTCAAGAGTCCGCCGCCCAACGCGATGGGTTGAAAAGGCGGTGGTTTTTTTTGCGTCCACGCCGCCCTCTTTTGGAAGAACCGCCGGAGAGTAAGCCGGAGATGCGCCCAGACTGATACCCTTTTCCAGCGGGGCGTCAAACGCCGGCAACGACGCGCTCTTTATCGTTTTTGCGTCGTTTTCCGCCTTGTAGAACTCCGGAAAGTAGGAGGCGGCAAGGGCGGCAAGCTCGCTCGCGCTGGGAAGTCCGGCGGGGCGCTCCCAATCACTATAGAGGGTAGTCATAGTATTCGCCGACCTCTACGTCTTCCAATACCGCCAGAGCGTCGTCGGCCAGTACCGCTGCCGAGCAGTAAAGGGAGAGAAGATAAGACGCGATCCCATTGTCATCGATGCCGCGGAAGCGCACCGACAGCCCACGCGACTGCTCGTTCGGAAGACCGTTTTGGAAAAGCCCGATCACGCCGCGCTTTGCCTCGCCGGTGCGTACCAGCAGAATGTTGGTTTTGCCGCTTTTTGCCTTGCTCTCCTTCAACCCATCCACAAAAAGCTTGTTGGTTGGGATAATAGGGATGCCGCGCCACGCGATAAACGTTCCGCCCGCGATATTCGTCGTAACCGGCGGTACGCCCCTTCTGGTGCATTCCCTCTCAAAAGCCGCTATCGCCCGCGGGTGGGCGAGAAAGAAGCTCGGGTCTTTCCACACTTTGGTAATAAGCTCGTCTAGGTCGTCCGGCATAGGACGCCCGACTCTGGTCTGAATCCGCTGCGAATCGGCGGCGTTTTTCAAAAGCCCGTAATCGTCGCTGTTGATAATCTGGCTCTCCTGCCGCTCTTTGAGACTCTCAATGGCGAGTCCAAGCTGCTCTTTGATCTGATCGAACGGAGAGCTGTAAACGTCGGAGACTTTCGTATCTACGTTGATGATGACGCTGATCGAGTTGAGACGATACTCTCTGGGTTTCTTTTCGTAATCGACGAAGCCCTGCGGTATTTGGACCTTTTTGGGATCCTGACTGCACAGCACGTCTAAAGGCGTCTCTCCTTCCTCAACCCGATTGACCCGATAGATGCCCGCGTCAAGCCCCTTGAACTCCAGCAGTCTGGTCAGGTAACGCGGGGTAAGAGACCCGAACTGAGGCGCGGTTTTCGTTATATCCGCGAGTTGGTAGGCGGCTTCCTGCCGCAATGCGTTTAACGCCTTTTCTGCCATGATGTACTCCTTGCTTTTAAATTGAAATTAAAGAATGGGCAGCGAACTGTCCACCTCTTTTGCCCAGGCGTTCAGCCCGTCTCTTAGGTTGAGCAGGCGTCCCTTGTAGCCTGCTTCCCGCAAAGCCCTGATCGCAAAAACGCTGCGCTGTCCTATTTTGCAAACAAACACGGTATCCAGCGCGGGATCAAACTCGTCTATGCGCCGAGCCATCTGCCCAAGCGGAATCGCTTTTGCCTGCGGAAACTTGGCGATCGCCCGTTCATGAGGCTCTCGGATATCGACGATCTGAAGCGATTCGCCGCGATTGATGCGATCTTTAAGCTCTATCGCGCCGATCGTTTCGATCGGATCGTCTTCCTCCGTTTTCTTCAAGCCGCAAAACTGCTCGTAATCGATAAGCTCGTGAATCGACGGCTCCTTTCCGCATATTGGGCAGTTTATATCCTTGCCGATGGCAAGCTCTCTGAATTTCGCCCTCCATGCGTCAAAAAGAAGAAGCCTCCCAATCAGAGGAGCGCCGCCGCCGACGATCAGCTTGATCGTCTCGTTGGCTTGAATGCTGCCCACAATGCCCGGGAGCGCACCCACCACGCCTCCTTCGGCGCAGGACGGTACTAAACCGACGGGCGGCGGCTCTGGGTAGAGGCATCGGTAGCACGGTCCCTCTTTTGCGTAGAACACCGAGGCCTGCCCCTCAAACTGAAATATGGAGCCGTAAACGTTGGGAATGCCCAAAAGCACGCACGAGTCGTTTATCAGATATCTGGTCTGATAGTTATCCGTTCCGTCCACAACTACGTCGTAATCCTTGATGATCTCCAGCGCGTTGCCGCTGTTGAGGGCGGTGTTGTAAATATTCACCTTGATCCTTGGGTTTATACCGCGTATGCGATCTAAAGCGGAGGCGACCTTGGGTCTTCCAATATCACGCGTGGAGTGGATCACCTGACGCTGAAGGTTGGATTCTTCCACAAAGTCAAAATCCGCTATACCCAGAGTTCCCACGCCCGCCGCGGCTAGATATAAGGCTACGGGCGCGCCCAGCCCGCCTGTTCCCACGATCAATACACGCGCCGATTTAAGCCACCGCTGCCCTTCAAGTCCGACTTCCGCCAGAAGCAGATGACGGCTGTAGCGGGAGATTTCCTCGTTGGAGAGGTCGGCAAGTTCCCGATTTTGCACAACGCTTTCAGACATACGTGCGGCATCCTCCGGCTATGGCTGGCACAAGCATTATCTCTGATCCGTCGGATAGTGCGGTGTTGAGACCGTTGAGGTTTTTTATGTTTGTATCTCCCACGAAGACGTTGATGAACGAACGCAGATTTTCCTCGTCCTGATACAGGTGGCGTTTTATGTCCGGGTAGGCTTCCGCCAGCGCCGCTATTGCGCTTGCGACGGTGTTGCCCTCTACCGCCACTTCAGACTTCTGATCCGTAAAGGCTCTTAGAGCCGTAGGCACAAGCACCGTTATTGCCATATTGTTTCCTCCTTAAATTTGTCTCTGTTCTCCGTCAGCTCCCAACTGGTCAGCCGCGCCGATCGTCCCTTCTCCACCGCGACGATCACGTAAGAGTAGAAGGGCAGAGCATGCTCTCTGTCGTACTCAGATGGTGTCGCCGGATGATCCGGATGGGAGTGGTAGAAGCCTACCACGTCCAGTTTCATCTTCCGCGCTTCTAGTTCCGCCCTCATCATATCCTCCGGCGTGATGGTGAAGCGATGATAGCGCTCCTCCTCTTCGCGGGCATTTGCGATTGGCAAGATGGCGGCGATTCGTTTTGTGTCGCCATCGATCTTTCCTAGCAGCGCGCCGCAGCACTCGTGCGGATACGCCGCTTCCCCTTCGCCTCTTATAGCGCTGAGTTGCTGCGCGTCAATGGCGATCACAGATCCGCCTCCCAGAATTTTTCCGATAGATATCGAGAACCGCTATCGCCCAGCACCGTAACGATCAGCGAACCATCGGGCAGATCGCCGGCAAGTTTCAGCGCTCCTTGCACGTTGGCGCCGGCGCTGATGCCGGCAAATACCCCCTCTTTTCTGACCAGAAGCCGCGCCGCGGCGTACGCCTCCTCCGTGCTTACCTCAACGATTCCGTCCACAAACCTCTCGTCATAGAAGCCGGGTTTGATCGTCGAAGCCATGTGTTTTGTTCCTTCTATGCCGTGAAAAGGCGAATCGGGCTGAATGGCGATCGCCTTTACATTGGGATTAAGCTCCTTGAGCCGCCTACTAGTTCCCATCAGCGTGCCGGAAGTCCCCGTGCCGGCTATAAAGTGCGTTATCTTACCCTCTGTCGCCTTCCATATTTCTGGAGCGGTCGTCTGATAATGCGCCTTCCAATTGGCATCGTTGTTGTACTGATCGGGATAGAAATATCTATCGGGGTGGGCAGCCGCTTCTTTACGCGCCGCCAGAAACGCGCCATCGGAACTTTCCAGCGGATCGGTCTCTACGATCGCCGCGCCATAGCGCTTCAGAAAGCTCTTTCTCTCTTCGCTGGCGTTGGCAGGCAGATATATCACCACCGGATACCCAAGCGCGGCGCCTAGCATAGCGTAAGCGATGCCGGTGTTGCCGCTTGAGGCGTCGATGATCGTTTTGCCTTTTGTCAGCAGCCCTTTTGCAATGCCATCAAGGAGCATGGCTTTGGCGGCTCGATCCTTGACGGAACCTGACGGGTTGCAGAATTCCGCTTTGGCGTAAATGGAGACTCCCGCCCTTTTGGAGGCTATGTTTGAGAGCTCCAGCAGGGGCGTATTACCTATTAAATCGGGCAGATGCACCGTCTTTCTCCGCTTTGCATAATCAGATATACCATAGTTAAGTATAGCGTATCTTACAATAGTCGATAGAGATTGTCAAGTAGGCGCGCCGGCCTATAAGTTTTGCCCGATGCGATCGTTATGCGATCGCAAGATAGCGTCTAAGACATCGCGAAAAAAGAAAAAAAGCTATACAACAATATGCCCACGCTTATCCGCGATGGTGATTAGCGCTTCGGCGCCTGAATTGAAGGCGAGAAAATCGCCCTCTATGCCGTCGCTGAAGATCACGCCGTTTTCACCCATTAGAGATTCTATGCGCAAGGGCTCCTTTGCCGAAACTTTTCCAAAAACCAGCGTAGTGCCCGTCGTTTTGCTTGGAAATGGTTCGCGCACAGCGAAGATCAGCTCTTCGCTCTTCCATTTGCCAATGACGCTCGATAGCTCTGAAAAGCCGTAGCTTTGTTTCTTTTGCCGCGCTTTTAATGGCGGTTTATAATCTAACCTGCTAAAAAACACATTTTTTTCCTCCTCTACAAGACGATCATTTTCCTGTAGTCCGCCGTAAGGATGTCCGATAACAGAAGCGGATATGCGCGAGGCGCCGGCGAGGATGCTTTTCATCCAGCCCGTAGAGCCTAGTCCCGTGGAGACGATAACGCCGCTTGATGATTGCGGCTCTTTAAGCCCGCCGTGCTTGATAATATAACGAGCGGAGACATGGGTGCGTTGCCCGATGAAGAAATCGTTGACCGCCAGCAACTCCTGTCCGTTTTGAATACGCGCCTTCGCCATAGTCACCTCTTGCGTTTTTCGCCGCCGCGTTATGACGTCCTCGGCGATTTTCGCCGCGTCTTTCGGCGTGAAGGGCAGGAGTACGCCGTCCCAGCGATCGGGATCGGGATTGACGCCTATAATCGGTTGATCGTTTAGATACTTGATCGTGTTTGCCACCAGCCCATCTTGACCGATCGCAACCACAATATCCTCCGGCGCGAAAATAAAATTGGGCAGGTATTTGCGATCTAATACCTGAATAGCGCCTATCTCTTCCAAGCGTTGGCGCGTATCCAACACCGAAGCGTGATATTGGCGATCTTCCATGTCGTAATCGTCAAAATCACCGCCCAGTGAATGGATGTAAAACTTCGCTTGAGAGCGGGTATTCTGGCTTATCAACACCTTTTCTAGCCGCGTCTCCCGCGTAATGACGACGATGCGGCGATCGTATTTTTTCATAAACCGCCGCCCGTTCGCGTTTAGGAAGACTTAGAAGGCGCGTTCTTTACGAGCGCGTGCAGAAGATCGGGCGTGATATTGAGACTGCCGATTTTTTCCGCTTGATCGGCGATACCTTGGAAAGCCTGCGCAAGCAGCCGCCCGGAATCCAGACCGGCGTTTGCCAATATTTTCAGAACTGCCGGGTTCGTGTTCTCGTAAGCCGCGATAATCGCTTTGAGCGCGTAAGCCTTAGCGTCGGCGACCGCCTTGTCGTTGCGCGTTTTCAGATCGATCAGCGCTTGATTCCTCTTTTCCTGTGAGATCTGAAAGGTAAGGCGCTCTTCTTGCATTTCCAACTCTTTTTTCATCGCCAGACGCTGGGTTTCCAGCTTGCTTTCTTGAATCTCCCGATTCTTTTTTTCCACGGCGATCTCGGTATTTAGTTCGCTCTCGCGGATAATGCGCTCTTGTTCCACGGCATAATTGCGCCGCTGAAAAACGGCCTGATCGGACTCTTGCAAAATGCTTTCGCGCGTTTCGGCTTCCAGCGCCTTGGCAGTTTCTGGGACAGGTCGGACGGCGGCGACGGACAGCCCTAGTATTTCCACGCCTAGAGCCTTGATCATCTCATGTCCAGAGAGCGACAGATGCGTTTTTCTCGCGATGTCGTCCGAAGCGATAATCGCCTCTTTAAGCGTGAGATTTTTGACCGTTCCCTTTATAGCGACCAACGCTAGATTTATAATGCGCTCCGGCAGTTTTTGCGGGTCCTCCGATTGATAGGTCAGGCCGGATCGCTCAATATCGATAGCGTAATTGAGCATCTTCGCCGCCTGCGCGGGATCGAAGATGCGGTAGGTGATCTGCCCCTGTATCGTGAGTTCTTGAAAATCGGCGGAAGTCTCCGAGAGCATAAAAGGGGCGTCCTCGCTGCTGATAGGAACGGCGACGAGCGACGTAGAGGGAGCGAAGTAGAAAAAGGACAGCCCCGCTCCCTCCGCCGCGATCTTCTCGCCTTTATAACGAAAGACGTAACGATTTGGCGCAAATTTCGCAAAACGTATGAAATTGCGGATCAAGACTCTTGCAAACCAAAACAACAACAGGACGCCAATCAACGTTCCCGCCGCTTTCCAGACGATTTCCACCTGTTTTCTCCTTTTGAAAGATAAGATGCTACACGGATACAATTCCGCCGTATTATAACACCGCTTTAATCACCACTTTCACCATTAAACCGTCGCAAGCGGGAGTTCAGATGGCGGCGCTTTAAGCATTTTTTAGTTATCATTATCAATTTTCAAAATGGAGGGTACTAATGTATGGTTTGACATTTGGACGGTTGGCGGCGGCGATCGCGCTGATGGCGGCAGCCGCGCAGGGAGCGCACGAACACGCGGCGCACGAGCATGGCGTAGCGCGCCTTAACGTATCGATCGGGGCAAAGGCGGTGAGCATTGAGCTGGAATCCCCACTGGCCAATCTGCTCTCTTTTGAGCATACGCCCGAGAGCGAGGCTGAAAAGAAGGAAGCCAACGCGATGGAGGACACGCTGAAAAAGGCCGACGCGATCTTCATCTTTCCTAAGTCGGCTAACTGCAAAATGGTAAAAGTCGAGCTGTCGATGGCGCATCTGGACGACGATGAAGATGAGGAAGATGATGACGAACACGCTGAACATGCTGAACACGCCGAACATATTGATCTTGACGGCGATTTTGACTTTGAGTGCCAAAACACGGCGGCGATCGGCACGATCGGGGTTGAGCTTTTCAAGTTTTTTCCTAATATAGAGGAGATCGAAGCGCGGGTGGTTACCCAAAAGTCTCAAAGCGCCGTTGAGCTGACGCCTAAGGAGAAGACGATCAAGATTGGGCGATGAGCGAGATCGTCAATTTAAAAGACCTGCGTTTTGGATGGAAGAGGACAGAGCCGGCGGTTCTTGATATTCCCGACTTTTCCGTAAAGCGCGGGGAGAGTGTATTTATACACGGTCCCAGCGGTAGCGGCAAGAGCGTATTGCTCAGTCTGATCGCGGGTATTTTACAACCCCAAAGCGGCTCGGTTGTCGTGTGCGGCACGCGCATAGACGCCCTTAGCGGCTCCGCGCGCGACGCTTTCCGCGCCGATCGGATCGGTTTTATCTTCCAGCGATTTAACCTGATCCCATATCTCACGCCTTTCGATAACGTGCTGATCCCGTGCGAGCTTTCGGGAAGACGCCGCGCCGAAGCGGGCGTTCCGCTTGAAAAAGCGCGCGATCTTTTGACGCGCCTCGATCTGCCGCCCGCGCTGTGGGATCGGCGGGCTGCTATGCTCAGCGTTGGGGAGCAGCAGCGCGTTGCCGCCGCGAGAGCGCTCATCGGCGCGCCCGATCTGATCATCGCCGACGAGCCGACTTCCGCGCTTGATAGCGATCGGCGGGAGGGATTTTTACGGCTACTACTCTCTCTTCGCGCCTCTTCTTCCTTGATCTTTGTAAGCCACGATCTCTCTCTTGCTGGAGCGTTTGATCGCACGGCGGCGATTGGCGAGATCAGCCGGATTAGAGAGGATCGTTCGTGCGCCGCCTGATCTATTCTGTCTATCTGGCGCGGCGTAGCGCGTGGAATCGGCGCGGCGTGCTGGCGTTGGTGGTCTTTTCAATTGCCATATCCACCGCGCTTCTTATAGGCATTGAGCGGACGAGAGCGCAGGCGCGGGAGAGCTTTACGCAGGCGGTTTACGGCGTCGATCTTGTGGTAGGCGCGCGTGGCGGCGATGCTCAGTTGATCTTTTACGCGATCTTTCATCTTGGCGGCGCGACAAACAACATGGGCTACAAGAGCGCAAAGGCGATAGCGGCGCGTGAGGATGTTGCGTGGACAATACCCGTTTCGTTGGGCGATTCGCACAAGGGGTATCCCGTGGTGGCGACAAGCGGCGCGATGTTTGAGCGTTACCGTTTCCGCGGCGACAACACGCTGCGTTTCGCGAATGGCAAGCCTTTTGACGATCTCTACGACATCACGATCGGTTCCGAAGCGGCGCGAAGGCTTGGCTACGCGCTTGGCGATTCGGTCGTTCTGCGGCATGGATCGGGCGCGGCGGTTCTCGCCGATCACAGCGATAAGCCGTTTACGGTAACGGGTATCCTCGCCCCCACTGGCACGCCGGTCGATCGCTCGCTGTTTATCAGTCTTGAGGCGATGGAGGCGATCCACTTAAACTGGAGGGGCGGAGCGCCGATCAAAGGTTTTGATGTCGCGCCCGAGCAGGCGCGGCGGTTCAATCTGGAGCCAAAAAGCATTACGGCGTTGCTGGTGGGGCTCAAGGATCGAACGCGGGTCTTTTCTTTGCAGCGCGAGATCGGCGCGTATAAAGACGAGCCGCTTTCCGCCGTAATGCCGGGTGTGGCGATGGATCAGATTTGGCAGACGCTCAGCACGGGCGAGCGGGTGTTGCTGCTTGTGGGTTCTCTGGTAACGGTAACGACGCTTCTGGGGCTGATCGCGACGATTTCAGCGGGGCTGAATGAGCGGCGGCGCGAGCTGGCCGTTTTGAGATCGTGCGGCGCGAAGCCGTTTGACATTGCGATACTGCTGCTAAGCGAAGGTATGATACTAGTTACGATTGGCATTGCAACTGGGGTAGCGGCGATTGACGTGGCCACGCTTCTGCTGGGACCGGCGATCTTAGATGCTTACGGGATTGCGTTCGAGCTTGGACTGCCGCGCGCCGGAGAGTGGATCATTATGGCGGCGGTAGCGGCGGCGGGCGTGGCGGCGGGGATGATACCCGCGATACGCGCATACCGGATCAGTCTTTCGGATGGACTGAATGTTGATCGATAGGAGGCTAAGATATTTCGTTTTGTGTTGGCTGTAGCGATCGCGATCTCCGCCGCGGCGGTGGAGTATAGGTCAATCGACTGGGAGGAGCTGATCCCCGCGTGGTGGAAGCCCGGCGATATGCTGATGGAACTGCAAAATTACGCCGATGACGATCCGCGCGCCGAAAAGGTGTGGCAGCGGTTTATCAAAGAGTGGGAGCAGGCTCCGATCAACAGAGATTTTATAGGAGCTTCAATCAAGCTGCCCGGCTATGTCGCGCCGCTTGAATGGGAGGACAATTCGGCGCTCAAAGAGTTTCTGCTGGTGCCGTATTTTGGCGCGTGCATTCATGTGCCGCCGCCGCCGCGCAATCAGATCATATACGTTAAGCTCGATAAGCCGCTTAGAGAGATACACTCGATGGACGTGATCTGGGTGTATGGCAAACTGATCGCCGAAGATCACGATTCCGGCAGTATGGGCGCTTCAAGTTACCGTTTGATCGCGCATAAGATCGAACCGTGGAGCGAATAGCCGCGTCCGTTTTTGCTGAGGCGGGTTAAACCGCTTGAGCGCTACGAGGCGGTTAAAGGGGCATTATTTCTTTAATAGCCCCGCTATTTTTGCCTGAAGCCTCAACCACCTTTTGTGTTCCATCAGCGGGAAGCCGGCGTATTTGCCTCCGCTGGGAAGGTCTTTGCTGACGCCTGAGCGTGCCGCCACCGTAACAAAATCGCCTATTTTAAGGTGTCCGGAAATGCCAAACTGACCACCCGCCACAAAGTTGCGCCCAAGCGTGGTGCTGCCCGCTATGCCTCCCTGCGCGACTAAAATAGAGTGTTCGCCCACTACGCAGTTATGCGCAATATGCACGAGGTTGTCTATCTTTGTGCCGCGCCCGATGATAGTTTTGCCGAATAGGGCGCGATCGATTGCGCTGTTTGCTCCGATTTCGACGTCATCTTCCAGCACGACGCGCCCAAAGTGGTATATCTTTACGCACTCGCCCGTTTTGGTATGTCTATATCCGAAACCGTCGCTGCCAATCACAGTGCCGCTATGCAGGCGCACGCGGTTTTTCAGAACCGTTTTGTTGTACAGCGTAACGTTGGGATAGATGACGCACTCATCGCCTATTGTTACGTCGTCGCCGATATACGCGCCGCTCATTATCACGCAGTTTTTGCCTATCACCGTATCACTGCCAATATGGACACGCTCCATCACTTGCGTATTCGCGCCGATTTCGGCGGCTTTGCCATCGCTTTTTACCAGCGGTTCGGCGAAGATAGCGCTTGTCTTCGCCATCATCATATACGGATCGTCCGTGATCAGCTTGAATGCCTCTTTTTTTACCAAGTCGGCAAACTCCCGCCGTATAAAAAACGCTCCCGCACGGCTGGCGGCGGCTGGGGCTATATATTTGTCGTCGCTCAGAAACGCAATTTCGTCCTCCTGGGCGAGTTCGGGCGAGTTTATCCCCTTTATCTCTCGATCGTCGTCCGCCTCCATACCCAGCGCAAGCGCCAAATCACGCAGTTTCACTATCAGCGTTCCATAGCGACTACGCCGCTTCTGATCACCTCTTTGGGGTTGTATTTTTTTACCGCCTTCAAAAAGTTGTTCACTCTGTTCGATTCATCGGCAACCATCGCGACGATAAAATCCTCGCCAACGTTGGCAATTTTGCCGTTATACGCACGGCAAAGCGCGTCAATGTCGCTGAGCGATTCGGCGATTGTGAATTTCACAAGCGCAAGCTCCTTCTCAATTGTTTTTTGCTGCTCATGCTCGATCACCTTCAGCACGGGAATAAGCTTGTGCAGCTGCTTGACGATCTGCTCTAGCACCCGTTGACTGCCGATCGTTACGATCGTGATATGCGAGTATTCGCTGTCGGGAATAGACGCGACTGTGAGGCTTTCAATGTTGTAGCCGCGTCCGGCAAACAGCCCGCTTATACGCGAAAGCACGCCGTGTTCGTTCAAAACCACTACGGAAATAACCCTTCGTTCTGTTTGCATCAGGCTACCCCCTATAATCCAAAATCATATTGTAAAGGCTGCCGCCGGTTGGAACCATTGGCAGCACGTTTTCCTCGCGGTCGATCTCCACGTCGAGGATCGCCGTTTTGCCGCTTTCAACCGCCGCTTTCAAAGCGGGGAGAAACTCATCGCGCCGCGTAACGCGAACGCCATGCAGACTAAACGCGTCCGCAAGTTTCACAAAATCCGGTTGAGCGGCAAGGTCTGTATGCGACACGCGGTTTTCGTAAAAAAAGGTCTGCCACTGCCGAACCATTCCCAAATAGCGGTTGTTCAGCACAATGTTGATCACGGCTATATTATTGACGCTTGCCGTCATAAGCTCTTGAATGTTCATCATAATGGAACCGTCGCCCGTAAAGTTGATAACCGGCAGATCGGGACGCGCCTTTTTTGCCCCAAGCGCCGCCGGAAAGCCGTAGCCCATTGTTCCAAGCCCTCCACTGCTGATCCAGCGGTTCGCGCCGTCAAAGGGGTAAAACTGCGCAGCCCACATCTGGTGTTGCCCTACGTCCGTAGTGATCACGGCGTTTGCGCCGAAATACTCTCCCACTCGCTCAATGACCCACTGCGGCTTAATCTTCTCCCCGTCTTGACTATAGGAGAGCGGATGTATCGCGTCGTAATTTTTCAGTCTGGCGCGCCATGTGTCGAGCCGCGTGTAATCAAAGTTGCCGTTAAGCTGCCCGATCAGCTCCTCTACGACATTTTTCAGATCGCCGACGATTGGATAATCCGCGCTGACGATCTTGCCAATGCTGGACGGGTCGATGTCAATATGGATAATTTTGGCGTGCTTGGCAAACTCGCTTAAACGCCCGGTAACGCGGTCGTCAAACCTCGCGCCCATCGCCACAAGTAGATCGGCTTCGCTGATACCCATATTTGCCGCGTATGTGCCGTGCATGCCTACCATGCCCAGAAGATTCGGATCGCCCGATGGAAGCGTCCCGCGAGCCATCATCGTCTCTACGACGGGAATGCCGGTGAACTCCACTAGCTTGCGTATCATCTCTGTGGCGCCGGAGAGTACCGCGCCGCCGCCTATGTAAAAGATCGGCTGCGCCGCTTCCCTGATCGCCGCCACCGCCTTTTGTATCTGACGTGGATTTCCCTTTATGGTCGGCTTGTAGGTTTTCATAGCGATCTCTTTGGGATACGCGAACGCCGTTTTTGCCGCCGTTACATCTTTTGGTATGTCAACATGCACGGGACCAGGCCTGCCGCTTCTGGCGATATAAAACGCCTTTTTCAGAATGATCGGAAGCTCCTCGACCGATTTTACGAGAAAGTTGTGCTTCGTGCAGGGACGGCTGATGCCCACCGCGTCTATCTCCTGAAACGCGTCGGTGCCGATCAGCCCAGTAGCGACCTGCCCGCTGATAATCACGAGCGGGATCGAATCGGTGTGCGCGGTGGCGATGCCCGTAACCGCGTTGGTAAATCCGGGACCGCTCGTTACGATCGCTACGCCAACACCTCCGCTGGCGCGCGCGTAGCCGTCCGCCGCGTGAACCGCCGCCTGCTCGTGGCGCATCAAAACGTGTTCAAAATAGTCTTGTTTATATAGCTCATCGTAGATGTTCAACACGGCGCCGCCCGGGTAGCCAAAAACTGTCTTGACCCCTTCCAGACGCAGCGTTTCGATCAATATCTGAGAGCCGCTCAACTCTTCCATAGAAAAGCCCTTTAGTATAGGTAAAAAGGGAAATTATAGCCAAGCGGGGTTTAACGGCGCGAATTGGCGGGTCGGATTTTCAATACTTGACAAGAACAGACTAAATGTTGTATAATGCTTTTAGCATTCTAAGCTAGTGAGTGCTAAGATTTATTTTCCAAAACCATTAAGGAGGAGTTCAAATGAGTTTCCAGCCGCTTGGCTATCGCATTCTTGTTGAACGGAGCGAAGAGCCTACCGCAACAGCTTCAGGCATTATCATTCCGGACAACGCGAAGGAAAAACCGCTTGACGGCAAGGTCATCGCGGTCAGTAAGGCAGTCGCGGAAAAGGGCGAAATCGCCGTTGGCGACATTGTGGTGTTCGGCAAATACGCCGGAACCGAAGTCGTGATTGACGCCAAGACCTTCGTTGTGCTGAACAACAGCGAAAAAAACGACGACATCTTGGGCATCAGAAAATAATAGAAAAGGATTAGGATATGGCAGCAAAAGAAATTCGTTTTTCGGACGACACACGGCAGAAACTTTACGAAGGCGTCAAGATTCTATCGGATGCGGTGAAGGTAACGATGGGTCCAAAGGGACGCAATGTGCTGATCCAAAAGAGCTTCGGCGCGCCGCACATCACAAAGGACGGCGTGAGCGTGGCCAAAGAGATCGAGCTGAAAGACCCGCTCTTAAATATGGGCGCGTCTTTGGTCAAAGAGGTTGCGAGCAAAACCGCCGATGCGGCCGGCGATGGCACCACAACCGCGACCATTCTCGCGCACGCGATCTTCAAAGAGGGGCTGCGCAATGTTACGGCGGGCGCAAACCCGATCAGCATCAAGCGCGGCATGGATAAGGCGAGCGAGGTGATCATCTCTGAGCTTAAAAAGATCACCCGCGAAGTGAAGGGCAAGAAGGAGATCGAGCAGGTTGCGACGGTGTCGGCTAACGAGGATGCCAAAATTGGCAAGCTGATTGCCGAAGCGATGGAAAAGGTCGGCAAAGACGGCGTGATTACGGTGGAAGAGGCAAAAGGCATTCAGGACGAGATGGATGTGGTTGAGGGTATGCAGTTTGATCGCGGCTATCTTTCGCCTTATTTTGTAACCAACTCTGAAAAGATGCAGGCGGAGATCGAAGACCCGTATATCTTGCTTTTTGACAAGAAAATCTCCTCTATGAAAGACCTCCTGCCGCTTCTTGAACAACTTGTCAAGTCAAGCAAGCCGCTTGTAATTATCGCCGAAGATGTCGAGGGCGAAGCGCTTGCGACGCTGGTGGTAAACAAGCTGCGCGGCGTTTTGAATATCGCGGCGGTTAAGGCTCCGGGCTTTGGCGATCGCCGCAAAGCGATGCTGGAAGATATAGCGATCCTTACGGGCGGACAGGTGATAGCCGAAGAACTCGGGCGCACGCTTGAAGGAGCGCTGTTAAGCGATCTCGGTCAGGCTTCCCGCGTGATTATCGAAAAAGAGAACACCACGATCGTGAGCGGAAAGGGCAAATCCGAAGAGGTCAAAGCGAGAATCGCGCAGATCAAACAGCAGATCGCCGAAACAACCAGCGACTACGACAAAGAAAAACTTCAGGAGCGCCTGGCGAAACTTAGCGGCGGCGTAGCGGTGATCAAAGTCGGCGCGGCAAGCGAGATCGAGATGAAAGAACGCAAAGATCGCGTGGAAGACGCGCTTTCCGCTACTAAAGCGGCGGTTGAGGAAGGCATCGTAATCGGCGGTGGCGCCGCCTTGATTCGCGCCGCGGCGAAAGTTGATCTGAAACTTACGGACGACGAGGCGATCGGCGCGGAGATCATCCTCAAAGCGATTAAATCCCCGCTTCGCCAGATCGTGGAAAACGCGGGCTATGACGGCGGCGTAATCGTAAACGCGGTGGAGAAGGAGAAGCAAAACGTAGCTTTCAACGCTTCTAGCGGCGAATATGTCGATATGTTTGAAGCCGGCATCGTCGATCCAACAAAAGTTGAGAGAATCGCGTTGCAAAACGCCGTCTCTGTGGCAAGCCTCTTGCTGACGACAGAAGCTACTGTCAGCGAAGTCAAAGAGGACAAGCCGGCAGCCGCGCCCGCAATGCCTGGCGGCGGCATGGGCGGTATGGACTACTAAAAACCGTGAAAACAGGGGCGCGCCTCTGTTTTCACCCCGCCCTGCGCTTATCCGCTCTCCCTTGGAGTCTAGTTATGCTACTATGACAAAAAAGGAGCGCGGATATGATTCTCGTTTCGTTGTTGGGCGAATTTGACTCTTCTGTTCTTCCCGTATTTTTTGAGTTTAAGCACGAAATAACGCATCACCTTCTGATTCACGGCATAGACGATCGCAGCAGGCAATCCGCCGTTCGGATAACCAGCGGGCTTAACGCCGTGCGCGCGAAATTCCGCTTGAAATGTACGCTGCGCGAGACGCAGGTCAACGCTAACGATCTAAAGAGTATCTATGCTCTTATAAACGAGATAATAAATATGTCGCCGCCCGATCAACTAATGATCAACGCAAGCGACGCAAGCGCGAGTCTGGTTATAGTATTATCGAAAGAGGCGCTAGATGCCGGAGCGCAGCTATTGGTTTACGATCGCTACGAAAATACAATTACAAAACTTACCTCAAACGGTATGCGTAAGCACAATATAAAACACAATATGAAAATCGAAGACCACATTATATCTAAAGGCTATACGCTCATTGAGGCAAGAGATGTAAACGATCTTTACAACCGTAAGGCGCACATTGAGCAGATTACGGAAAATTTTGATACGTTTCAGCGTTTCAGAAGACGGATTATGCTTGAAAAAAATATTGAACGGGAACGCTACGAAACGGTAATAGAGCCTCTTTTGAAAATGGGCGTCTTAGCGCGCAACGGCAAGATTCTTGATATGAATTATATACTGGGCGGCCTCTTTGAAGACATAATATATTTTCTTGTAGCCTCGTTGAATTTTGACGATATACTTTCTGGCGTAAAAGTGAGCTATCACACGGTTGATAATGTCCTTGTGCAGAATGAGTTTGATGTTTTAATGATAAAAAACAACCACCTCTATATAATCGAATGCAAATTCCGCGATCGAGTCGATGGCGAAAATCTGATATATAAGTATGACGCGCTGTTAGATCAAATGGATCACGACGGTAAGGTGATGATCATAAATGTCGCCAGCACCGAATCAAAGGAAGCGATCAAGCGCGGCAAAAGAATACACAAGAATTTTGAAAAGGGCGCTCTTCTGCGAGCGCAGCTAAACAACACGCTTATATACTACGAACCGACCCTTGACACAGACAAGCTGTTGTCTATGATGCGCGGCTTTTTTGATCTCTAGTAGTGCTGTCTGCGCGGATTCAAAAGCCAAGCATTCATAAGATCGGTGCAACCTTTGCTTTTGACCTCTTTGACTTCTAGCCAGCGAACGATCGATCGATCTTTGAAATAGTCATAAAAGAGAGAGTGGTCAAAGCCGATCTCTGTCGCCTTCTCTATGCTCACGCCGTAAACAACTCTCGATAGCCGCGCCCACAAAGCGGCGCCCATGCACATCGGACACGGTTCGCAGCTTGTATAAAGCGTGGCGCCGCTTAGATCGACGGTTTTTAGTTTTCGGCAAGCCAGGCGTATCGCGTTGATCTCCGCGTGGGCGCACGGGTTGCTGCGCTTGATCACTTCGCTGTGCGCCCGCCCGATCAGTACGCCGTTTTTGACGACACAAGCGCCAAATGGCCCCCCTTCTCCTTTTCTCGCGCCTATCCTTCCTTCGCAGGCGGCTATTCTCAACCATTTTTCATCTGTATTTCTCATACCATGCTCCATAATTTTTTGACCATATGTAAAATTCTAGCCAATTTTCCAAATATGACGCCGCCCCAGCGCCCTTCACCTTCTTCATTCTCGCGCGCCGACGCAAAACCGGTGCTTTTTGCTAATGTATAATGGCGGCTATGATTGAGCGGATTGCGATCAGGGATATGTTGACTTTCAAAAGTGCCGCGCTGGAACTTTCCGCCGGGCTGAATATATTTTCCGGACCTAGCGGATCGGGGAAGTCCGCGCTTTTTACCGCTGTATTGGCGCTTTTTGGGATAAAAGAGAGCGATGCGGCGTTCGCGGAGGCTGTTATAAGCGGCGCGGCGCTTGAGGATTTTGACGGCGATGAGATAGTCGTCCGTCAGGTAAAAAAGGACAGAGTGCGTTTTTTTGTCAACGACTCTCAGGTTGGAAAAGCCGTGCTGAAAAATAGCTTTTCAAATTTGGTTAGATACCTAAATCACAAGGAGATAAGCGACTTTAACAGCGAAAGCCTGCTCCTTCTTCTCGATATCTTCGCCAATGGCAAATACAACGGTCACAACGAGCTGATCGACGCCTTTAGCGCCGAATTTGAACAGTACGTCAGGCGGCAGCAAGAGCTTGAGAGTCTGATGGAAAAGGAAGCAAAGGCGAACGAGATGATTGAATTCGCCAAATTTGAGATCGAAAAGATAGAAAACACCGCGCCAAAGGAAGGGGAATATGAGGATTTACTAAATCTGAAAAAGCTGCTTTCAAAAAAGGAAAAGATCGGCGATCTTGCGCGCGCGGCAAGCGAGATATATGAAAACAGTTCGCCTCTTTTTGAGCTTTACGATCTTCTTGGAATTGACAAAACGCTTTTGAGCGACGCAATGGGCGATCTTGCGGGCGCGATCGACAAGGCGGCAGGCGAGGTGGAGAAGATGGAGGAGATCGATCCAGAAGCCCTGCTTGACAGGATCGAGAGGCTTTCATCTCTGATTAGGCGTTTTGGCGGCATCGGCGAAGCGTTAAGCTACTGCCGGTCAAAAAAAGACGAGCTGGCTCAATTCGAGTCGATCGAGGAAGATATAAAAAACAGAAAGAAAGAGCAGCAGCAGCTTTTAATAGAACTAGAGCGCAAAGCGGCAATCATTCGTGAAAACAGAAATGGGGCAAAGGGAGATTTAGAGCGGTCGATCAACGGCTATCTTAAAATGCTCTTTCTGCCAAAAGCAACGATCGATCTCTCAAGCGCCGATCGCTTAACTGCTATGGCTGGACAAGAGTGCCGACTGAAATTAAACGGCGTGATTACAGAGAAGATCAGCGCCGGAGAGTTTAATAGACTGCGACTTGCCCTGCTCGCCTCACGTGAGGATATGCAAAAAAGCGGCGAGAAAGCGGTTTTATTTTTGGATGAGATTGACGCAAATGTAAGCGGAGAAGAGGCCGCAAACATCGCAAAGGTATTAAAAACGCTTTCACGGGCTTATCAGATATTTGCGATCAGCCATCAGTCGCAGTTGACGAGCAAAGCCGATCATCACTATCTGGTTATGAAGATCGACAATGTAAGCACCGTTACCCTTCTGGACAAAGAGGGAAGAGTGCAAGAGATTGCGCGGATCATCAGCGCCGATAAGATAACTGATTCCGCCATCAGGCACGCGCGAGAACTGCTTGAAGGCTAAGTAAAGCTTCCCTCAATCGCCTTTACCCACGCCTCAATCCGCGCCTTTGTCTTGTGCGCTTCGTTGGTTTCGTCCAAGGCGAGTCCTACAAATTTGCCGTTTTTCGCCGCTTGAGATGATGTGAAGTTATAGTCGCCGCTGTCGGTAAATCCCACGACTTTCGCCCCGTTTTTACTGACCAAAGCGTAGAGGATTCCAAGCGCGCCGGCAAAGCTCTCGCTGTGCTTCTGGCTGTCCCCCGCGCCGAAAAGCGCGACTGTTTTAGCGGTGAAATCGGCGCCTTGCATCTCGGAGTAAGGCTCGCGCCACGCGGTTTGCAGACCGCCTTCTCCCCACGTGGAACAGCCGAAGAGAAGGTTGTTGAAGCTCATAACCTCTTCCAGATCGGCAGAGGCGATGTTTTTTAGCGTAACGTCATGTTTCGCGCTTAAAAGAGTCCCGATCGCCTCCGCGATGTTCGCCGTATTACCGGACGTACTGCCGTAAAAAATCCCGACTTTTGCCATATATTTTATTCCTTGGAGCAGATCATTTTGTTCACAGTTTCAAATCGATTCGAGCTCATTATATGAATCGGTAGCTTGCGCCGCCTAAGCATTTTGAAAATCTCAAAGCTCATCTCAAAGCCAACCGCGTACTCTCTCTCTTCAGAGACCTTATTTGCTTCGTAAAGCGCCGAAAGAAATCGATCTGGTATTGTAATGCCCGGAACGTGAGCGTGCAAAAACTGCGCTGTTTTGAGCCTAGTCAGAGGAAATATGCCAAAGATCAGCCTCGCGTCTCTGCGTTCGTCGGAAAACTCCGATTGCGCCTCGTCAAAAACCTCCAAAAGCCGATCCGCATCCTCGATCGAAAAGATGGGCTGGCTGATCAGTCCGATCGCCCCGTTTTCGATCTTTCCCGCCATCTTTCTCTTGAGGCTCTGCGTAATTTTTGCGCTTGTAACGGCAAAGGGGAAAATTGGCTTCGGAGCCGGATCTATCTCCTTACCCGCGTAATCGATTCCCCTATTAAAGTGGCGCGTTATTTTTAGAAGTTCCATGCTGTTCGCGTCAAAAACTCCCTTTACGCGCGGTTGATCGGAGAGATGCGCCGGGTCGCCCGTTACCGCCAAAATAGCGCGAATGCCCGCTTCGTTGCAGCCAAGCAGGTCTGATTGTATGCCCAGCAGGTTGCGATCTCGCATGGAGATCGTCGCCAGCACCGGTTTGCCAAAAGCCTCCTGCAGGCGGATCGCGGCAAAAAGTGAACCGTAACGCAGCTTTGCGAGCGGATTGTCCGTAACGGTAAAGCCATCGACCTTCTCCCACAGGCGTAGCGATCTCAGCCGTTGTATCACCGTCTCAAAAGCGGCGCTTTTTTCTGGCGAAACCTCCAGCGTCAGCCAACTGCCGTTGTGAAGATTCTCTATCAGAGCGCTAAACAAAATCAGCCTCTTTGCTGATCTGTTTGATCAGTTTCGCGAGTGTCTCGTCCGCCGCGTCAACGGGGACTTGGCAGGTGCCAGCCATGTTATGTCCGCCACCACCGAAGTCAAGCATCAATTCGCCAATGTTGATTTTGCTCGTTCTGTTGATGATCGACTTGCCAGTAGCAAGGGCGATGTTTTTTCTTTGAAAGCCCCACAGGACGTGGATCGATATGTTGCATTGCGGATAGAGCGCGTAGATCATAAAGCGGTTGCCCGCGTATATGGTCTCTTCGTTTCGCAGATCTAAAACCACCAGTTTGCCATAGACCTTGCTGCACCGCCCGATCTGCTCCTTGAACTGCTCCTCGTGGGCAAAGTAGAGTGCGCTGCGCTCCTTCACGTCCGGCAGTTCCAAAATTTTGTCGATCGTCTCCGTGCGGCAGTACGCGATCAGATCCATCATAAGCTGATAATTGGAGATTCTAAACTCCTTGAAGCGTCCAAGACCCGTCCGCGCGTCCATCAGATAGTTCAGCAGCACCCATCCTTGCGGGCGCAGAATCTCTTCTAGCGAAAAGTGCCCGCTGTCCGCTTTATCGATGGCGCGCATCATCTCCTCGCTGATACCGGTGAATTTCGTCCTGCCGCCGTAGTATTCATACACGACGTGCGCCGCCGATAAAGCACCCGGATCGTTTATGTGATTCTTTGCCCGCACCTTATTGCGTAGCGCTTCGCTTTCGTGGTGATCAAAGGCTAGATAAACTCCCTCGACATAAGGGAGGTTTGTAGTAATGTCGCTTGATGTTATTTCGATCAAACCGTCTTGCATATCCTTAGGATGCACAAATTTAATCTCATCAATAATATCGAGTTCCCGTAGCAGTATCGCGCATACCAATCCGTCAAAATCGCTTCTTGTTATCAATCGGTATTTTTTGGTCATTGCTCCCTCCCATAAACGTATCGGAAAATTTTACTATCTATCGCTTTTTGGTAGGATAGCGCATTTAGGAGCGGCTATGAAACTGTGTGCTTTTGACTTTGATTCAACCCTGATGGACGGTGAGACGATCGACCTTTTGGCGGAGGCGTACGGCAAGGCGGGCGAGGTGTCGGCGATCACAAAAGAGGCGATGAGCGGCAATCTTGATTTTTTTGAGGCGTTAAATCGGCGCGCCGCGCTGCTTAAAGGCATGCCTTACGCGCTGATGAAAGAGGTTTGCGAAGGTCTTCCGCTGATGAGCGGCGCGGCGGAAACGGTAGGCGAGATGAAGCGGCGCGGCGTGATTGTGGTGATCTTCTCCGGCGGATTCAAAGAGGCGGTTGACTTTGCGTCGGAGAGACTGGGGACGGATGCGGCGTTTGCCAACTTTCTGCACCACAAAGATGGATTCCTGACCGGTCTGGTCGGGGGAGAGATGATGCAAGGCGACTCCAAAGGGGATATGCTTGGGCGTTTGCAGCGGCTTCTAGGCGTCTCTGAGGAAGAGACGATCGCGGTGGGAGACGGGGCGAACGACCGATCGATGTTCAGGTATGCCGCTGTTAGAGTGGCGTTTTGCGCGAAAGAGGCGCTCAGGCGCGAGGCTAACGTGATCGTGGAGAAAAAAGACCTGCGGGAGATACTTGGGCATATCTATCAATAGCCGGAGCAGCCGATCGGAAGGGCGGCGCGCCCTCTTTGCGCCAACACCTCTTGCTATGAGGCGCGAAAGCGGCGCACGCGTATAATTCTTTATATTGTCGATAAATAAGGTAGAGTTTGAACAAGGGGCTGTTTATGCTTGCGATCTTCGCCGCGATGATCGCCTGGGGCGCGTCGTGGCCCTGCAATAAGACGATGATCGAATATATGAGCGCGGCGGAGCTTGTGTTTGTGCGCTATCTGCTCACAGCGCTCGCAATGGGCGCGATCTTGATCGTTTCGGCGCGCAAGCCGGTTATCGATCGCTTCAGTCTGCTGATCGCGCTTGCCTCCGCGCTGCTCTCGCTCGTCTTTGGTTACCTTGTGTTTTTGGGGGTGGAAATTGGCGCGGCGGGGCTTGGCGGCGCGTTTATCAACGCGGTTTCGCCGATCATCACCTTCATTTTGACTTTTGCACTTTTTCGGCGCGCGGTCATGCCGCTTGACGCCGCCGCGCTTGCGCTGGGTTTTGGCGGCGCGATGATGATGCTAAACCTCTTGGAGTTTAAGGCGGACGAGATTTTTTCACAGTACAATGCCATATTTATCACTGCCGCGCTTTTATGGTCTCTCGTTACGATTTTAAGCGCTTTGTCGCGGGTGAATACGATGATCTTTTCATTTTATCTATATCTTTTCGCTTCGATCGTCGCGGCGTTTTTCGTCGATTTTCGCGAGTTTGATTTAAGCCGTACCGACGCTAGGTTTTGGGGCGCGGCTGTCTTTGTCGGCGTCGTCAGCACGGCGTTTGCCTCCACGCTGTTTTTTGCGGGCTCTAAACGCCTTGGCGCGGAAAAGGCGAGCGTTTTTATGTTTGTAACGCCCGCAAGCGCGGTCGTCTCAAGCTCGGTAATGCTGGGAGAGCGGCTGAGTTTTGCCGAATTAGCGGGAATCGCGCTTGCGATCTCCTCCGTTTATATACTAAACCGCGCTTTGTTTTTCAAGCCGAAGACGACAAACGGCGGCGCTTGAATAGACGGGTTTTTCTTCAGATTGGATCTGCCCCGCTGGTTTTTTAATTGCTCCCGCCATATTTCGCGGAAACCTCCCGAAATTACGTGAAAATCAGCCCGTTTCGGAATAATCCTTGCTTGTAAATGCGCAGCAAAAACCATTTAAGGATCTCTAAATGATGCGTTCTCTTTTCAGCGGCGTCAGCGGGCTGATCTCCCATCAGGTCGCTATGGACGTTGAAGGCAACAACATTGCGAACGTGAATACGTACGGGTTTAAGTATTCGCGCACCAACTTTCAGGATACGCTGCTTCAGACACTGAAGCCATCGACAGCTTCGCAGGGGCAGTTGGGCGGGCGCAACGCCCTTCAGATTGGTAGCGGCGTAGGCGTCGCCAATGTTCAGCGCATCCATTTACAAGGCGCAACGCAGGCGACGGACAAAAACACCGATATGGCGATCAACGGCGAAGGATTTTTTATCGTCAGCGCCGATGGCGGCAAAACTTACAGCTATACGCGGGCTGGAAACTTTACCTTTGACGCAAACGGCAACCTCGTCAATCCAAACGGCCTGATCGTGCAAGGCTGGATCGCGGACGAGCAGTTTAACGTTGATAGCTCAATGGGCATCGAAAATATCCTGATCGATCCGGCGATGACCGTTCCGGCTAAACCATCGGCGAATATCAGGGTGTGCGCGAATCTGAATGCGGGCAGCACACTGGGTAGCTCCGAGCGCTCTCCCTCACAAAGCACGATCAACCTCAGCGACGATGTGGGATCACTCTACAGCTATGATGGCGAGCCGCTGGGTCTGAAAAGGAACAACGACCTCCTTACGCTGGAACTGACACGAACTTTTGACGTGGGCGGCACGCTGACGCAGTCCTCCGCCACATATACGTTTACCTACGGCGTTGGCTCTACCAAAACTGACGGATATTTCATAACGATGCAGGACCTGCTCGACGAGATCAACAGCCGTATCAAAGATTCTACGGGCGTCTATGACAACAAGGTGCTTCTCACAGGCGACGGGCAAATCGCCGCCGCCCAGCACATCACCGCCGTGTATGAGAGCATGAGTACAAGCTCGCTTCTTTGTGAGCTGTTAGAGCCGGTAACCTACGGCACGTTTATGTCCAAAACCTTTAAGACAAACGTAAATGCCTTTATAGGCGCGGACGATTTGGGCGAGATGTTCAACGACGAGGGCAACGCGTTTTTGCTGAAGGCGGGCGAAGGCTTGGCGATAGAGATCGGCAATCTGGGCGAAACGAGAAAGTTTGTTTACCGCGATTCAAGTCAGGAGAGTATCAACGACTATATAAACAACAACTTCCAAAGTACGCTCGACATTACTAAGGCGGACAGCGATCAGGGGCTGCACTGGACGCTCAACAGCGCGGGAGAGCAGGCGTTTCTCAACGTGGGCGACACGGTTACGTTTACCTTCAATCCAGTCGCCACCGGCTCTGTGATCGCGCCGCTGACGCTGACCTACGGGCAAACGGGCGTCAATACCTTTCAGACGATCGAAGGGCTTATTGAGCAGGTTAACAACACGATCGAAACACACGGCGGCACCTCTCGGATCGTATGGGACGCGGACAACGGACAGATCAGCGATAGCTTTGGCGTCATTGGCTCGGCGGCGGTTGGTTTGGCTGGCGGCGGCACTCCGGCGGCGGGCTCTTCGCAGGGGAGATTGCAGGACATATTTACGCCGCTAGGCGGAGCCGATGGCGTGGCCAGCGCTTCCGGACAGTTTAAGAAAAATGACGTTTACTACTTTACCAACGTGCAAGAGCTGGTAAATCTCTATCAGGACGCGCTTGACGACGCGGGCGATCCGCTGAATTTCATTATTCCGATCGATTCGACGGTGATTGTGAACGAGTACGGGCAGATCGAAATCAGAAACAACAAGGGCGAATCGTTTGATCTCAGCGTTACGGGCTACAACGCCTCTCCGAGTCTGGGCGAGGAGCAGATCGGCATGAACGCGGGCAACACTCTATTTACCAAAGCGATGGCGATGGGCGCGCCCATATCGCCCGGGAGCAACAGCATGAGCGGCACGCTTAACGCCGCTACCTTCAGAGCGGGGGTTGAGGTCTACGACAGCAGCGGCGCGAAACATCAGCTTACGTTTAACTTCCGCAAGACTTCCACAAGCTACAACAACAACGATCCGACTGTTTGGCAGTGGTATGTGGACGCGGCGGAACCGACGACATTTGAATTTCCCACTTTCGGCGAGATACGCTTCAATTTAGACGGAAGCGTTCAATCCTCTTCGCCTCCATCGGTTGTCTTCAATCCCAACACAGGATCGGCAAGCGGACAGATTTTGCGGTTGGATTTTGGGCTTGGCGGATCGTTCTCCGGACTTACTAGCTTTGCGGAGACAAGCGCCGTACGCAACGGCACGGGCGCGGACGGCTATGCAGGCGGGTTTTTGCAGGAAACGAGCGTCGATCAGACGGGCATGATTATCGGCGAGTTTAGCAATGGCAAGCAATTCAATCTCGGTCAGGTGGCAATCGCGACGTTTGTCAATAATGAAGGGCTAAAGGCGCTAGGCGGCAATTTGTACTCGGAAGCGCCAAACTCCGGCGGCGCCACAATTGGCATGGCAGGTACGGCAAACAGAGGGGAGATCGCGCCATCGACGCTTGAGATGAGCAATGTCGATCTCTCGAAGGCGCTGACCAACCTGATCATTATTCAGCGCGGTTATCAGGCAAGCTCCAAGACGATCACCACCAGCGATCAACTGCTCAACACGCTGCTTCAACTCAAGCAGTAGGTTGACCCGCCTTTTGGAGGCGGGAGGCGCTGATGGGCATATTTGAACGGCTTTGGAATGCTACGCCGAGAGAAGCGCTTAAAATCACGCTGGAGCGTTTTGCCCAAAACAGGCGCTTTTTTGCGGGCAGTCCGCTTGAACGCTTTTTCGCGCAGCCCAACAAGCGGCTTTTGATCTGCATCGGCGGGGAGGGAATCAACGTAAAAGAGGGCGATCGTCTGCTGTACGATTCGCTTCTTGCCCACGCGCAGGCACTCTCTAGCGATCCGCTGAAGAGCTTTCAGGCGGTACGCATCGCAAACCTTGAGGCGGCAGATAACCCAAACAGCCCATACACCACGGAAGGGATCGCCGCCATCACTCAGATGGCAAGAAGAGATCGGGACTTTACGGAAGAGAGCGTTCATTTCGATACGACATCGCCGCTTCCTGTCGTCGTTTTCTACGGCGTGCAAAACGGGCTGTTTATAGAGATGCTTCAAGAACGGCTGAAAAATGGCGCGATCCTCTACGAGAGCGATCCGGAGTGGTTTATCGTCTCCTGTTATTTTCTGGACTACGAGCGGCTGCTAAAGAGGTCTGTGCTGATCGTTTCGGGCAGAGTGGACGAGAGAGAGATCGTGCGGTTTTTCGCCGCGAATATGATCGCCAACTCCTTTTTGCGCCTTGAGCTTACCCTGTCGGACGATCCCCTCACTAGAGACGCGAAGCTCGCGATCGGCGCGGCGCACAGCCGTCTTCTGCGGGGATGGGGAACGGCGGAAGACGAGATCGTCGGCGTAAGAAACACGCTGAAAAACCGCGATCTTCCCTTTCTTTGCGGTTCCAAGCGACAGGATTTCCCAATCGCGGTGGTAGGCAGCGGCCCTTCGCTGGACGAGTCGTTTGATTTTCTGCGCGAAGAGAGCGGCAGACTGATCATCTTTAGCTGCGGTACGGCGCTCAAGCCGCTTTTAAGCGCCGGCATCCGCCCCGATTTTCAAATTGAGATCGAGCGTATGGAGTTTCTCTCCGCGGTTCTTAGGGATGCGCCGCTGGGCGATATACCGCTGATCGCCGCTTGTGTGGTCAGTCCGGAGACGATACGAAGCGCGCAAAGCGCCTTCGTGTTCGCACGCGATTCGAGCGCGGCGGCGGCGCTGATCCATGGGTGTGAGATTGCGCGCTTTTCCTCTCCTGTCGTCGGTAATGCCGCGCTCTCTCTTGCGCTGAAGTTTTCTAGCCGCATATATCTTTGCGGGTTGGATGTCGGTTTCAGAAGGAACGCCAAACGCCACGCGGACAACTCCCTTTACGACGACTATAGCGACTCAGACGGTTATGCCATGCCGGCGCGGGGAAACTTCAGCGCGGATATATGGACGACTCCGCTTTTGGCGCATAGCAGGGGTGTTATGGAGATGGCGCTTGAGGGATATGGCGGCGAGGTTTTCAACCTTTCGGACGGGGCGTTTATAAGAGGGGCGAAGCCGCTTAGAGCCGATCGGCGCGTAACGATCGGCGGCGCGGACAAAAAGAGCGCAATTGATGGCATAAAAGCCGCTTTTTGTCGTGGAGAGTTCGTAACCAAAAACGCCCTGAAGCTTGAGGAGCAAGCGGACGAGATGATCGGCAGGCTTAAAAACCGCGCTCCAGCAACGCGCGCCGAACTTTTTGAGGCGGTAAACTCCGCTGTCTCTAAGCCTTGCTTGTCGGCGGAGGAGTTGATCCTCCGCGGAAGTTTCTGGCATCTTCTGCACGCGATGTTAAAGTCGCTCATGGCGCTCAAGCGATCGGACATATCCGCGCTCTACGAGCAGATGGTCTGCGAGATGCACAAAACGCTCAAGGCAATAGCGCTCAGCCTTGATCGATGAAAAACTCCAGCGTAAATATTGAGCCGGATGGCTTGTTGTCGGATACGGAAATTTTGATATGCTCTTCAACACAGATCAGCTTTACGACTTGCAGCCCCTTTCCAAAGCCGGCGATATCTTTAATTTCGCGGTGATTTTCCCTGAAAATCCGCTCTTTGTTGGCTATGCCCGGCCCCGAATCGGCAACGGACAAGATGGCGGTTGTAGGGTGTTTTTCCAGCTTGACATCGATCACGCCGCCCTCCGGACCGTACTTGATGGCGTTCAAAAGGATGTTGTGAAAGATAATGTCGAGATCGCAGATTCTGTATTTTCCATACACGTCGGAATCGACCATACTTTTGATCACCTGCGCGCTGAAGCTGGCGACATCGCTGAATTCGGCGACGTAGGTACGCAGAATCTCCGATATATTCAAACGCTCACGCGGCGGCAGATTTGAACGGCTGTACGTGTAGCTGCTAAACATTTTGCCGATCAGATTGGCGGTTACGCGCATTCGTCTTATATGATTTTTTGCCGCCTTTGCGTCGCTTTCGTAGAGGCAGTCAAGCTCGCCAAGAATGACGTTGGCAAGCCTCTGGGTTATTTTAGCCGCCGCCTGTACCAGCTCGTCTTTCTCCCTGATAAGCGATACGATCTCCGCGTTGGCGCGTTCCAGATCGAGGTTGCGCTCGATCAGCGCCTCGCTTTTGTTGTCGAAACGTTTTTGCATCGCGTTGTGCAGAAGCGCGTTATCCAGCATGATGCCCGCATAAACGGCGAGCATAGAGACCATCTGAACGTCGTCGCTGGTAAACTGCCCGTTTTTTTTATTGAGGAGCTGAAAAACGCCGATCACCTTCTGTTCGGCGTCAAACATTGGTACGGAGAGGATCGTTTTGGTTTTATAGCCTGTGGCGCGGTCGATGCCGCTGAAAAATCTGGAATCCGTACTGGCATCATCAACGATAATCGGTTGTTTCTGCTCGGCGCACAGCCCTACGATCCCCTGCCCGACATTGATGCAGATAACATCGTCGTTCATCCCCTCCGCCAACTGCGACCAGAGCGTGCTAGTCGTATCGTCAACCACAAAGATGGAACAGCGATCCGCGCTTGCGAGCATATTCGCGCATTCGGAAAGCGTCTTTAGGAACTGACCTAGATCGCGCTCTTTAGCAAGAGCCTCTCCAAGCTGCTTAATCACCGTCAACTGCTGTTCGCTGTTCATCGCTTCTCCTTTTTAACTGCGCCGTTGAGTGCGGAATCGACCCCTTTGGCAATAGCCGCTAGTTTTTCGTCTTTGATCTTCGCTCTTTCTTTAAGTTTCTCATTCTCGCTTCGCAGACTTTTCACCTCTTGAACCAGTAGCTCAATTTTCTTGACAACCGACACGTCCCCGCCCTTATGCCATTCGTGTTAAAATCAGCCATTTTACCACAAGCTGTAAAAGGGGGAGTTTTGAAGGTACTATTGATCAAAGACGTGAAAAATCTGGGCAGAACGGGTGAGATTAAAGAGGTAAAAGATGGCTACGGACAGAATTTTTTGATCAGCAAAGGCTTTGCGAAAGCGGCAAACGACGCGTCTGTAAGGCAGTTTCAGACGCAGGAAAAGAGGCGTTTGGAAGCGCAGGAAGCGGAGATAAAACAGGCTAAGGAACTTGCCAAAAAACTAGAGAGTTTCAGCTTTAAAGTCGTCAAAAAGGTGGGGGCGAACGGCTCGCTGTTTGGAGCGCTCAAAAAAGAGGATGTCGCCGAGGCGCTCAAGGCGAATGGCTTTGAGATCGACAAGAGGGATATTGAAATGGACACGATCAAGGCAGTAGGCAACTACGAAGTCGGCGCGAAAATCGGCTTCGGACTCCATCCGAAATTCACGGTCGAAGTGGCAAGCGAATAGATGTTTGAGGCGACGACAATACTGGCTTACCGCACGGACGAAATGGCGGTGATCGGCGGGGACGGACAGGTTACCTTTGGCAGTACGGTGCTGAAAAACAACGCCGAGAAGATACGTCTGCTAAGGGGCGGCGCGGCGCTTTCAGGCTTTGCCGGTTCCACCGCCGACGCCTTTACGCTCAACGACATGTTTGAGAAAACGCTTGAAGCGCAAAGGGGCGATCTGTATAAGTCGGTCATCGCCTTTGCCAAGACGTGGAGGCAGGACAAGATGTTGCGCCGTTTGGAGGCGATGATGCTCGTGCTGGATACCAAGCATCTGTACATACTGAGCGGAACGGGCGACGTTGTCGAGCCTGAGGATGCCGCTCTAGCCGCTATCGGCAGCGGCGGGATGTATGCGCTCAGCGCCGCGAGGGCGCTTAAAAGGCACAGCGCTCTTTCGGCTGAAGCGCTGGTGGAGGAGTCGCTGCGGATCGCGGGCGAAATCTGTATCTACACCAACCAAAATATCAAACTACTGACTTTGAAAGCGTAAAATGGACTTAACTCCCAAGCAGATAGTCGCCTATCTGGACGATTTTATTATCGGTCAAGGCGAAGCGAAAAAGGCGATCGCGATCGCGCTTCGCAACCGTTACCGCAGGCTGAGGCTAGAGGGCGACATAAGAGATGAGGTTCTACCCAAAAACATACTGATGATCGGCTCAACCGGCATTGGCAAGACCGAGATCGCGCGCAGAATGGCAAAACTCCTCAAACTGCCGTTTGTCAAGGTGGAGGCGACAAAATACACGGAGGTCGGCTTTGTGGGGCGCGATGTGGAATCGATGGTGCGCGATCTGGCGCTGGACGCTATGAAAATCGTCCGCGAGGAGGAGATGGCAAAGCAAGCTCCAGAGTTGGACAGCTACATTTTGGGAAAGATTGCCGACGAGTTGCTACCGCCGTTGCCTAAGGGATCGCCGCAGACTCTCCTTGAACAGCACAGAGCGCAGCGCGAGGCTATGAAGCAGAAGGTTCAAGGTGGCGAGATGGACAGCCTGACGATCGCCGTTGAGGTGTCGCCGAAAACGCATGTCGAGTTCGCCGGCGCGGATGGTCTGCCGCCTGAGCTTCTAAAGGTGCAAGATTCGCTGTCGAGAATGTTTTCGCAGATGAATCAGCCGATCAAAAAAGAGGTAAGCGTCAAAGAGGCAAAAGAGCTGCTCAAGCAGGAGGCGAACGATCGGCTTCTCGATATGGAAAAGATCAGAAGGGAGGCGATCTCGCGCGCGGAGGAGGGCGGTATCATCTTCATTGACGAGATGGACAAGATTGCGCTTCCAAGCGGCGCGGCGACGCGGGGCGATCCTAGCAAGGAGGGGGTGCAGCGCGATCTTCTGCCGATCGTCGAGGGCAGCAGCGTAAGCACCAAATACGGCGCCATAAACACCGAGCATATTCTTTTTATAGGCGCGGGCGCGTTTCATCAGGCAAAGCCTAGCGATCTGATCGCCGAGCTGCAAGGGCGCTTTCCGATTCGAGTAGAGATGTATCCGTTGGACGAGGAGGCGCTCTATCAGATACTCATCGCGCCTAAAAACTCCATCGTGAGGCAATACAGCGCTCTGATGGCTGTCGATGGGGTAAATCTCTCTTTTGAGGAGAGCGCGCTTAGGGCGATGGCAAATTTAGCGAGGCAGGCGAACGAAAAGACGGAGGACATAGGCGCACGGAGGCTTCACACCGTAATGGAAAAAGCGCTGGAAGAGATCAGCTTTGAGGCCGACGAGAACAGCGGCAAGGACATAGTGATCACCGCCGATATGATTCACGAAAAGCTAGATCGGATTTTTGAGAGCGATGATGCGGCGCGCTACATCCTCTAAGGCGGGCTTTGTAGCGGTAATCGGCAGGACGAACGCCGGCAAAAGCACGCTGATCAACGCGATATTGAAAGAGCGGATCGCGCTTGTAAGCCACAAAGCGGGCGCAACCCGCAAGCGTCAAAAGGCGATCGTTACCTACAAAGACGCGCAGATCGTTTTGATCGACACGCCCGGCATTGAAAAGAGAGGGCGCAAGCTCGACGAGTTTATGCAAAAGGAGATGATGAGATCGCTTCAAGAGGCGGATTTGGTGTATTTTCTCGCGGATATGGCGGATGACACCGCAGCCTACGAGCGGTTTCTGGCTGTCTGCCGCCTCCCGCACATCGTAGTGCTGACCAAAATGGACAACTTCACCTTGCAGGAGCGCCTAAGGCGCATAGCGCGTTATCAGCCGTTTTCCGCGAGGTTTTTGGGTCTTGTGCCTATCAGCGCGAAAAGAGGCGATTTTGCGGCGCTTTTGGAGGAGACGGTGAAACACCTGCCCGAACATCCGTTTTACTACGATCCAGACGAACTTACCGATCTAAGCGTCAGAGAGATATGCAAAGAGATGATCCGAGAGGCGCTTTTTGACAAGCTCAGCGACGAGGTGCCGTACTCCGCCGATGTGATCGTCGATTCGTTCAGCGAGGGGCAACGGATTGACAAGATTTACGCCCGCGTTGTAGTGGAGAAGGAATCGCAGAAGGCGATCGTTATCGGTAGCGGCGGAAGCGCCATAAAACGTGTGGGATCGCGTTCTCGAGAGATGATCGAGCGTTTTTTAGGCAAAAAGGTTTTTTTAAGCCTTTCGGTAGAAATAATGGAAAACTGGAGGAACGGCACGATAAATTTAGCAAAGTTTGGCTACGATTCTTGAATTTGGAGGCGAGATTGAAGCGGTTGCTATGCGCATGCGCGTTATTTTCAACATTGCTTAACGCGAACGAGCTGGTTGATCTTTATCTGGAGAGTGGCATTGGTGCTGTAGAAGAACGCATTGGAACGTTGCTGACGGAGAAAGACTACTGGCTCAAAAAAATGGAACCGATCAATACCAGATTTGGCTATTTTCAAGATTCGCGAAAGTTTCTTTTTGTCGTTGACAAGTCAAAAGCCTCTCTTTCTATATATAAGTACGAGGGCGGCACGGTTATACCTGATGGCGAATACAGCGTCGTGATGGGCGATTCCAAAGGCGACAAATTCCGCGAGGGGGACAAGAAGACCCCTGTCGGAAGTTACCGCATCCTTTCTCTGCTGTCGAAGGGACTCGACCCGTACTACGGACCATACGCCTTCACCACAAATTATCCGAACGATCTGGACAGAAAACTCGGCAAGACGGGACACGGCATCTGGCTTCACGGCATGCCGCTTAACGGCGCGCGGGACGACGAAAATACGAAGGGCTGCATCGCGGTTGACAACGACCTGATCACGCGGTTGCAGGCGGAGGCGAAGCCGGAAAACATCGTTTTAATGATCAACGAATCCGGCGTGGTAGAGGCGGAAAAGGGCGACCTAGCGGAGATAATGGCGCTGCTTTACCAGTGGCGGCACGATTGGAAGGAGAGCAACATTGAAAGTTACTTGAGCTTGTATTCTGCGGATTTCAAGCGCTCCAACGGGCTTTCGCGAGCTGAATTTGAGCGCGGGAAAAGAGCCATATTTGCAAAAAAATACAAAAAGGTGATACTATTCTCTAATTTCGAAGTCGTGCCATATCCTAATTCGTTCGGTGATATTATGTACCGAGCGAGATTATGGCAAGATTATACGGCTGAACAGCACAAGTCCAGCAAAACGAAAGAGCTGTATCTGCGCAAGGAAAACGGTCGTTTCTTGATCGTATCCGAGAATTGAGCGAAGGAACAAACGCAAAAGGAGGTTGGGTTGGCTAAGAATAAGCTTTCGCAAGGAACCATCGTTGCTTTTACCGGAGCCGGCGATAAGTGCTGGGAGTTGGACGGTGGAAGCGTAAGGAGAACCGCTGTTGCGGATGTGATAAATCCCGGTTATGTCGTTTCGACTGTCGCGGATCGCGAGACCGTCTTTTATCAGTTCGACATTCAAAAAGACCTGACGTCCGAACAGCTACAAGAATCGGTGGAGATACGGATGTTTCAGGATGCCGGTCTCAATCCGATGCTGGAGTACAAGACGGCATTTTCAAAACGCGTCAGCTATCAGGACGCGAGGATGCTTACCATAAGTGCGATCGCGGTGTCAATGGGCGCGCTGGAAAACGCCATTACGCCTCTTGCCCCCAAAATTACGTTTGTCGATACGCTTCTTCCGCTGAGTTCACTGCCATACGCGCTGTACAACGCGAATGTCATTGAGCCGAAAAAGGACATATTCGTTTATTTCCAGCGCGACACGCTGATCATTTCTATCTTTGACAACGGCGAATTCGTTTATGGGAAGAATCAGGACTACGGGCTGAAAAAACTGCGTGAAAGCTACGTGCAGTTGAGCGGCGAACGGATCGAATACGAGGAGTTCGTTAAGATACTCATCGATCCAAGCAACGTACAGGACGAACTCGCGACGACAGTTCTCACCAACATCAGAGAGGCGATTAGCAACGCTCTTTACAGCGTGAAAAACATCCTCCTATACGCGGGGCGGGTATCTGGCATTACAGAGCCCGATCGGGTGTATATAGGCACCTGTGAAGGTATCGTTCCAGGGCTGGAAGACATCGCGCAGGAGATACTGGGCATAGAAGGGCACGAGTTCATCTTCTACACCTCGTTCTTCAATCAAAATGACCGCTATATGGATCAGATGGCGCTTTTGGCGCTACTTGAGGGCGAGAACATCTTCAACGGCTTCAACGCTAACCCGCTCAACGTAACGCCTCATAAGCGTCCCGGTTCGCTCATCTCCAGACCGGCGGGAAAGGCGATCTTTCTAGTAGCCGCTTCAGTCATCGCGGCGATTGCGTGGCCTGGCTTTTACATAGCGAAGAGCTACTACTACGATTACAGATCGGACGCGGAGTATGCGAAATTGCAGAGTAGCAAAGCCGAGTTTGATATGTTGCTCGCGCTGAAAAATCAGCTTATCTCGGAGCGCGATAGTAAGCGGACGGCGAGGAACGGGGCGGAGAGCGCCTATAGAGACTCCGTCAATCTGCTTGCGACGATTCACGAAAAAAGAGTGGGTATGGAACCGGTCGCGCTGCAATTCGCGACGCTGTACAACCTTCTGAGCGCACACAGTATTAAAGTAACGAACATCTCGCTCAAAGGACGGCAGGTAACGGCGGCGCTGGATGCCTACCGCGACACTCAGATAACGGCGCTGTTGGATCAGCTTGCCAGAAATGCTTATGAGCCGACATTGCAAAAAATTATTAAGCTCGAAAATGGTAAATTTTCCGCCGAGCTGAAAGTGAGCATAAAATGAGCAAATTACAGGAACTTTCCGTTAAGTTTGACGATGCTGTCAACAAGCTAGACGCGTGGATTGAGCAGCGTAAAGGCAGTGAAATCCGTTTATTCGCTCTGGGAATTCCGGTTGCTCTGTTGGCGCTTGTTTACTTTTTTGCGATTCCCAAAGTGGAGGCGATGAGTACTAAGTCGGTAAAGACCTACAATCAAAACGTAAGTCAGCTCGCGCAGTATCAAGGCGGCAGCCTCAAAGCGGAGGTTGAAGACCTGCGCAACGAGATCGTCCAGCTTGAGATAGAAACGATAGAGTTTGACACTACCAAAGACTATCTCTTCCGCGAGCTTAGCGCAATGTCCTATTTATTTTTCAGCACGGAAGAGTGGGCGGATCAGTTGAACTTTGTTACAAAGCTGGCGGCGGATCGCAGTCTGGCGCTGGTTGTTCAGGAGAATAGGATATTGCCGACCAAGACAGGGTTTGCGCCCGTGATGGAGATCGATCTTCAAGGCAGGGGCGGATTCAACGCCGTGATGCAGTATCTGTACGGACTGGAGACAGCTAGAGAGAAGGTAACGCCGATTAGTAAGCTCAACCTCACAATCGACGAGGATCACAGACTAGCCTTTGACGTTACGACTGAACTTTGGGGGTTACAATGAGAAAAATAGTCTTTCTGTTGTGCGCTGGGGCATTTTTGCTCCTGTTTGCTGACGATCCGGTTCAACCGATTCCGGCTGAGAAGGCAAACATTGACGAAAAAATAGTAGAGATCAAAAGCGTGGCGAATCCGCCATTGCCGCAGTTTAAGAACCCCTTCTATTACCCGCCGCGATTGGACGAAAACAATCAGACGGTTCAGATCGTTTCGCTTGAGCCTAAGCTCGAATCGGTGATCGGCAAGAAGGCGATGATCAACGGCGAGTGGAAAAAGAAAGGCGAGCTGGCGATAAGCGGCTGGAGAGTGGAGGCGATTATGACCGACTCGGTCATTCTCAGGAAAGACGGCAGAACGCGAACGCTTTTGCTGACAAGCGGCGTAGAGAACAAATTTCTTACTAAAGTGGGGGGAGCAAAATGAAATTGGTTAGGGTGTTACCGACTATATTATTGGCGGCTATGGTCTTGAGCGCGGCTTGTCCCGGCGAGAGGTTTGATGTAACCGTTAAAGAGCCGATTGGGCTGAAGGACGCGCTTTTGTCGATCATTGACGAGTGCGATCTCTCTTTGACGCTTGATGGCGACGCGACAGCGGAGATATACAACAGCGCCATGGTGGGATATATATCTCTACGCGCCGTGAACGCGGAAGAGGCGATTGACTTTCTAATGAAGCGCGCCAATCTGCACTATACGCTAGAGAGCGATTTGCTGTCGATCAAGTACATTGACACGAGGGTGTTTAAGATCGACTTTGTCAGCAACAGCCGATCGGGCACCAGCAGCGCCGACATCAAAATAGGCGGCGCGGCGGGCGTGGGATCGAGTAGCGGCGGCTCTTCGGACACCTCGTCCGGCGACACCTCTACCAGTATAAAGACGGAGGAGAAGTTCGATCTTTGGGGCACTATTGAGCAGGAAATTGTTGCCATAGTAAGCCGTCCGGAAGACAAAGCGGGCGGTAGCAACGCGGTTGTGGTCAATTCAAGCAGTGGGCTTATTACGGTAAGCGGCACCCGTAAACAGATCGATCGCGTCGCCGACTATCTCGATCAGACGCTTAAATCGCTCAAGAAACAGGTGCTGATCGACGTTCAGATCATCTCCGTTGTGCTGGATGGCGACAAACACACCGGTATTGACTGGGGCGCTTTCCCGTTTCAGGCAAACAGCGGCGACTATCAGTATAACCGCGACATTTTGAATAGCGTTGACACTCCTCCGCACTCGTTTGCGTTTGGAGCTATTATTTCTGAAAGCGGCACCAATCTCTTGAACTTCAAGGGATCGTTTATCAACTTCTTGAAAACGCAGGGCGAGACAAGGTCCCTCTCCAATCCTAAGGTGCTGGCGATGAACAATCAGCCCACTTTGATCAGCGTGGGCGATACGATCAACTATCTGCTAACCTCAAGCACGACGCTTTCCGGCTCCTCTAGCGGTAGCTCAACGCAAAGCACCGAGCAGCAGAGTATATTTGTGGGCGTTCTTCTTGACATCACCCCGCAGATCGACGAAGATGGCTTTATCACGCTACGAATGAATCCGTCGATCAGCGAGCTTAAATACGCGGAGGATAAAATCCACCAAGCCGCGCCGAGAAACGTTGCGCCAGACACTGTCACGCGGAGCATCTCTTCAGTAGTAAGGGTACGCGATGGCGAGGTGATTGTGCTTGGCGGGTTGATCAGCAACTTTAGTCAGGTTTCGGAAAGCAAGATTCCGCTGTTGGGCGATATCCCGTTCCTCGGCAAGCTCTTTGGCGCGACACGTAGCGTCGATCAAACGCAAGAAATTGTGTTTGTGCTTTCTCCCCGCATAGTGAACGACGATTCGAAGAGACCGACGCTTAAAGATCTTGGATATGGAGAAGAGGTGAAAAAACAGCTAATACCAGCAAGCGCCTCCGATATGCCCAAGATGAAAGATTTTGATGAATGACGAAAAGGTTTTTGCGAAAGCAAAAACGCTTTTTGAAGACAGCGAAAGTAATTCATACTATGTTTTACTTTCGCGTACCAATCTAGCTTATAGTCGGATTGAGAACGCATTCAACAACCCCTTTAAAATTTTGCTTCTTACGGGAGCGCCCGGCACCGGTAAAAGCTATGTGCTGAGGCGCTTCTACCAAGATCATGCCGAGCTTTATACGATATTTTTATATCCCAGCGCCACGTTCGGCGTCGAGCGGCTTGTCGCAATATACGAAAAACTGTACGGCGAAAAGCTCGTCATCAAAGATTTGGAGACGATTTTGTCGGCGTTCAGAGCCAAAGAGCCGCCGCCCATATATATTCTTTTAGATGAGGCGCAGCTTTACAGCGAAGATCAGATGGAGTGGATTAGAGTTCTCTCAAACGAGGGGATTTTTCGATTTGTGATTGTGGTACACCGCGTGGGAGAGGAAGATATACTGGCAAAAGCTCACTTTAGAACCCGCACATTTGAGGTGGTGGATTTTAAGGCGATCGATCAGGACGAGGTCAGGCGCTTTATTGAGACGAAATTGATGCTTGGCGAAATGCCGGAATACTACGATCGCTTTAAAAAAAAAGCGCTAGAGCGCATATATCAGCTTACGCAAGGTAATCTTCGCGATCTCAATAGGCTGATGCATAGGATATTTGATTTGCTCAGCTATATAGAAAGTCAAAAGCCGCACAAACTGCCCGCATGGTATAAACCGTACCTTGTCGAGATGGCGGCGCTGGAGTTAGGAATGATCGATGGATAGACTAGAACGGCTCGAAAGAGATTGGTTTTTTTACAAGCTTAAACAGTACATAAAAAGCTCTATGGCGCTGATCACCGCGGTGGTTTTAGGCGCCGTTACCGCTTATATATTGTTAAGCAAACCTGCCGAAGATGAGGCGCGGACGATCGTCAATACTGCGCCGACTGCGCCGAGGGCGGCACAAGAGACACCGCCGCCTGTTATAGCCGAGCCGATCGCGCCGCCAAAAGCGGAGACTGCCGCCGTGCCGGTACAACCGCAGGTAGAGGCGGTCAAACCCAAAAGAAACCCCATGCAGCTTGGTCCCAGTCTGCAATTTGAAAACTCTCTCAGAACAGCTACGCCTCCGCCGGCAGAACCTCCGCCGCAGGCGCAGACTCCTCCGGATACCGAACGTCTGACGCCGGTTGAGCCGCCGCGTACGGCGGCGATCAGGCGGATAAGCTCTCTTGTCGAGCTTGAGGACGCGTTTAACAAACAGCCCACCTACGCCAAAGCGGTTGAAATAGCGGAGACGTATCTGAAGCGCAAAGACCCGCAGAACGCTTACAACTGGGCATTGAAGGCAAACGCCCTCGATCGGACAGACGAGAGAAGTTGGGAGGTATTCGCCTCCGCCAGCGCTCAGCTTGGTCATCGAGAGCGGGCGATAAACGCGCTTAACGCCTATCTTGCAAACAGAAATTCGGAAAAACTTTTTCGGCTGCTCAAGGAGCTAGAAGCATCCGCCCCCAAGGAATAGTTATGAAACAGGCATTCTTCTTATTTTTATCGTGTTGTTCGCTTTTTGCCTCCGCGGCGACAGATCGCGTGATCTCGCTCTATCAGCAGCGGGAGTATCAGATGGCGTGTCTGGAAGGAGCGAGAATCGTCAGAGACAACAAATATGACGAGCCATTTGTAAACGCTTTTGGTCTCTCTTGTCTTGAGAGCGACTTTATAGACTTTGCGGGCACCGCCGGCATTTTCCTCCGCTCCAATCCCGCGTCGCGGCAGAACGCCAGCTACTTTCTCACCGTGATGCTGCAGAAAAAGCTACTCCATCAGGCGCTGGCGGATAACGTCGATCTGGGTGATACGCATCTGCCGGAGACCCCCCACATACTGTCAAAAGTGTTCAACGCCTACGCCGCCGGGGAATATACGAAAAACAGCGTGGGTGTAATGACGATCAAACTGGAAAACGGCAGACACGCTACGCTCGACTCGTTCCGCGATGCGGGGCATATTAAAATTCGCATCAGGCAGTACGAAAATGATACAATGACCTCAGAACACTTGTATTGGTAGAGGTTATATGTTACAGCGAAAGATTCGGCTGGGCGATACGCTCGTAGAATCCGGATTGATCACGCCGGAAGATCTTGCGCGCGCTCTTGAAATTCAGAAAAAAGATGCCGGAAGCAGAAAACTTGGACAGGTGCTTGCGGACGAAGGTTTCTTAACAGAAGAGGTGATCCTCAAGACGCTTGCCGCGCAGATGAAAGTTTCATATCTTGAGCCGGGCACCTTTGAGGGAGAGATGAAACTTGCCTCAAGGCTTCGCATTGATACGCTCAAGCGCTACAACGTTGTGCCGGTCAAAGACGACGAAGAAGGGTATCTAGTAGCTTTCGTCGATCCGCTTGACATAGGCGCGCAGGATGCCATTCAGCGCGTGCTTTCCGATAAGCCTCTGATTATAGCGATCACGGCGCAGAGCGAGGTACAGCGGCTTGTTACGCGGCTGGAGTCGCAAGAAGGTCTTAAAAATACGCTGCAAGACATCAGGCGCGAGCTTGCTATGGGCGGGGCTGATACGGCGCAGCAGCTTGGCGGCGAGGGCGAGTCGGCGATTATGCGGCTGATCGAGATTATCATATCGACAGCTGTAGCGAGAAAGGCAAGCGACATTCACATTGAACCGAGCGAAACGGATTGCAAAGTACGGATTCGTATCGACGGCTTTTTAACGGAGGTTTTCGTATTTGAAAGCGATCTGTATCCGCCGCTTAGTAGCCGCATAAAACTTCTCGGAGAACTGGATATTGGCGAACGCAGAAAGCCGCAGGACGGGCGTTTTAGTTTCAAAGTAAACAATGTGGAGTTTGACTTTCGTCTTTCAACGCTTCCTATTGCCGATGGCGAGTCGGTTGTTATGCGGATTTTGGACAAGAGCAAAACGCTTGTGCGGCTCGATCAGATGGGCTTTACCCCTGCCAATCTGGAGGTATTCCGCCGCGCGATGCGTACTCCAAACGGAATCGTCTTCGTTACCGGTCCTACGGGAAGCGGCAAGACAACGACGCTCTATGCCGCGCTCAATGAGGTAAAGAGCGTTACGCACAAGATCATCACCGTTGAGGATCCCGTGGAGTATCGTATGACGATGCTTCAGCAGGTGCAGGTTCACGAAAGGGCAGGGCTTACCTTTGCGTCGGCGCTGCGCTCGATCCTGCGTCAAGACCCGGACATTATAATGGTCGGCGAGTCGCGGGATAAAGAGACGATTTCTATTGCCATTCAAGCGGCGCTTACGGGACACCTCGTATTTACCACCCTGCATACCAACGACGCCATCAGCGCGATCACCCGCGTGATCGATATGGGCGTCGAGCCGTTTCTCGTCGCCTCTTCCGTTGTGGCGATTCAGGCGCAGCGCCTCGTCCGCCGAGTATGCACGCAGTGCGCAAAGCCCGTAAAATATCCGCAGGAACTGATAAAGCGCATAGAGCCGTTCATGCCCAAGGAGATCAAAGAGATCAGTTTCACCAAAGGAGATGGCTGTAAAAAGTGCGGCGGCAGCGGCTATCTTGGGCGGACGATGGTAAGCGAGGTGATGGAGGTAAACGAGGAAATCGCCTCTTTGATCGTACGCAATATGCCCAAAAGCGATCTTATGGAAGCGGCGAAACGCAATGGATACGAGGAGATGTTTACCGACGGTTTACGCAAGGTAAATATCGGTGAAACGACGCTTGAAGAAGTAATGAGAGTTGCAAAAACCTGATTTCACAAGCGCGCAATACGATCTGAACGTATTGTATGTCGAGGACGATGCCGCTATACGAAACGTAATGACGCGCTTCATAAACAGAAGAGTCAGAGAGCTTAGCGTCGCCGAGAACGGGGAGCAGGCGCTGGGAATCTTCGCTCAAAAGCGCAACGATTTGATCATCACCGACGTAAAAATGCCCAAGATCGACGGACTTGAGATGATCGAAAAGATCAGGCAGGAGTGCGATTGGACGCAGGTCATTTTGACGACCGCCTTCTGCGACGATCGGTACTACGAGCGGGCGATTGAGCTTGGGATAAGCAGGTTTTTGAGAAAACCGATTGCGACGGAAGAGCTGGAACTGGCGATCGCCTCCGCCGCCGAAGCGAATCTGCGGCGCAAAGAGATGGAGGAGCGAGAGCGGTTCAGCGATCTGGTTTTGGAACAAACCTCTTCCTTGGTGCTGATTATGAGAGAGGGGCAAATCGTGTTTGCCAACGACAATCTTTTGAGATTTGCCGACGTTTCGGACATTAGCGTCCTTAACGGGGAGCATATTATGGACTGCCTGATGGCGCCAAAAGCGGGCGACAAGAATCCCGACTTTGCCGAGTGGATCGGTGGCGTAACGGGCAATCCGGACGACGAGTTTGTCGTGCATCTGCGTCCGCCTAACGACGCTAAGGGAGGATCGTACGTCGTTCGCGCGCGGGAGTCGTCTGAAATCACGATCGTTACCTTCACCGATGTAACCAAAATTGATAAAGCCAGAGAGTTCGCCTTGAAGGAAGCTCAAACCGATGCGCTTACAAAGATCGGCAACCGCCGCATGTTTGACACGGAGCTAAAACGCGAAATGTCGCGCTTTGAGCGCTATCAGCGCGCGCTGTCGATCGTCGTTTTTGATGTTGATCTTTTTAAGAGGATCAACGACAGCTTTGGGCATTGCGCGGGAGATTCCGTCCTTCGGGGCATCGCGGAACTTACACGGCAGTTCATCAGGAAAAGCGACGTATTCACTCGCAATGGGGGCGACGAATTTGCCCTCTTGCTTCCAGAAACTACCCTTGAAGGGGCGGTAAAAATAGCGGAAAAACTGCGAGAGGCGATCTCGGCGGAAGCCCTTTCCGACGGGAGAGTAACCTGTAGCTTCGGCGCGGCAAGCGCGCGTCGCGGCGAAGACGCGGAGGGACTTATCAAACGCGCAGATATGATGCTTTACAAAGCCAAAAAAAGCGGCCGAAACAGCGTAGAATCGGACTATGATTAAAGTTGCCTTAGCTCAGATCAACTGCGTTGTGGGCGATATTGAGGCAAACAGCCGCAAGATCGTCGAATGGGCGAATAGGGCAAGAGATCAAAAAGCCGATTTGGTCGTTTTTCCTGAGCTTGCGATCACGGGCTATCCGCCGGAAGACCTCATATTTAAGCCGAACTTTATCGATCAAAATTTAGCGGCGCTTGAGATGGCAGCGGAGGCAATACGCGGCATCGCGGCGATTGTAGGCTTTGTTGATAGGAAAGATGGGCTTTATAACGCCTTGGCGCTTTTGGAGGAGGGGCAAATAGGCGCGATTTATCACAAGCGAAGGCTTCCAAATTACAGCGTTTTTGACGAGAAGCGCTATTTTAGCGCCGGAAAAGAGAACGGGATCGCCACCGTAAAAGGTACGAGGATCGCGCTTGCTATATGTGAAGACCTCTGGTATGAGATGCAGATTGACGGCGATATAGACCTGCTGGTGTCGATTAACGCATCTCCGTTTAGTTACACAAAGCTTAAAACGCGCTTTGAGGTGCTCAAAAAGCGTTCGCGTGAGTTGAATGTGCCGATATGCTACGTCAATCTTGTAGGAGCGCAGGACGAACTGGTATTTGACGGGCAGAGCGCGGTTATCGGCGCCGATGGCGAATTGCGCATGCTTGCAAAGCCGTACGAGGAGGAGCTGCTGATATGCGGCGATCGGCAGAGTGCGGTAAGCGTCCCTCCTTTGATGGAGCAGATGTATGGCGCTTTGAAGCTAGGGCTAAAAGACTACGTACGGAAAAACCGTTTTCAGAAGGTCATTTTGGGGCTTAGCGGCGGCATAGACAGCGCGCTTGTGGCGGTTATTGCCGCGGACGCGATCGGCGCGGAAAACGTGATGTGCGTCTTGATGCCGTCGCCCTTCAGTTCAAAAGGCAGCATCGAGGACGCGCTTATGCTGGCGGAAAATATCGGCGTAGAGACAAAAATTATCGCGATCGGCGCGTTGATGGAGGAGTTTGACCGCGCGCTGTCCGATCACTTTCGCGGAAGGGAGAAAGACGTAACCGAGGAAAACCTTCAGTCTCGCATACGAGGAGCGATTTTGATGGCGCTTAGCAACAAATTCGGTTACTTGGTGCTTGCGACCGGCAACAAAAGCGAAATGAGCGTTGGCTACGCCACGCTTTACGGCGATATGTGCGGCGGCTTTGCTCCGATAAAGGACGTGCTGAAGACGACCGTTTATAGGCTGTGTGAGTATAGAAACAAGATAGGCGAGGTGATCCCGCAAGCCATATTAACAAAGCCGCCAAGCGCGGAGTTGAGGCTAAATCAGACCGATCAGGACGAACTGCCCGATTATGAGACGCTTGATGCGATCATAAAGCTGTATATTGAGGAGGATCGTTCGATCTCCTATATAGAAAAACTTGGTTTTGACCGGCAGGTGGCTATCAAGGTGGCGGCGCTGATCGACAGGAACGAGTATAAGCGCTCGCAGTCGCCCGTTGGGACAAAGATTGGCGATCGCGCCTTTGGGAAGGATCGCCGAATGCCCATCACCTGCCGCTACAGCGAATCTTAAATCCAAGTTCGTTGGGCTTATTGGACTTTGCGTTTGCCGCCAAAGCAAGAGCGGCGAGACTATTTCCGCGCTTCAAGCAGTTCAAGAAACTTTGCGGGCGAGACGATAAACGGCTCTTTTGGAAAGTGTTTGGCGTTGCCCGTGATTAGATAGGCTTTGGCGGCTTTAGCGGTTTCATAGAACTTGCGATCGCTTTCGTCGGTAAAGGACAGATCGCTTAGCGGAGCTTCTATGCGCAAACCGTTATTGGCGACGTAATTCAAATATTTATCTACGTCGTTTGGCGAAAAGTTAAACTTGTCTCGTTGCAGAACCATCGCGTATTCGCGTAGTATATCGCCGCTATAACAGAGTAAAGCCTTGTTCGTCAATACAAGCTCTACGACTCGTTCGCACGCTCTTTTCGGCGACCACAAAGCGGATACTATTACATTTGTATCCAATACGACGCGCGTCAATTTAGTATTTCTTGTTTGACAACCGTAACTCTTGCGGCTTCAATCTCAGCCTCAATTTCATCGTCGGACAGAAAGCCTATCTGTTCGGCTTGCTTGCGCATAGCGCGGAAATGGCGCAAGGCTTCGCTTTGTCTTTCATTTGACGGGGCTGCCGCGATAGACGACGATATACTCTCGCTCTTTGACGATAGAGGCAAAA
>JAIRKM010000036.1 GCA_031260125.1 Helicobacteraceae bacterium | reverse complement strand
CGATCAGCTTTTCGCGTCGAGTGGATGTTTATAGGTATCGCGCTGCTAGGCGCGTTAGGATTTAGCGCCGATCGCGCGTTTATAAAAGAGTTACTCTGTAGCGGCGCGGGAATCTTGCTTGCGATCCAACCAGATTAGGAATAGGACGACAAGCGATAGCACCGCAATTGCGCCGCTACCTAAAATAGCAACTTCCATTTCAACTCCTTTTATGTGCAAGCAATGTCAGCTTGCGTAACGATCGGCGATACGCCGTTTAGACGTTAAATCTAAAGTGCATAATATCGCCGTCCTGAACGACATAGTCTTTGCCTTCAAGCCGCGTAAGTCCGGCCTCTCTCGCCTTACTTTCACCGCCAAGACGAACGTAATCGTCAAAGGAGATCACCTCAGCTCGTATAAATCCCTTCTCAAAGTCGCTGTGGATCACGCCCGCCGCTTTGGGCGCTTTCCATCCTTTGCAAATCGTCCATGAGCGCACCTCTTTCGGTCCGGCGGTAAAATAGCTGGCAAGCCCCAATATCTCAAAACTTTTGCGGATAATCTGATCGAGTCCGTTTTCAGCTATCCCCAGCGCCGCGCACATCTCGGCGCGTTCCTCTACGGTAAAGCCGGACATCTCCTCCTCCGTTTTGGAACAGATAACAATCGCTTCCGATCCGCGATCCGCGGCGCAGCGCCTCACACTCTCGACAAAGGCGTTGTTTCCGCCAATAGAGGCTTCGTTGACATTCGCGGCGTAAATGACCTGCTTTTGACTCAAAAGCCGCACCTCTTCAAAAAGCTTCTCAAGCGCCCTCTTATCCGTGGAAGTGAAAACTGCGGCGCTTTTGCCGCCATTGAGATGCTCCAAAAGAGCCTCCGCGACGTTAAGCTGTGCCTTTGCGTCCTTGTCGTTCCCCTTTGCCAGCCTGCTTAGCGCTTCTATCCTTCTCTCAAGCGTCTCAATATCCGCCAGAATCAGTTCCGTTTCGATCGTCTCTATATCTCGGATCGGATCGATCCCGCCATCGACAGACGCGACGTTTTCATCTTCAAAACAGCGGACGACGTGCAAAATCGCCTCGCACTCGCGGATATTGGAGAGAAACTTGTTGCCCAGCCCCTCTCCCTTGCTCGCTCCGCGCACCAATCCAGCAATATCGGTAAATTCCACCGTGCTGTAAACCGTCCGTTCGGGGTGGACGATAGCGGCGAGTTTTGCGACGCGGCTATCGGGCAGAGGCACGATCGCCCTGTTCGGCTCGATCGTGCAAAACGGATAGTTTGCCGCCTGCGCGTTCTGCTCTTTGACCAGCGCGTTGAAGGTGGTTGATTTGCCGACATTAGGAAGCCCAACGATACCGATCGAAAGCGCCATCAGAGACTTTCCAGCCAGCGAACCAGCCAGCGCACCGCCGCGCCGCTTGCGCCTGACGGGTTGACTCCCCAGCCCTTCTCTACATATCCCGGTCCGGCTATGTCCAAGTGCGCCCACTTGTCGCGGTTTTTTTCTTCAATAAATTCACTCAAAAAAAGTCCGGCGGTGATCGCGCCGCCATAGCGCGTGGACGAGGCGTTTGCTACATCGGCGATTTCGCTTTTGATCAGCTTTTTTAAGTGCCTGTTAAACGGAAGTTCCGCCGCAAGCTCGCCGCTCTCGTCCGCGGCTTTCAACAGCGACGCTTTCAAGCCGGCGTTAAATCCCATAACGCCGCTTGTGTGTTCGCCAAGCGCCACCACGCACGCGCCCGTAAGCGTCGCTATATCCAATATACAATCGAGATTTTGCGTATTTTTCTGAGCAAACGCGATACAATCGGCCAACACAAGACGCCCCTCGGCATCTGTATTTTTTACCTCAATTGTCTTGCCGTTCATCGCGGTAAGCACGTCGTCGGGCTTGTAGGCGTCGCCGCCGATCATATTTTCCGCCGCGCCCGCGATCGCGTGAATCTCAACGGGCAGGCGGAGTTCCGCCGCCGCTTTTACAATCGCGATCACCGCCGCCGCGCCCGCCATATCCGCCTTCATCGTACACATATAATCCGCCGGTTTCAGGCTAAGCCCGCCGCTGTCGTAGGTGAGACCTTTGCCGATGATGGCGACTGTTTTTTTAGGATGTGAAGGCTTATAGACGAGATGGATCAGTCTCGGCGCGTTTTTGCTCGCCCGGCTTACCGCCAGAAAAGCGCCCATACCGCTGCTTTTAAGATATTGCGCGTCGTAAATCTTGCCCTCTAGCCCATATTTGCCTGCGATCTCCATAGCCGCGTCGGCTAATATCGCCGGTGTCATATCATCGGGCGTTTTGTTGATCAGATCGCGCGCGAAATTGACCGAATCCGCCAGCAGTTTTGCTTTTTTGAGCGCCCTTTTTACGCCCTTTTCGTCCGTTTTCTCTCCAAAGTAGTTTTTCGGTCCAAAGTGGATCGTCTTGAGCGCCGCGGGTTTTGGTGTGGATTTATACATAGAAAACTCGTATGCCCCAAGCAGAAAACCGATGGCAATCGCTTCGCTGATCGCCGCGCCCCCCCTATCGTAGTTGTCTATGTGCGCTTCCTCTATTTTTAAGCCTTTGAGTACCGATACGGCTTTTGCCGCCGCAATCCGAAAGGACTCTGGATCGCAGATGTCCTCAACGCCAACGTAGATCTCTTTGCGCTCGGCAAAAAGCGCGGCGGTTTCGTCCGATCCGTCAAAGCCGACGAGATCGAGTAGCTCCCTATCGCTCACAAAGTCGTGATTAAACTCTTTCGCGCATACAAAGATGATCGTAAAACGCGCCCTCTGTGCGCTCACAAACTTCAATTCCAAATGCCAGCTCCTGTGATAATTCCACGAATTCTACATAAAATATGCCATAATTAGCGCGACATGAAGATAGTAAAAACGACAGATAAATCGTTTGGCGCCTTGTTTGAGGGCTTGTTAAAACGTGGAAGAGTGGATTTAGACGCGGTTTACTCAACGGTCGCCGCTCTGTTGGAAGATGTGAAACAAAGAGGCGATGCCGCCTTAATCGATCAATGCCGGCGTTTCGATCGATGGGAGCCGCAATCCATAGAGGACATAATCATATCGGCAAGCGAGATGAAAACGGCGTGGGAAAACAGCGATCAGAAGATGAAAACAGCCCTGTCGATCGCCTTTAACCGCGTCAAGAGTTTTCACAAAAAACAGCTTCAAAAGAGTTGGATTGACTTTAGTCCTGAAGGTTGGCTTGGGCAAAAGATTACGCCCGTCGATCGCGCGGGATTATATATTCCGGGCGGCAAAGCGGCGTATCCGAGCAGTCTCCTGATGTGCGCGGCGCCCGCGATTGCGGCGGGAGTGGACACGGTGGTGGCGTGCGTGCCATCGCCTAATGGCAGGACGCATCCCGCGGTGCTTGCCGCCGCTCATCTTTGCGGTATCAAGAAGGCATTTAAGATAGGCGGAGCCGGCGCGATCGGCGCGCTTGCGTATGGCACCGCCTCCGTTCCCAAAGTTGAGGCGCTCGCGGGTCCGGGCAATATCTATGTCGCAGCGGCGAAAAAGCAGGTATTCGGCGAAGTAAACGTCGATATGATCGCCGGTCCCAGCGAGATAGGCATCATCGCCGACGAGAGCGCGGATGCCGATCTGGTGGCAATCGATATGCTCAGCCAAGCCGAACACGACGAGATGGCTTCCGCTATTTTAATCACCACCAGCCAGAATCTCGCGGAAAAGACGCTGTCCGCTATATACGAGGAGCTTAAAGGGCTAGAAAGAGAGGAGATCGCAGCAAAGTCAATTGAGAACCGCGGCGCGATCATCGTTGCGAAAAGCATTGACGAAGCGATCGATCTTATGAATCTCATCGCGCCGGAACATCTTGAGATTCTCACGCGCTCGCCGCACGAACTGTTAGGCCGCATAAAAAGCGCTGGCGCGATCTTCTTGGGCAGTTTCTCGCCGGAGGCGGTCGGCGACTACGCGGCAGGCCCAAACCACACCCTCCCCACCGGAGGAACGGCGCGTTTTTTTAGCGCGTTGGGCGTGGAAAATTTTGTGAAACGGTCGTCGATCATATCGCTTACAAAGGAAGGTTTTAGCGAGATAAGCGGTGCGTGCGCGGCGCTGGCAAAGATAGAGGGATTGACCGCCCACAGGAAAAGCATACTCAAACGCTTGGAGGGCGCAAGTTGATGCAAAAACCGATCAAAAAAGTGGCGCTCGCCTACTCTGGCGGGCTTGACACATCCGTTATTCTCAAATGGCTTCAAACGCAATACAACTGCGAAGTCGTTACATTTACGGCGGATTTGGGGCAGGGCGAAGAGCTTGAACCCGCGAGAAGCAAAGCGCTAAAACTCGGCGTTAAACCCGAAAATATCTTTATAGAAGACCTGCGCGAAGAGTTTGTCCGCGATTTTGTCTTTCCGATGTTTCGCGCCAACGCGATCTACGAGGGCGAATATCTGCTTGGCACCTCTATCGCCCGCCCGCTGATCGCAAAAAAGCAGATGGAGATCGCCGCAAAGGTGGGCGCGGACGCGGTTAGCCACGGAGCGACGGGCAAAGGCAACGATCAGGTGCGCTTCGAGCTTGGTTACTTGAGCTTCAACCCCGATATTACGATTATCGCCCCTTGGCGCGAATGGGATTTGAACTCCCGCGCCGCGCTGCTTGAGTTCGCGCGCAAACACGATATCCCGATCGAAAAAAAGCATACCGAAGAAAGCCCGTACAGCATGGACGCAAACCTGCTTCATATCTCCTACGAAGGCAAAGGGTTGGAAGATCCGTTTAACGCGCCTGATGAGGATATGTGGCGGCTTACCGTTTCGCCCGAAAACGCGCCGAATACGCCTGAAATCGTGGAGATCGGCTTTGAAAAGGGCGACGCGGTTTCTATCGATGGCAAGGCGTTGTCGCCCGCCTCGCTTCTTAAAACGCTAAACGAACTAGGCGGCAAACACGGCGTCGGGCGGCTTGACATAGTGGAGAATCGATACGTTGGAATGAAATCGCGCGGGTGCTATGAAACGCCGGGCGGGACGATCTTGCTCAAAGCGCATAGGGCGATTGAATCGATCACGCTTGATCGCGGCGAAGCGCATCTAAAGGACGAGCTAATGCCGCGCTACGCGGAGCTGATCTATAACGGCTATTGGTGGTCTAACGAGCGCAAAATGCTGCAAGCGGCGATCGACGCCACGCAGGAAAACGTTACGGGCGTCGTCAAGCTGAAGCTGTACAAAGGCAACGTGATCACGCTTGGGCGCAAAGCGCCGCGATCACTGTTTAGCGCCGCGTATTCGACCTTTGAAAAAGACGAGGTGTACAACCAAAAAGACGCGGCTGGATTTATCCGCCTGAACGCCTTACGCTTTATCATCGGCGGCAAAGCAAAACGATCGTAGCGCCCTAAAAGGAAAAATGACATAATGCGGGGCATATTTCACAAATTCAAGGAGAATAAATGAAGCGCATAATGTGCTTGGTGCTGTTTGTGTGGGTCTGTGTGGGGAGCGCCGACAGCTATACCGACGCGGACACCGCCTACGAGTTGGGCGACTATAAGAAAGCGGCGCGGCTGTTTAAGCGCTCCTGCGACGAAGGAAACGCACGGGGTTGCAACGATCTAGGCTATATGTATGATATGGGCGAAGGGGTAAAAAGAAGCGGCGAAAAAGCGGTGGAGTTTTACGCGATCGCCTGCGATGGCGAAGATGACTTAGCCTGCACCAATCTGGGCTACATGTATGAAGAAGGCGACGGCGTGGCGAAAGATGACAAGAAAGCGGCGCTGTTCTATGAAAAGGGGTGCAATTTGGGCGACGGGCGCGGCTGCAACAATCTGGGTGTTATGTATGATGAAGGAATCGGCGTCAAAGAAGATACTAAAAAAGCCGTAATGCTGTTTGAAAAATCCTGCAATATGGATTACGCGCTGGGCTGCACCAACATAGGATATATGTACGATGAGGGGCGAGGGGTAAAACAAGACCATAAAAAGGCAGCCGAACTATACGCTGCAGCCTGCGAGGAAGGCGATGCGAGAGGATGCAATAACCTAGGCGTACTATATGAGGACGGGGATGGAGTAAAAAAGAATGTAACGCAAGCGGCTATGCTCTACAAAGACGCGTGTGATAAAGACGACGGTCTTGGCTGCTACAACATCGCGGTAATGTACGAAAAAGGAATAGGCGTAAGTAAAGACAAAAAAAGAGCGGTGGAATTTTATCAGAAGGCTTGCTCGCTATACGAAGAAGACGGTTGCAAAGATTATGAAAGACTAAAATGAAATCCGAAATGCGGATTTTTCATCTTTCACATAACGATCTCGATGGCTATAGCTGTCAGCTTGTAACAAAGCGCTTTTTCGATAAGGTTCACTGCTTTAACAGCGGCTATGGACAGGAGATCGCCGCAAAACTCTCACAAATTGAGGAACAGATAGAGGGTTATAGCCGTTTCTCCTCCAACGAAGAAAAGCTATTGCTTATAAGCGATCTAAACCTCACAAAAGACGATTGTAAAATATGCGACAAAATAGCCGAGCGGCAGCATATATCTTTACAGCTTCTGGATCACCACAAAACAGGCGAAAAACTTCAAGAAAAGTTTGGCTGGTACTATATGGATATAACGCGCTGCGGGACAAAGATCGTGTACGATTGGTGCGTGGAAAAAAACAGCGGATCGGATGCAGCAAACGATGGGACGCTATCTGAGTATGTAAACTGCGTAAATGTTTACGATCTATGGCGGACGGAGGATACAAAACGGTTTGAATTCGGCAAAGTCTTAAACCGTCTAAACGTTGAGGCGAGAGAGATCAGCCCCGTTCTTTTTGGCGGTAAAGACAGCGAATACCGCATAAAACTGCTAGAAAGCGCCTGCAAATTTATAGACGATCACCGCTATGTGGATTTGGACGATCACATCATCGCTTTGAAAAAAGAGTTTTTCTCTCAAGGCGATGCGAGCGACACGCTGGACAACCTCGTCGCCCGCTATATAGTTGAACTGCTCATCAAAGAACGTGAAAAGTTTACTATTTACTACGACAAACTCAACAAAGGAATACTTACATATCAGGTTGGCAATTCGTCTCTTATGGGTAATGAATTCCTCTCCCGCTGTGAAGATTATTCCTTTTTTATGGACGTAAGCAAAGCCGGCACGGTCAGTATACGCTCGAACGACAAACTGGATGTAAGCCTTATGGCAAGCAAGCTATTCGGCGGCGGCGGACATACAAACGCGGCGGGCGGGCGAATCGCCGGTTTCAAAGATATTTATACCTACGGCGCGCTACTCGATCGGATAAAGCCGATTCTGAACGATTAAGGCAAACTATAAGATAATTGACAACTTCGCATCTTAGGCTAGAAAGGCATACGATGAAGCTACCGTACTATAAAAGGCGCTACGCCATAATGGCGTTGGTCAGTTTGCTACTACTTGCCGTACCGTTTATCAAAATTAACGGCAATCACATCTTCTTGCTTTCATTCGATCACAAAAAGCTCAACCTGCTTGGCGTGGCGTTTGACGCGCAAGAGTTGTACCCGCTTCCGTTTCTGCTCATCTTTCTTTTCCTCTTTGTATTTGCCGTTACGACGCTTGGCGGGCGTGTTTGGTGCGGCTGGGCCTGTCCTCAAACGATCTTCCGCGTCGTTTACCGCGATCTGATCGAAGGTAAAATTCTTGGTCTGCACAGAAGGGCGAATCGGCAAAAGCAGATCGACTACTCAAAAAAGATCAACGTGCTGAAAAAGATCGCGGCGATTTTGATATGGGCAGTTTTATCGATCGTCGCCGCTATCGATTTTTCTTGGTACTTTGTGCCGCCGGAGGATTTTTTTGTCTATATCCAAGACCCGTCGTCGCATAAGGTACTGATTGGAATGATCTCAATAGTCGCCTTTTTAATAGCCTTTGTCGTAATGAGACTCGGCGAAACTTTCTGTGGGCTTCTCTGCCCGTATGTGAGGGTGCAATCCTCTATGTACGATCGCGACACAATCTATACAATCTATGACGAAAAGCGCGGCGGAGTCATATATAAAGACGGTGCTAAGATCGGCAAAAAACCTCTTGGTAAAGACGATGAATGCATTGGCTGTGAAGCGTGCGTCGCTATATGCCCGACTCACATCGACATTCGTAAGGGATTGCAGCTTGAATGTATTAACTGTTTGGAGTGCGCCGATGCCTGTAGCAAGGCAATGGACAAAATGGGAAAACCTTCGTTGATAAATTGGATAAGTGCGCGCGAATCGCAGGGGCTTGGTAAAACCCGATACCTGCGTTTTAGGACGATCGCTTATGGTGTTATGCTGACATTTATCATGTCCGCGCTACTGATTATTGGCAGTTCCAAGGAGTCTATGCTTCTTAATATAACCAAGTCAAACCGCCCTTATAAGGTAGAGAAGGTAAACGAGCTTTTCCGCGTCAGCAACGATTATATTTTTCTCTTTACCAACACCGGCGATAAGGGGAATAACTTTTATTTCGAGGTCGATGGGCTTGACGGCGTTAAAATCGCAACGCCCAGAAAACCTTTCTGGATAGATTCCAAAGGAAGCAGCCAAGAAATTGTCGTTTTGTATACTGAGGACAATCTGGCAAAAGCCGCGACGGATACTCAGCTCAAAATGAACATTCGCGCCTACGCCGTTGACGACGAGAATATCACCGTTACAAGAGAGGCGATATTTACATTTCCAGCAGAGAGCGCGTTCAAGTAGATGTACGAAGAGTATTTGAGCGAGTTTTTCACAGCCGCGCCCTTTATAATCAGCTTCGTGGCGGGTGTGTTGAGCTTCTTGGCACCGTGCGTTCTGCCGCTGGTGCCGGCGTATGTTTCGTATATGTCCGCTCTTTCTGTTTCGCGATTAAAACAAGGCGAAAAACTTGGAATAAAAGAACACATACGGTTAGTTCTGTGCGCGTTTTTATTTGTGCTTGGTTTTTCGCTTGTTTTTATCGTTATGGGCTTGTCTGTTGATCTTCTCATCTACAGGTTGTTTAATCATATCGCCGTAAAACTGGCGGGAGCGGCGGTTATTATAGTTTTTGCCCTCCACTTTATGCATATCATTCACATTCGCTTTCTTGACTATCATAAAGAAGTTCATATAAAAACGAAGATCGCTTTTTTGGCGCCGTTCTTTTTAGGGATCAGCTTTGCGGTAGGCTGGACGGCGTGTGTAGGGCCTGTGCTTGGGGCGATATTAACATATAGCGCAAGCGGTCATCAGGGATATGGGACGGCACTCATGTCGCTCTACGCGCTGGGGCTTGGAGTGCCCTTTATGCTGATCGCCTTTTTAACCTCGTACGCTTTTGAGTTTCTCAATCGGCTGAAGCGGTATTTTCTGTATATAGAAATACTCAGCGGACTGCTGCTGATGTTTTTGGGCGTCTCTCTTATTTACGACGTGTTGTATCCGTACCTATGAAACGCGTCAAGTCCAGTAAATTTAACCTATTTCGCAATTTGATCAACTCAATAAACGGATTTATTGAAGTAACGAAAAACGAAACGCCTATGAAGGCGGAATTGCTGCTGTTCGCGGCTGGAACGATCCTTTTGCTGTTGCTACCGATGCCGTTTGCCTATCGCGCGGTTCTGTTTGTTTCGCTGTTTTTTCCGATCTTAGGCGAACTGATAAACTCCGCGATCGAGCGGACAGTCGATCTGGTTACGCTGGAATATCACGATCTGGCGAAGGCGGCAAAAGACGCCGCGAGCGCGGTTGTGCTGGTTTCGCTGGCGCTTACGGGCGTAATCTGGGCAGTTGTGCTATATTTGGTCTACATAGGAGGCTAAATGCTGATTACAAACGCTCTGCTGATCGATGCAGATACCTATCAAAAAGGCGCTTTGAGGATCGAGAATGGACAGATCGCTGAACTGGGCGACGGCATAAAGCCCTACGCTGGAGAGGAGGTGCTTGACATAAAGGGCAAGTATCTCTTGCCGGGGCTTGTCGATCTGGATTTTCACCTAAACGATCCGGGGCATAAGCGAATCGAGACGATCGAAGAATCGGGGAGAAACGCCACCGGCGGCGGCATCACCACCGTGCTTGCCTCAAGTGATACCAGTCCGCCAATAGACAATGAAACGGTTGTGGAATACATTCTGACAAAAGCTGTCGGCGTACGCTTCCTGCTTTCTGGCGAAATTGCCAAGGGCGTACAGATGAACAACATCGCAAAGCTCTTTTCGGTGGGCATCGCCGCATTGGACGGCGCGAGTTCGCTTGAATCAAATATACTGCGCCGCGCTTTTCAATACGCGCTGATGGGCGGCAAAACGGTCTTCATCTCCTGCAAAAACAGCTCTCTTGAGATGAGCGGCGTTATACATGACGGGCTTGCCGCCGCCGATCTGGGATTGCCAAGCATGCCGGATTTCGCCGAAAGTTCCGAAGCGCTGAAAACGGCTGAAATAGCCGGCGCGATCGGCGCGAAGCTACTGATCAAGGCGATTAGCTCCAAAAGAACGATAACCGCCCTGAAGCCGCACAAAACCGATCGGCTCTTTTTGCAGACGCTTCTGCCGCACCTATTGCTTACAGACGAAGACCTGCGCGGCTTTAATACCTCATGCAAAATCTTTCCGCCGCTTCGTTCGCAAGAGGATCAGGACGCGCTTATAGCGGCTCTCAAGAGCGGCGAGATTGACGTGCTAAGTTCCGGACACTTTCCGCAGGACGAAAGCTCGCGAGATCGCCCGTTTGAGCTTTCGAGCGCCGGAATGGATATAGCGGGGATATTTTTGAGTTTGGCGCACACCTTTTTGATAAGCGCGGGCAAATTGACTATACACGAATTTTTGCGCGCCGCCAGCAAAAATCCCGCCAAAGTTTTGAACCTCCCGTGCGGCGAGCTGAAAAGCGGGACGTATGCCGATCTGGTCATATTTGATCCGCAGAAACAAACAACGGTCAAGCCGCGCAGAGGGATCGCAAAGAGCTACTGGAGCGCCCAGACACTCAAAGGAGCGGTAACCGGCGTATTCCTAAACGGCAGATACGCAAGCGTTGGATAGGGCGGTTTGCTATAATTGCGGCTTATTGCGGGACATGGCGCAGTCTGGTAGCGCACACCCTTGGGGTGGGTGAGGTCGCAAGTTCGAATCTTGTTGTCCCGACCATTTATAACTTCAATCGTTGGATTTTTCGTTATTTATCGCGCCGTTTTCGCGTGAGAGGGCGAGCAGAATAGGACGCAAAGCGGCTTTGGCACAGCCTCAAGTTGTCTGCCCTTAGGGAATGCGCTCGTTTATATCGCGTTCCAAATTATAAATTACGCGCTGACGCTCCAGCTTCAACCGCGTGTTTTCGTCTTCCACCACCTCCAGCGCCGTGCGCAGCCGATCGAGCTTGAGGCTTTTTAGATATATCTCGTTGGCTATAAATACCTTGGGCGCAAATATCACCAGCCCCGCCGCCGCAAGCAATACCACCTTTATAATATCCCGATCGATTCCTCTTGGGGCAACATCTAAGTCGTCAAGTTTCATTTAAGCCTCTTAAAAAACTGAAACCTCTCAGCTTCGCGCTGCGGCTTTTGGGATTTGCCTTTACCTCGTCTCTTCCGGCGACAATCGGCTTTTTTGTCAGTATGCGTCCTAGCGCGTGGTTACCGCCGCACAAACAGCGTATCGCCTCTGTCGGGCATACGCACTCCCGCGCCCACTCCTTAAACCGCTCTTTGACCATCCGATCCTCCAGCGAATGAAAAGATATTATGCCAACTATCGCGCCTTTTTGCAATTTTTCCGCCTCGTCCAGCAGAAGCCTCAACTCTTCAAGCTCGTGATTTACCGCGATTCTGATCGCTTGAAATATCTTTGTGGCAGGATGAATCTTGCGGCGCATTATGTTTTTTGCAACTAGATCGGCAAGTTCTTTTGCTGTCTTAAATGGGCGGTTTGCCGCGATCAGACTTGCGATTTTATGCGCCTCTCTTTCCTCGCCATATTCTACAAATATCTTCACCAGCTCTTCTGTGCTATAGTTATTAACGATTTCTTCAGCGGATATCTCCGCGTTCGTATCCATACGCATATCCAAAGCGCTGCTGGAAAAACTAAAGCCCCGATCGTCGCCGCAAAGCTGTGGAGAACTAACTCCGAGATCGGCGAGTACTCCCACAATATCATCTTTTTTTAATGTCGGGAAAATTGTTCCGAATGAGCCTTGTATAAATCCAACCCGATCGCCAAATTCCTTTAGCCTGTTTTTAGAGAATTCGATCGCGGTTTTATCCCGATCGATCCCGATGCAGCGAATGGCCGAAAAGGAGCGGAGGATCGCCTCCGAATGCCCGCCGTATCCTATCGTGCAGTCCACAAAAAGACCCTCTTTCATTGCGCCGAAAAGCTCCGTAATTTCGCGGGATAGCACAGGAATGTGCGGAAGGCTCACAACATCAGCTTGATAACAGAATTTACCGCATAGACAAACAGCTGGCTCAGATCGGTCATAAAGATAATCACGACTGCCACCATACCCCACATACGAACGCGGTAAAAGAAATTGCCAACGCTGTAAACGCCGAATCTCGCAAAAATATGCGTTAGGGCGTTTGACCCGTCAAGGGGAGGAATCGGCAATAGATTAAATACGGCAAGAACCACGTTCCATGTGACTAGGTATCTCAAGAATTGATCAAAAACCGGCAGCGTTACTGCGTCAATTGACATGGCGGATATATCGACCTTCAATATCTGCATCGCTATAAATGCCAGTATCAGATTAAACGCGATTCCCGCCAGCGATACCGCCACCATTGCCATGTGTCCCCGCCGCAGAACGACATTTACATCAATCGGCACGGGTTTTGCCCACCCGAATAAAAAAGGCGCTCCGCTGACATACAGCAAAAGCGGCACCGCTATGGTTCCCATAGGATCGATGTGATTGATCGGATTTATGCTCAGACGCCTCATATCTTTAGCGGTTGTATCCCCAAAGAAGAGCGCCATCGCCCCATGCGCTATCTCATGCCCGACTATTGATATAAACAGCGCGGCAACCATCAGCAACAATCGCGTGAACTCCGATCCAAGGGCATCCAGACTCATAACAGCTCTTCTAAACCCTCTACGCCGCGCCCTATGCGATTCCAACGCACCTTATATCTATGCCTTTCCCACTTCGTGCGGCACTCGGCGCCAAAGAGGTCTGTATCTTCGCCGCATACGGCGGCAAGTTCCTCGTTGTTGTTCAGCGCCATTTGATTGCCGATCATTTCATCGTAACTTCGCGGCTCACAGCTAAAATACACAAACCACGGCGTTCCAACAATATACTCGTACGGCACGCTTCCCCAAAAGCGGCTGTCGTTGCTGTGATCGCGGTTATCGCCCATCATAAAGTAGCTTCCCTCGCGCACGGTAATCGGCCCAAACTCTTTTGTTAAGATGTGCAGTCCGCCGCTTGCCCGCGCTTTCTCATCGTACCTAACGCCGCGATGTTCGTTCTTAAACGGCTCTTTCACCCACAGCTCATTTCCAAAAGAGAATATCCGATCCGCCGGATAGTTTTGCGTCGTGTATTCCGTTCCCTCGTGCGGCTTGATGTAAAGCGCTCCATCGCGCACCATTACGCCATCGCCGCCCACGCCTACGCACCGCTTCACATAATGAACCTTCGGCTCCTTCGGATAGCGGAAAACCACGATGTCGCCCCGTTTTGGACCTTCTCCTGAAAACAGATGCCCGTTTCCGTTAAAATCCGGCAGGATTGCCACCTCAAGAAATGGAATACGCGGTATCGGAATGCCATACGAAAACTTTTTTACAATCAGAAAATCGCCTTCGTGAAGGGTGTTTTTCATCGATCCCGACGGTATGACGAATGCCTGCGCGAAAAAAAAGATCGCAAGCAGCACGATCACGATCGTTCCTACCCATGAGTTGGAAAAACGGTAGAGTTTTGTCAAATATCTTCTGACTTTTTCTTTCATTGCTCCCTCGTTACGTTTATTTCGGCGGCTTTAAGCGTATTGCTAAGCAGCATGGCGATCGTCATAGGGCCTACGCCGCCCGGTACGGGAGTGATAAACGAGCATTTTTTCGCGGCGCTTTCAAACTCCACATCTCCTCTGAGTTTCCCCTCTACTTTGCTCGTACCTATGTCGATCGCTACGGCGCCCTCTTTTATCATATCGCCGGTGATCAACCCCGGCTTGCCGACGCCTACCACTAAAATATCCGCTTTTTTTGTGTGTTCACTTAGATCGCCTGTGAGAATGTGGCAAATATCCACCGTTGCTCCCGCGTTTAGAAGCAGCGCCGCCATCGGCTTGCCGACAATGTTGCTCGCCCCCACGACTACCGCGTTCTTGCCGTCGACGCCGATTTGATACTCTTCCAAAAGCCGCATCACGCCAAGCGGCGTACATGGCGCGAATGTGTCCAGTCCGGTAAAGAGCTTACCCAGATTGTGCGGGTGAAACCCGTCAACATCTTTTTCGATCGCGATCTTCTCCAGTAGCGCCTCGCTCTTTATCTGCTTTGGTAGCGGAAGCTGTACCAGCAGCCCGTCTAAATGCGGATTGGCGTTGATCATACGGATCGTATCCACAATCTCGTCCTGCCCCACCGTTTCGGGCATTTTATGCACCACCGAGTAGATTCCTACCTCCGCGCATGCTTTTGCCTTCATTTCCACGTAAATTTCGCTGGCGGGATCGTTTCCTACCAGTATGACCGCCAAGCCCGGCACCTTTGAATGGCGCTCCTTCAGCGCCGCAGTTTTCTGTTTGAGTTGCCCCTTGATAATGCCTGAGAGCGCTTTTCCGTCTAATAACCGCATTGCAAGCCTATAGTTGTGATGAAGTCGCGGATTATACCAAACGGCAGTTATGCGCCCGCGCTATCTCGCGAATGCCTCGGCGCGCCGCTTATTGGAAAGTATAAGATTGTGCGGATATTGTGGCTCCGGATGCAGGATTCGAACCTGCGACCAAGTGGTTAACAGCCACCTACTCTACCGCTGAGCTAATCCGGAACAGATTTCAGGCATAGCGCTGAAGAAAAACGGCGTATTCTACATAAGAAAACCTTTAACCGCAACTCCCCTTTGCCATCAAGCCTCTTTACCTCAATCGCGCCGCTTCCAAACGGCTGCTTGGGGAAATCTCACGCCAATCTTCGTATTAGCGCGATCGAGCCTTATGGGGCGAAAAACTCTTTTAGCCTGTTTAACGCTTCAATTGTCTCGTTTTCCTCATAAACGAGAGCGATCCGTATAAATCCAAGCGGGCTTTTGCCGCGAGAAAGGAAGGTTCCGGGTAGCGTCTTGAGCGCGTAACGCTCGTAAAGCTCGTGCGCCGCTTTAAGATCGTCTTTTGCCTCAAGCCAGAGATAGAAGGTTGATTCGGGCGTTTTTATATTCAGCGTATCTTGGGCAAACCGCATATTGACGGCGTATTTTAAGCGAATCTCCTCGCTGTGTTTATCCTCAAGCCACGCATAAGCCGCCGCGATCTGCAATGGAATGCCCGCCGTAATGCCCGCATACGATCGATAGGTTGCGTATTTGCTTAAAATCACCTTATCGCCGGCGATAAACCCGCTTCTGATACCCGCCGCGCTAGAGCGTTTTGAGAGGGAATTGACGACAAGTATATTGCTGAAGTTGTCATTGCCAATCGCTTTTGCGGCTTCTAAAAGCGAAGGCGGCGGCGCTGTGAAATATATCTCCGAATAGCATTCGTCGTTGAGCAAAACAAAACCATACTTTTCGGAAAGTTTTGCCCATTCGATCATCTCTTCAAGGGTCAAAACAGAACCGGTGGGATTATTGGGCGAATTGAGTATGACTAGATCGCAGTTTTTTAATCGTGGATCGGTTATATCTGGCTTAAAGCTATTAGCCGCTTCAAGATTTAACAAAACGCTTTGCGCGCGGCTTGCCTTCGCCGCGCCTTCGTAGATCTGATAAAATGGGTTTGGATAGGCGATAGTCGATTTGTCTTTACCAAAAAGTAGGCATTGCGGCAAGTTAAAAAGCGCCTCTCTTGTGCCAAGCGTAGGCGCGATCTGATCGCTTGTTAGTTTAACGCCAAAACGCCGATCAACAAAACTAATCTGAGCCTCTTTTAGTTTTGGTATGCCACCGCTTAAAGGATATTTATTAAAAAGCGCGTTATGGGCGCTTAAAACTTCTAATATCGCCTTTGGCGTTTGAAATTGTGGTTCGCCTATATGCAGATTTATAGGTGTTTTATCGGCATTTGGCTGTACGTCCTCTAACAGAGATCGCAACTTTTCAAATGGATATGGTTCAAAATCATAGCTCATCTTTTACTCCTTGTCTGCCTATGTAGAAATATATGCTTTATCTATCACTTAACGCCTCTCCAATACAACGCAGGATTCTATATGCGGCGCATACGGAAATTGATCGAAAAGCGCCGCGGAAGCGATGCGGCGCGTTTTGGTCAGTTCCTCCAGATCGCGGCGCAGCGTTTGCGGGTTGCAGGATATATATACGATCCGCTCCATATTGGCGATCAGACGCAGCGAGGCGTTATCTAGCCCCGATCGCGGCGGATCGACCAGCGCGGTATGAAAAACGTAAGCGTCTAAATTAACGGCTTTCAAGCGGTTATACGATCTGGTTTTTTTCATAGCGTTCGCAAACTCTTCGGCGCCCATACGCGCAAAAAATATATTCTCGCGGCGGTTGTCTTTAGCGTTTTCTCTCGCCGTATTTAATAGATCGCGATTAACCTCAATAGCAATTGCTCTATTGAGTTTTTGAGAGAGAGGAAGCGTAAAGTTGCCGTTTCCACAGTACAATTCAAAACCGTCGCTTTGGCTTGGCTCTAAACGATCGATATAACCTATCATCGCACGATTGATATAGCCGTTTGGCTGGCTAAAAGCGCCCTCTTTTTGCTTATAGCTCCAAACCATATCGTTAAATATGATATTTTCGCGGATAAAATCGCTGCCTACTATTAACTTTTTGCCTTTGCTACGCCCTATTACGTTAAGGTTGAAGCGCTCGCTAAACGCTCTTGCCGCCTCGCTCCATTTTTCGTCGATCGGCTTATGATATATAAGCGTAATAACCATCTCTTTACCGTCGCTGGAGGCGAGAAAATCAAGCTCGAAAAGCCGTTCAAAGAGCGCGGGAAAATCGCCGATAAAATCCGCCATTGCCCGCATATTGGCGCTGAAACGCTCGTTCATCGCAGGGCATAGATCAACGCTAATCGCTCCGCCGTGTTTGTCGTACATGCCAAGCGCGATCCCGCCGTTTCTTTTGTGGCGGACGCGAAACTCTCCGCGATTTCTAAAATGACTTTTTTTGCTTGGGAATACCTCCGTTTTTGACGGAATAAATCCCTTAAACATGTCCAAAAACGTCTCTGTCTTACGCGATAACTGTTCGTCGTATTCAAGCGCCAAAGCGCACCCTCCGCATTCGCCAAACCGTTCACAGTTCATCGGAAACTCTGCACCACGCTGCCCACGATTAGATTCCACCCGTCAACCATAATAAAAAGTATGATTTTAAACGGCAGGCTGATCATAACCGGCGGCAACATCATCATACCCATCGCCATCAGCACGGAGCTAACTACCATATCGATCACCAAAAACGGTAGGTATAGCAGAAAACCGATTTCAAACGCCGTTTTAAGCTCGCTGATCATAAACGCGGGCAACAGAATAGGTAAAGTTAGATCCGCTTCACTCTCTATATTGCCGCTGCCGCGTATTCTTAAAAACAGCGCTAAATCTTTTTCGCGCGTATTGCGAAGCATAAAGTCCTCAAACGGCGCCATAGAACGATTAAACGCCTCCTCGTAGCCGATCTCCTCATTCATATATGGCGTAACGCCATTATTCCACGCCTCTTTAAAAATTGGTTCCATAATAAAAAAAGTGAGGATTAACGCCATGGATATCAATATCTGATTCGGCGGCATCTGCTGCGTGCCAAGCGCCTGACGCAAAAAGCCGAATACGATCAGAAGCCGCGTAAAACTCGTCATCATCATAACAAGGCTTGGCGCGAGGACAAGAAGCGTCAGAATGATAACGATATTTAAAGTTTGAACGAGTTGCGTGGGATTTTCCGGCGCGTTAATTCTCAAATCAACGGTAGGCAGTTGCAACGTATCTGCTATTGCAGACGCGGCAATCATAAAAAACAGAAATAATAAACGGATCATCTATTGATTGCGGGCTGGTCTAAAATGCTTTTTGAAGCCTCGCTTGCATCGCTGTTATCTTCACCCTGAAAGTGAATTTCTACTCTGCGGTTACGCGCCCTGCCCTGCTCTGTTACGTTAGTCGCAAGCGGCTGAAAACTGCCATAACCCGCAGCGCTAAGGCGTTCGGGTTTGACACCGTTATTTATCAACTCTTTGACAACCGCGACCGATCGCGCCGCAGACAGCGACCATACATCGCGGAAATCGACGCTACTTGATAACTCCAGATTATCCGTATGCCCGCGCACGACTATATTCAAATCCTTTGGCATAGTGTCCACAAGCATCGCCACCCGCCTTAACAGTAAGATGGCATCGGAATTGACTATCTGAGCGCTTCCCTCGCGAAAGAGTAGCGAAGCCGGCAGTTCGATCACAAACCCTTCGATCGCCTCCTGCACTTGTATCGTCTCCTGCCCGCCCTGCCGTCTGATGATCTCGTTAAACTCCGAAATGGTCACAGTAACGCGATTGACGATCTCGTCCGTTTCGCTCTGCGGAACAATCGGCGTGGCAAGCTGCATTCGCTCCTTGGAAACCTCGCTCTGCGTTCCGCCCTCCAAAACGCTCAGCGCCCCAATCAGCGAACCGATCGCCTCGTTTACCTTTTTGGCATCAATCGAACTCATAGAAAGCAATAGGATAAAAAACACCAGCAGCAGCGACATCATATCGCCAAACTGCACGATCCAGCGCGGAGGGCAAGAGGGACATTCCGCCGTGTTTTTCTTCTTTGCCATCGACGCTACTCAAACTGGCTTACGCGCTCGCTAGGCGGCAAGAAACCCAGCAGCTTCTGCTCCAGAATGCGGGGGTTATCGCCAGCCTGAATAGACATAATACCCTCAATAATGAGATTTCTTACCATCACTTCGTCGCTGTTGCGAATATTGAGAAGGTTCGCCATCGGCGCGGTAATGGCATTTCCAAAGATCGCACCGTAAAGCGTAGTGATGATCGCCACCGCCATCGCCGGACCGATCGAGCTGGGATCGTTCATATTGATGAGCATCGCCACAAGCCCGATCAACGTGCCGATCATGCCGAAGCTACCCGCGAGGCTGGCGAACTGTTCTAGCATCGCCGAGTAACCCCTGTGCCTGCTGCTCGACTCGTCCACCTCCAGCTCCAAAAGCGAACGGATCACATCCGGCTCGTTGCCATCTACCGCCATCGCAAGCCCCTTTTTAAGGAAAGCGTTTTCTTCCTGATTGACAGGCGATTCAAGCGCCAGAATGCCATCGCGTCTGGCTATCGTCGAGTAGTCAACCAGCTTGCGAATGATTGCGGGAATGTCGTATGTCTGCGGCTTGAAAACAATGCCAAAAACTCTGCCGAGCTTTTTTACCTGCTCCAGTTTAAAGCTGATAAAAATAGACGCTACCGCGCCGCCCAACACGATCAGCGCGCTGGGCAGATCGAGATACGGGCCAAGCCCCGCGCCCAGCAAAATCGCAAACGCCAAGACCCCCAAAACCATTATTACACCGATAACTGAAGCTAAGTCCATCTGCCCTCGCCTATGAGTTTGAGTTGTACTATCCTAATTCGCAGCGTGTTAAGATGTGATTATACATTGATTCATTTGGGGGAAAAGTGATCTCGGTCGTCATTATGGCTGCGGGCGCGGGAACGCGCATGAAATCTCAAACGCCAAAAGTTCTCCACATGCTCAGCGGCAGAAGGCTGATCGACTATCCAATTCTAGCGGCGCAGTCAGTCAGCGACGACGTTCAGGTCGTCCTTTTCCACCAGCGCGAACAGGTTGAGGCGCATATTGCAAAGAGCTTTGATGGTGTGCGCTGCGTCTGTCAGGATCACGAAAATTTGCCCGGCACTGCGGGAGCGGTAATGGCGGCAAAACCCAAATACGATCGGGTCGTCGTTCTAAACGGCGATATGCCGCTGGTTACGCCGGAGTTTACGCGTTTGCTGGCAAACCGTACCGAAGAGGCGGCGATCTCGGTTTTTGCGACGGCAAATCCGTCCGGCTACGGGCGCGTCGTGATGAGCAAAGACAGGGTGCGGCGGATCGTGGAGGAAAAAGACGCAAGCGAAGAGGAAAAAAAAATCAACATCGTTAATGCCGGCGTATACAGTTTTTCAAAACAGTTTTTGAGCGAGTTTCTAAAAAAAGTCGAGAACAGCAATGAACAGAAGGAATTTTATCTAACCGATCTTATATCTCTGGCGGTAAAAAACAAAAAAACGGTATCGGCGCTGTGGGGAGACGAGCTGATTTTAATGGGTATAAACTCAAAAGCAGACCTAAGCGCGGCGGAACGAATTCATCAAGGGTTAATTAAGAACGATCTGATGAATAGAGGTATTCTTGTGCGTATGCCGGAGACCGTTTTTATTGACGCCTCAGCGACATTTGAGGGAGAATGCGCGGTGGAAAACGGCGCGATGATATTGGGTCAATCCAGAATTGTCCGATCGGTTATTAAAGCGCATTCTATAGTGGAAGACAGCATTATTGTAGACAGCGATATCGGACCTATGGCGCATATCCGCCCAAACAGCGAAATTATCAATACCCATATCGGTAACTTTGTAGAGACAAAGAAGGCAAAGCTAAATGGCGTAAAAGCGGGACATTTAAGCTACTTAGGAGACGCGACTATCGACGAAGGAACCAATATCGGAGCGGGAACGATCACTTGTAATTATAATGGCAAAAACAAGTACCAAACCACGATCGGCAAAAATGTATTTATCGGCAGCGATACGCAATTAGTAGCGCCTATAGCGATTCCCGATAATGTGCTGATCGGCGCAGGAAGCACCGTAGTAAAAGACCCAAAAGAGGGCGATCTTGTTTTATCGCGATCCGAGCAAAAATCCATCGCGGGTTTTTTCTTTAAGTTTTTTGGAAAACACAAATGAAACCGCTTGAAAACTGCCGCATAACTTTGGGTATAACGGGCAGTATCAGCGCCTATAAAGCGGCATACTTAGCGCGTTTGCTGATTAAAGCCGGCGCCGCGGTGCGTACGGTTATGACAAGCGGCGCTGAACGGTTTATAGGAGCGCTTACTTTTGAGGCGATCACAGGCGCGGCAGTCTTAACACAAAAAAGCGAAAGTTGGACAAACGATATAAATCATATTGGCATTGCCAAATGGACGGAACTATTTATAATCGCGCCTGCAAGCGTAAATACGATAAATAAAATAGCAAGCGGCGCGGCGGATAACCCGCTGCTGCAAACTTTTATCGCCTGCAAAGCGCCAAAAATTATCGCGCCCGCGGCAAACAGCGCTATGATAGAAAACGCCGTTACTAAACAAAATATAGAAAAATTAAAAGCGGCGGGGATAATTTTTGTCGATAGCGCTTACGGTTTTTTAGCGTGCGGTGAAGAGGGGATCGGCAGACTCGCGGCAACGGAAACAATTTATTACAAAGCCTGCCGCTCTCTGCTTAATAACAGCTTCTGGCAAAAAAGAACCGTTATTGTTACAGGCGGCGGCACAAAAGAGCCGATCGACGACGTGCGGGTGATCGGCAATCTAAGCAGCGGAAAGACGGCTTTAGGCTTTGCTAAAGCGGCGTTTTTTCTGGGCGCGAAAGTATATATGATCGGCAATATAAAGGACGAGTTTCTCCCAATCGAATACATTGAGGCGGATACGGTAAATAAGATAAAAGAAGCGCTAGACCTGACAATTGAGAAAGAGAGCGGCGGCGAAAAGAAGGCGTTCCTGTTTATGGCGGCGGCTGTTGGAGATTATACAGCGGTCAATAAAACCGATGGCAAAATCAAAAAAGAAAGTATTGGAGAAAGCTGGCATCTGGCACTAAAACAGAGCGAAGACATTTTATCCGCTATAGACAAGACAAATCTATATACCGTAGGCTTCAAAGCCGAAACCGATCCGTTGGGCGCGTACAACAGCGCGATCAAAATGAAAAGCGGCAAAAAACTAGACGCGGTATGCCTAAACGTGATCGGCGATACGACCAGTTTTGGCGGCAATGAGACAAAAATTAAACTAATAGCAAAAAACGAAGCGGAGTTTATCGGTGATAAATTAAGCGTAGCTTACAACATTTTGCTGGCGCTTCAAAGCGAGTTTGCTTGAATTTTCCAAAGCACATAGCGATCATTATGGACGGCAACGGCAGATACGCGAAAAAACTTGGGCTAAGCAGTCGCACAAAAGGACACGAAGAGGGCGCAAAGGTCGTTAGAATTATTACCACACACTGCGCAAAAATAGGCGTGCAAGTATTGACGCTTTACGCCTTCAGTACAGAAAACTGGAAACGCCCAAAAAAAGAGATCAATTTTCTTATGGATATGTTGGATCGCTATCTTAAAAATGAATTAGAGACTTTACAAAATAACAATATACGTTTTTTTGCGATCGGCGATCTGGACAAACTGCCCGCAAAGCTGCAAAAGCGCATATCTGACACGATAGAGACAACGTCAAATAATAGAGCGATGACGCAGATATTGGCGTTAAATTACGGCGCAAAAGACGAAATTACGCGGGCGGTTAAAAAAATAGCGCCCAACGAGGTAAGCGAAGAGAGCCTAGAAAAAGCGTTAGACACCGCCAATTTTCCAGAAGTGGATATGCTGATTAGGACTGGCGGCGAATATCGTCTTTCCAACTTTATGCTATGGCAGATCGCCTACGCGGAGCTGTTTTTTACCCAAACGCTTTGGCCGGAGTACACCTCCGCGGAACTCGACATTATGATCTCCCAGTTCCAAAAGAGAGAGCGGCGTTTTGGAGGAGCATAAGAGATGATACTGGACATTTTCATATTATGCGGATCGTTTGAAAAGAGAGGAAAATAAAACGCTATGGAGTGGTTTTTTATTATCATTGTTGGTCTGTGCTTTGGCAGCTTTGCCAACGTCTTGATAGTACGATTGCCGTCAAACGAATCGATTGCTTTTCCCGCGTCTCACTGCCCAAAGTGCAAACATAAATTGCGCATATATCACAATATCCCGCTATTATCTTATATCTTTTTAGGAGGAAAGTGCGCTTTTTGCAAAAAACCGATAAGCATCGTATATCCTCTCGTTGAACTATCGTCAGCCATTATTTTTACGCTTATATTTTATAAACTTGGCATTACCGTATTTGCCATTTTCACATCTCTTGCTTTTTTACTTCTGCTCGTCCTATCGATAATAGATATGAAAACTTTAATGGCAAGCGACAGCGTTAATTTTTCCGCTCTTGCGTTTGCCATTTTCTCCAGTGGGTCTTTTGTCGATAACGCAACAAACGCCCTCTTGTTAGCCGGCGCTCTATCTCTGTTAAGAATGGGGCTTTCAAGCCTGTTAAAAAAGGAAGCGATGGGCGAAGGAGACATTATACTTGGCGCTACAATGGGAGCGTTGCTTGGGGCAAAAGGAGCGTTACTTGCGTTGTTTATCGCGGCACTTGCGGCGCTTCTCCCAGCGCTGTATAACCGCAGAAATAATCAGGCGGAAACTCCTTTTATCCCTTATTTGTCGTTTGGAACGCTCGTTGTGTTTATTTTCGAACAACGGCTGTTTGATCTGCTGGGTTGGTAATGTGGGCAAAAGTTACCGTCGCTTACGACGGCTCAAATTTTTATGGATCGCAGCATCTGCGCAGACATAACGAAACGATCTTTCCTACAGTTCTCTCCGTATTTGAAGGCGCGCTTCGTTCAATGGGTATATTTTCAAAAGCGTATTGCGCCGGTCGAACGGATCGCTTCGTTCACGCAAATGGGCAGGTTATTGGTTTTTTGCTGCCGGATTTTTGGTGCGGCAAAGATCGATTAAAAAACGAACTTGACAAAAAGCTGTACCCTTTAATTTTGATCAAAAAAGTCGAAATCATGGGCGATGATTTTCATCCGCGCTTCTCCGCTCGATCGAGAGTTTACCGTTATCTAATCACTACGGAAAGACCGCCTGTATTTACGGCGCGCCTGATCACTTACGCGCCTTTTTTTGATGCGCGCAAAGCCAAAGAAGCGATCGAGCTGTTTGAAGGTACGCACGATTTTTATCACTTTTCAAAAAGAGGAAGCGACGAAAAAACCACCGTGCGCTCCATTTATAAAACAGCGCTCTATGCTTACAAAAATATACATATCGCGCGCTTTGAAGGGAATGGATTCCTGCGCTCTCAGGTGCGAATGATGATGGGCGCGGTATTGAAAGTCGCCTCCAATGGAGCCGCTTCAAAAGATATAAACGATCAGCTTAACGGCGAGAAAGTGTTGTTCCGATCGCCCGCGCCGCCGAACGGACTTTATCTGTGCAGGGTAAATTATTGAGCTATCTGCGCAGACAAAAGCCGATTAACTCTTCGTACATGTCCTGCGCGTAGCGACAGGCGTCGACTAGATAACCGCTTTTGACTTTATAATTGTTCAGTCCGCGTATATACGTTTCTTTGCGGTGCTGCTCCAAAATAAATGGATATATTTCATGCCGCAGGCACTCCTTAAATATAATCATTCTTCCGATCTGCCCATTGCCTCCCTGAAAAGGGTGTATCATCTCAAAATTATAGTGATACCAAATAATCTTCTCTAAAGGCGCGAATGCGTGTGTGTTGTATCTGTTTAGCAGATCTTTCATCTCTTCCTCTACATTTTCCGGAGCCGCAGTAACGGCGTCGCCAGCCAAATTCGGACGCGACTTATATCCTCCAAGAAAAAAATAATCCTCCCTTGAAAAAGAGGTATTGCTTTTAAGAAGCGTATGAAACATTTTTATGATTTTTTCTGTCAGCGGCTGTTCGGCTATCGAAAGCATATAATCAAAGCAGGTAAAGTGATTTATCGTCTCAATTATATCGTCGATGTCGATCTTTTCATTTTGTTCGGCAACGATCGTATTTGTGTTGAATATCCGCGCTACCTGCTCTTCCGAAAGCTTGTTTTCCTCTATGCCGTTGGAATTGAAACCCATCTTCACCTGCGTCTGCTGATACAGACCGCCTTTGAGCCGCAGTTCCTTTTCCTCGCGTAAAATTTTCAAAACATCCATAGTCTATTATCGCATTTATAGTTTTAGGCATAGCTGGCAATCAAAACCGAACCGCCGCTGAGCTAGCTCTTGCACAGAGGCTTACCCGTGGTAGCAGAGAGGGGAATCGAACCCCTGCCCTCAGGGTTATGAATCCTGCGCTCTAACCGCCTGAGCTACTCTGCCGAAAAGAAGCGCGGATTCTAGCGGTAAACCGCTTAATGCCGACTTATCTCACCCACAAACTGCATCGCCGCTTGAGGGATCATCTCCAGCGGAGCAACTCTGTCCACGCCGCCAAACTCGATCGCTACTTTGGGCATTCCAAAGACAACGCAGGTTTTTTCGTCCTGGGCAATCGTCTTCGCGCCTTTCTGGTGCATTTTCAGCATCCCTCTCGCCCCGTCGCCGCCCATACCGGTCAATATGATGCCGATCGCGTTCGCGCCGACGCTCTGAGCGACTGAGTTAAACAGCACATCAACGCTTGGGCGGTGTCCGGACACCTTTTCACCGCCGCCAAGCTCCACATAGTAACGCGCGCCGCTGCGCCGCACAACCATATGACGATCGCCCGGCGCGATCAGCGCCTGACCCGTAACCACGCTGTCGCTGTCTTTTGCCTCTTTCACGTCGATCTTGCAAAGCGTATTGAGCCGCTGCGCGAACGGTCCCGTAAAATTGGCGGGCATATGCTGGACGACCACAATGCCGGGCGTTTGAAGAGGCATGCGGATAAGCACCTCTTTAAGCGCCTCTGTGCCGCCCGTACTCGCGCCGATCGCGATCAGCTTCTGCGTCGTTTCCGCCAGCCGCGAAAACGCCATCGCTCCGGCGCTGGGCTCTGCCTTGCGAAACACCCTCGCCTTGGCGGCGGTGCGCACCTTTTCTACCAGTTCCTTTTCTATGTCCGCGCCACCATCGTAAATATAGGCGTGCGGTTTTGTAACAAAATCCACCGCCCCCGCCTCCAGCGCGTCGAGCGTTACCTGAGTGCCGCTACGGGTAAGCGAAGAGACCATCACGACAGGCGTCGGCATATATTGCATCAGATTCTGCAAAAAGGCTATGCCGTCCATTTTGGGCATTTCCACATCAAGGCAGATCACATCGGGCTTTAACTGAACCACCTTATCCCGCGCCGAGTAGGCATCCTGCGCCGTGGCAATGACCTCTATATCGCTCTGGCGCTCCAAAATATCGCGGATAACGGCTCTTGAGGTAACGCTGTCATCAACGATTAGCACCCTAATTGCCATTTGCGTCCTTTTGATCTCCCGTGTATCTTAAATATACATGATTTGTATTGCTTACAAACACAATTCTTCTCCCTTTTAGCCCGCCGCTGTCTTCCGCAGTGATCGGTATATTGTTTTTTGCCAAAATCTCTTTGGCGATAATAATGTTCTTTCTGCCTATCATCATATTTTCTATGCTCGTTTGATTGATATTTGCCCCGCCAAAGAGTTTAGCCTCCATATTGCGTTTTGTACAACCGGCGTCAAGCATCTGATCGATCATTTTGGGTATTGATATATTACCAAATTTAGGGCTTTGAAGCCCATTGCCGTTCCATAGCGGCAATAGGTAATGATTGAGCGCGCCAATCTTTTCAGCGCGATCAAAAAAACAGATTCCAACGCAAGAACCAAGTACAGTAGCGATCTCCATAGGACTCTTGGCGACATAAATCTCGCCCACATGAATAAATTTACGCTCATAGATATGTTCGCGCCCCACTCAAAGCTCCACCACGCCGCCATCAAAGAAAAACTCGTTGTCGCCTACCGCCATGCTTTCTGCGGATTCTTGCGGCACAAGCGGCAGAAAAACGGTAAACTTCGTCGTGTTGTCTTTGCTTTCGTAGTCCACATTGCCATCAAGCGATTCGGTAAGTCCGCGCACAACGCTCAAGCCCAGTCCAAGACCTTCACGCTTTTTTGCCGTCCCTTTGGCGCGGTTGGCGAAACGGGTAAAAACTTGCGGGTGAAACTTCACGTCTATTGCGACTCCTGTGTCTTGTACGGAAATTTCAAATCCGCCATCAACCCTGCGCAGATTGACCTCGATATTAGAATCCTCAAATGCGTATTCACACGCGTTCGACAAAAGATTCAGAAGAATCATATATATTTTATGGGCATCGCTGATAAAATCTTTATCTTCCGATCTGACGAGAGACGCGGTGATGTGCCTCTCCGCCATAATATACTTAAATGTCAGCGACGCGTCCTGAAAAATATCCATAAAGTGGATTATTGAGTAATCATTTTCAATTTTTCCTTCCTCAATGGACAGCGTTTCAAATATGTTTTTTAGTTGAAAATCAAGTCTCAACAGCTCCGCGTTAAGCATGTCCACAATATTATTAAACTGATCGGAATTTTTGCGCGTAGCGAGTATATGCGCGAGATTTAGCAGAGAATTGAGCGGATCGTGAAAAGTGTTTTTTATCAGCGATAAAAAGCTGTCCTTAACCGATTCTGTCTGTTTTGCCTGCTCGTTCAGCGATAGAAGTTTCTTCGTCATAAACTCCATCTCTTTGCTCAGAGCATTTTTGGTTGCGAAGCGTCTTTCTATCTCCTGAAGCAGTTCATCATCCGATAGCTGCAACTCCACAATACACCTCCCATTACATTTTTTGATATATAGATGGACGCAGTAATTTAAACTCGTCCTTATTGCGCGTCAACGACTCTGAATGTCCAACAAATAACAGTCCGTCATTGGACATTATCCTATGGTAATTTGAAATTAACTTCTGTTGTGTAGGCGGATCGAAATATATCATTACATTACGGCAGAATATAATGTCAAAATGATTAGAAAAAATAGAAAAACTGTCATATACAAGATTAAACATTCTGAAAGTTATATGTTTTTTTATGTCGTCTTTTATTTGATACATGACTCCATTCTCTCCTTTAATTTTACTGAAGTTTGTTAAGAGTGTATGTCTTGGAATTCCCTGAATATCTTTCTCCTCGTATATTCCCGCCATCGCCTTTGTAAGCACTTTTTTTGAAATATCGGTAGCTAAAACTGCTATATCCCACGTAGAAAATTCATGCACCTGTTCTTTTAGAAACATCATAATTGAATACGGCTCTTCGCCGCTGGAACATGCGGCTGACCATATACGAAGTTTCTTGTCTTTCTTTGTGGACAAAATCTCATTTATATGTTCCGTGAGATATTCCCATTGACCGCTTTCTCTGAAAAACTGTGTAACATTGGTGGAGATGGCGTTTATAAATTCCAACGCCTCTTCGCCGCTACTGTCGGAAACCATATGATTGTAGTACTCTTCATAACTTTTTAAGCCAAGCTGACGCAAGCGTTTTGAAAGCCTGCCCTGCACCAGCGTGATCTTATGATCGGCAAGCGAAATGCCGACTTTCTTATATACGTAATCGCGGAAAAGATTAAATTCGCGCCTTGTTATCTCTTGATGTCCAATCATCTTAATAAAGTCCTTCTACATTGATTATCAACGCGATCTCTCCATTGCCCATAACCGCGCCGCCAGAAACTTCTCTAAGATGCGAAAGCGCATTACCTAACGGTTTAATCACAACCTGCTGCCTGCCAAGAAGCTCGTCCACTAATATGGCAAATCTTCCCCTTTCATTCTCCGCGCACACCAGCGTGCTTTCGTAAATAAGCGGCATCTCTTCGTTTATGTTGAGCTTGCGGTTGAGTCTTACCACAGGTAGAAGCTCGCTGCGCAGATTGACAAACTCGCCCTTTTCCTGAGCCGTGTGGACAATCTCTTGCGATGGTCGCAGCGATTCTACGATAGAAAGCGTGGGAATAATAAATATCTCGTTTCCGCTTCGCACAAGCATGCCATCTATAATTGCCAGGGTGAGCGGTAGCAAGATTCTGAACGTACTGCCCTTGCCTTCCCCCGACTCGATCTCTATCTTACCGTGCATAGACTCTATGCTGGAGCGAACCACATCGAGTCCAACGCCGCGTCCGGAAATGTCGCTTAATTTTTCCGCAGTGGAAAAGCCTGCCTGCATGATAAAGCCAAAAACCTGAGAATCGGAAAGCTCGTCATCCGGTTTTGCCAGATTGCGTTCGATCGCCTTTTTAAGCACCGCATCACGATTTATGCCGCGTCCGTCGTCGCCCACCTCAATCGCTATGTTACCGCCTTTATGAAACGCCCTTAACGTTATGATCCCCTCTGCTTCCTTACCTCTTTTTCTCCGATCTTCTACCGTTGCTTCTATACCGTGATCGATCGAGTTACGGATCATATGTATTAAAGGATCGCTAAGCCGATCTACCATCGTCTTATCAATTTCTGTTTCCTCACCGCTTATGATTAGTTTAATCTCTTTATCCACCTTTTTGGAAGCATCTCTTACGACACGACGCATCTTCTCAAAAGTATCTTTGATCGGCACCATTCGCAGACTCATAACACGATTTTGTATCAGCCGCGTAATTTTTGAAAGCGTCTCTATGGTTTTGTCAAGTCCCTGATCCTGCAATTCGCGTATCTTGGTGTTTTCGCTCATAAAATTCTGCGCGATCACCAGCTCTCCTATCGAGTCAAAAAGCTCATCCAGCTTGGCGGAGTCTATTTTGACGAATGACTTTGCCGTCTCATTTTTCTTTGTATCTTTGTTTTCTTTTTCCTTTTTTGACTCTTTGATCGCGTTTTTAGCCGCCTCAACGGTTTTTATAGGTTCTTCTGGTGGCGTTCCAATCGGCTTTTCTATCGCAATTTCATACTCGTTTGGTTCTAAAAACTCGAATATCTCCGTGATTTTTTCGATCGGTTCTTTGCTGGTGAGCTTGATCGTTACCTTGCCTATCGCGCACTCGTTGATGCTAAATTTATCAAGCGTGGATATGGCGCTGATATTCCATGTGGATTCCTTAATCGTTCCACATTCAGCAATAAGTTTAAAAAATGTGGCGTGATCGTAACCTCTGAAATATATGTCCCGATCCGTTTTAAGCGTGATTATATATGTATTATCTCCTGTTGGCTGCGGTATTAATTCTGTGTCATTGCCAAATTCGCCCGCCAAGTCTTTTTGAGATTCTGCCGCTTTTTGCGGAGTTTCCTTCCCGTCTTTTCCCTCCATAAGCGCCCTAATTCCGTTCAAGCATTTCTGGTAGTTTTCCGGCTCCCCTTCCTTTCCATCTGTCTCATACTCCATTACAGCTTTTACTAAATCGACGGATTCCAAAAAAAGATCGATTGTTTCATGCGTTATCTCCGCGTCGTTCGATCGGAAATAGTCAAGCGCGTCCTCAAACTTATGCACAAATGTTCCAAGCCGTGTGAAGCCGAAACTGTTCGCGCTGCCCTTTAGGGTATGAACGCCGCGAAAAAGTTCATTTAAGATCGCTCTGTCCGTAGGAGACTCTTCAAAATTTAATATCTCTGAGTCAAGCTTTTCTATTATCTCGCTTGCCTCTTCTATAAAAATCCCTTTTAGACGCTCTTTATCCATTCGACTCCCTCCCAGTAAAGAGTTCCCATTGCGCCCAAGCCGAAGCCGTGCGGATTAAACAGCGCTATGTCAAGACTTGGCTTGCTGTTCTTCATGGCAGCAAGAAGTCCGAAAAGAGCCGACGAACCGAAGCTTGCCGGCTTATCCTCCTCAAACGAAACTCCATCAATAAAATCGAGTCTGGTTTTTACAAACTCCGCAATCTCTCTTACCTCCGCGAGATCGCAGTCAATCGATACGATCAGCCGATCGCCGTCAATATACATCGGACGCGACTCCTTATGCCGTTTTGGCGCTCTGGTTTAGATCGGAAAGCTCTTCCTCGCTGAATATATTCTCCAAATCCATCACCATAATTACCTGCTTCTCGGTGCGGATCATCTTTTTGATATAGGAGGCGTTCACGTCCGATCCAAAGCTCGTAGGCTCGCTTATCTGCTCGGCAGTTGCGTTGCACACCTCCTCAACGTGATCGACTACAAAACCAATGTTGTCCTCTTTGATCCTGATGATGACAATCGCGGTATGCATCGTCGCTTCCACCGCCTCCATGCCAAATCGCGCCCGCAGATCTACCACAGGTATGATCGCCCCGCGCAGATTCATCACCCCTTTAAGATATGGCGGGGATTTTGGAATATGCGTCGTTTTCATCAGCGCGATAATCTCTTTGACTGCCGCTATGTTTACCCCATAGCACTCGCTTCCCAGATAGAAGGTCAAAAAACGTTCGGTGTTGTTCTTGGTCGGCTCGCCCATTTTATATTCCCAGCACCATTTTGATCGACTTGACGAGCTTCTCGTTTGAAAAGGGCTTTACCATCCAGCCGGTCACTCCTATCTCTCTGCCCCGCGCCTTCATATCTATGCTACCTTCCGTCGTCAGCACTAAAATCGGCTTTGTGCTGAAATGCGCGTGCTGCTTGAGCGCCCGCGCCAGATCCAGCCCATTCATCTGCGGCATATTGACATCGGTGATCAAAAGGTCAAAATCTACCTCCAGCGCCATCGCTCTGTCTAAAAACTCCTGCGGGTCTAAAAAAGTCTTAAATTCGATATCCCCTTTGTTACACAGCTCCTCCAGCGCCAGTTCCGCCGTAGCAAGAATCGTTCTGGAATCGTCAACAAGAATCACCTTCTTTGCCATCTATCCGCCTTTCATCAAAGAGTTGTGTCATTTTACATCAAAGAACGCAAAAACAAACAGAAGAGTATTACAATTTAGCAAAAGTTCTTTCTTCTGGAGGTGCGTTATGGACAGCCAACGCCAAGACACGGCGGGGGCGATCTCTATTTTGATTGCGGACGACGCGGCAGATATCCGCGCCACTCTGAAAGCGGTCTGCTCAAAACTGGAGAACGTGAAGATTTACGAAGCGGCAAACGGTGAGGAGGCGATTGAAGCCGCTGTCAAAAACCGCTTGGACGTGGTTTTGATGGATCTCCTGATGCCGGTAGTAGATGGCTTTGAAGCCACAAAACAGATCAAAGCGATGTTTCCCGGCACGATCATCCTCGTCATAACGGCGGTCGCCGACAGGTCGATGGAACACAAAGTCCGCAGGATTGGGGCGGCGGGATACATCAACAAGCCGATAACGGACATAAAGAGGCTGCGCCTTATGGTGTCCAGCTTCATCTCCTACCTGCTCGTTACGCGGTATGCCGCCAGGTGGGAGATAAAGAAGGGCAAAAATCCTTTCTCAAAGGATATTAGGGCTTTTAAGATCGTTGCCGACATTACCACCGAAAATGAGCTGATGGACTTTAATCTCTGGTTGATGGAGCACTATCAGATAGGACAGGAAAAGACAAATAGGTTCTTTCTCGAAGCGGTCAAGACATCGCTGAAACACCATATGCCCGTTACGATCTGGACGGAAGAGAATTTCGACTGGCTGTTCCTGTGCGTCGCGTTTTATAAGCCGCTTCAGCGTGCGATCGGCGAAGAGTTTAAAAAAGACGCTGTTTACGACGGTAACTGGCTCTACATAAGGCTGCCCATTACCGGCGCCGCCGAATCAACGCCGCCGCCGCGATCCGAACCGGCGCCCAAAGTAACGGTGGAGGTGTCGCCTGATAGTGAGGAGAGGCGTATGATGCTGCGCCAGAGCCACGTGGAGAAAGTATCGGCGAGCGAATATGTCAGCACCCTCTCAAACGCCGACATCTTTGAGGCGCACGAGATGAGCGAGATCGAAGACGAGTGGAGCGAAATTCTCGACGATCTTGCTGAAGCGCTCACCGTCGAGCGAATGGGCAGGCTTGGCATGTCCCTGTCGAGCTACGCCTCAACCGTCAACAAGCTGCTTGAGTTCTCCACTCTCGCATACGCCCTTATCGCTATGAGCAAACTGCTGGTAGATACATCAGACGAACAGATAAAGAACTTCAGCCCGCCCTTTTTTATGACGCTTATGCGCGGCGTGCTGGACGATATAAAAAAATGGCGCAACACGATCTTCGTATCGCGGAATACGGCGGATATACACTATCTGGACAGCTCGCTTTTAAGCTCCTGCATGCAGATCGAATCGCTGCTGATAAAGGAGAGCGCGCATGTGGAGGAGGAGAGCGATCTGGAGCTGTTTTGAGGAATCGATATTGCTTGATCCCGCCGGAGGGGGCGGCGAATGACGGTTGTTTTGCACATGAGAGAGGTGCGCGTGTATGTAGAAGAGGGATCGATCAACCACATGATCATCAAAAACTTTACAACACGCTACTTTTCAAGCGCGCTTGAGGGCGGCTCGCTATTGCTGATCCCGCATAAGGAAAGCGAGGTCTCGCAGAAACGCTACTTCTTTCAGTGGCTCTACAGCGCCTACAAAAAAAAGCGAAGCAATTTGACTCCTTCGTTTCTGAAGATGCTCCAAAGCGCAATCGGCTTTCCCATCGCCGTACATATAAAACAGCGCGCCAAACCCGTTCAGAGCATCGCGGTGCGCCTCTGGCTGCCTTCACCGCGCTCATTTATCATATCCGTCGAGCCGGCCGGCTCTCTCGCCGTAAACCTGCTTCATCAGAAATTTATGCGCCACATTGAGCGCCGCCTCGCTAAAAATCAGTTTGAGATCGGCGCGAACGAGGAGTCGCTCTGTGTGTTGAGCGAGCTTTTCAGCCGAACGCAGATACTGGCGCAACCCGTTATATTTATGTACGACAAAGCCTCGATCGACGCTCTTTTAAACCGCGCCAAGGAGACAAAGCAAAAGCAGCGTTTTTTCCGCCTTGTTATCGAAGAGGACGCAAAGCTCAAGGAGGCATACCGCTTTCTGGGCGTCGCGGAAAACGCGGAGGCGGAGACGATCAAGAGGGCATACCGGACGCTGGCGCTCAGATACCATCCCGATCGCGTTTACGATCACGGCGAAAGGGTAGTGGCGGAGCATACCAACCGCTTCTTTGCCGTCAACGAAGCGTACGAGCTGATCGCCAAATCGTTGGCAAACCAGCGCGCGGCGGCTGGCAAGACATTTTGAAGGAATTATTTAGCTGTTGCGGATATAATTCACCTACTGGTTGGTGCGCTACCCGCTATCAATTTGGGTCGAACGAGTTGTGCGTTGCAGAGAACCTTGTTTTGACTCGGTGAGCTGGCATAACCTGCAAAGGACTTGCCCCTAAAGAGTCAAACGGCTTCTATTCCTTTGACACACGACCAAAATCTCTGGCGTGAACGCCCGACCGGTGTTATTTCTTACCAAAAGAACTATTTATGAAAGTACTAATTATTGGAAGCGGGGCAAGGGAATACTCGATCGGCTTGGCGCTGAAAAAAGACAAAAACTGTTCGTGCATTTACTTTGCGCCCGGCAATGGGGCGACGCCGGCGCTGGGCGAAAACGTAGCGCTGGCAAATCTCTACGATCTGGCGAAGTTCGCGCTGGATAATAAAATCGATCTGACGATCGTCGGCTGTGAAGAACCTCTTTCAAACGGGATCGTCAATATTTTCAGACAGCTCAACCTCACGATCTTCGGTCCGACGCAGGCGGCGGCTATGCTGGAGGCATCGAAGGCGTTTATGAAGAACTTTCTTGCCAAATACGCGATCCCAACGGCAAAATATATTGAAACAAACTCGCTGGAAAAGGCGGAAGCCTTTATAAACACGCTGAATCCTCCCATTGTGGTCAAAGCTGACGGTCTCTGCGGAGGAAAGGGTGTGGTCATCGCAAGGAATCTCAAGGATGCAAAGTTGGCAGCCGAAGAGATGCTATCCGGCACAGCGTTCGGCACGGCTGGCAAGCGGGTGGTCATAGAGGAGTTTCTCGACGGGTATGAGCTGTCCGTTTTTGCGATCACCGACGGGACAGATTTTATAACCCTGCCAATATGTCAGGATCACAAGCGGCTACTGACCGGCGATCTTGGACCAAATACCGGCGGAATGGGGGCATACTGCCCGACGCCGCTTGTCAACAAAACGCTTTTGGACAAAATAAAGACGAAGATCATACGCGCCACCATTAACGGAATGAGATCGGAAGGTACGCCGTTTGAAGGGGTGCTTTTCTGCGGCGTTATGGTGGTAAATGGAGAGCCGTTTGTGCTGGAGTTTAACGTCCGTTTCGGCGATCCGGAGTGCGAGAGCCTCATGCCGCTGATCAAAACAAGCGTCGTCGATCTCTTCTACAAAGCGGCGACAAACAGACTCAAGGAGATCGACATCGGCTACCACGTCAAATTCGCCGCGGGTGTCATGGTCGCGAGCGCGGGATACCCGACAAAAGTAACGCCGCCGCAGCCGATCACAATAGAGCCGGGTGCCGAGCGTTCCGACGCGCACATCTCATACGCGGGCGTTACGATGAAAGATGGCACGCTGTACGCAAGCGGCGGACGGGTTTTGGCGTGCGTGGGGCTTGGCTCGACGCTCCTAAACGCGGTAGAAAACGCGTACGATCTGGTGAAAAAGGTTCATTTTGAGGGAATGCAATACAGAAACGACATCGCCTATCAAGCGGTAAAAAGATGAATGAAGACAAATTGGATCGCGATCTAGCGCGCGAGGAGCTGCGGACAGCTTCCGACAGGCGGCGCGTCATGGCGTTTATCATTGACGAAACGATCGTCTCCTTTGTAGCGCTGATCGCGATGTGGGATGCGCTCTCTAAAACAGACGATGTCCTTGTCCAGATCGACATAATTCTTGCCAATTCGCTGTGGATTACCGCGTTTTCCGTCGTATATCAGACGATCTTCATCGCCCTTTACGGCGCGACGCTGGGCAAAATTTCACAGCGGATCCTCGTGATCGAAACGGACACCTTTGAAAAGCCCGGTCTCTTTTCGGCGTTGGGCAGAGCGCTGATGCGCGTCGTCAGCAGCTCCTGCTTCTGGCTGGGATTTCTATGGGCGTTTAACTCATACTATCGTCAAACATGGCACGACAAGATCGCAAGAACAATCGTGATCGATGCCTAAGCTCGCCCTGCTCATTTTGGGTTCTATCGCCGTATTGCGCGCTGAATCGCAAATTGAGCTGATCGCGCAGAACGTTCGAAACGAAGGCAACAAAACGATAGCCGACGAGGACGTAACGATCAGAATGGGCGGAAAATTCGTCCGCGCCGATCATCTTATCTTTTGCAGAGAAACGGGCGAAGCGGAGCTTTTTGGAAACGTCTATGTAACGCAGCCAAACGAAGACCTGGTGTTGGGAGACTACATCTGGCTGAAAAACGGCGATACAGATCAAGCGAAGATCGACCACTTCTTTACAATGTCCAGCGGGAACGGCATATGGCTTGCCGGCAACGAAGCGCGTATAGACGGAAACTTTTCGGTGATACAAAATGGCTCTATTTCGGGTTGCGCTCCGGCGCGCCCGGATTGGTCAATCCGTTTTGGCAGCGCGGAACACAACCGCCAGACTTCGCGCGTTCATCTCTACAACTCCATATTCTATGCCGGACGCTTCCCAATTTTCTACCTGCCCTACTTCGGCTACTACACCGACAACAAGCGCCACAGCGGGCTTCTGTTCCCAAATTGGGGGCATTCGGACGACGATGGCGCTCTATACGAGCTACCGCTGTATCTAGCGCCGTTTGACGCGTGGGATGTGGAAATATGGCAGCAAAAGCGGGCAAAAAGGGGGAATGGAACCGCCGTTATCGCACGTTTTGTCGATTCACCCTACTCCAAAGGAGAGGTAACGCTTGGCAGATTCTCCGACAGCGCGGAATATGTCAAGGAGAACAACATTGAGCACTCCCGCAAAGAGGGCTGGTCGCTAAATTATGAGCGAACGAGGCTCTTTACCGACGAAAAAAGTACCCATCAGGAGGGACTGCTGATCGACTTTCAGGACTACAGCGACATCGAGTATGTCCGCCTACGATCGATCGATCCCAAAAAGAAGCAGGAAGAGGTTGATTACCGCGTCGCCAACAAGGTGGATTACTTCGTTAAAAACGACGATCTCTACTTCGGGCTGTACTCTCGTTACTTCAAGGATTACAGAGTTGCGGCGAACAACGACGCCATGATACAGGTGCTGCCGGAGACGCAGGCGCACCTCTTCAGCAGAGAGATATTTACGAAAAATTTTTTGATAAGCGCCGATCTGCGGTACAGAAGGTTTGACCGCAAGGAGGGGATTCAGGCAAACGACTATGCGCTCAATTTACCAATAGCTTTCAGCGCCCCGCTTTTGGACGGTTACATGCGGTTTAACTCCGAAATATCAACCAGCCTCTACAGGATCGACTATTCGCGGCTAGGCGGCGCGGTGGTAGAAAACGGCGAACGCTACGCAAGCACCGTTAAGGCGGGCGTATCCACGACGCTTGCCAAGCCGTACAAAAACTTTTTCCACACGCTCTACGCTTCCGTTACATTAAGCGACCGCTTTTTCTCCAAAAAAGAGGGTTATTTTGACGACGATTCCTTTCCGCCGCTCATAGAGGATAGTGAAGATCGCGTGGCTGAACTTCAACTTTCGCAGTTTTTTTTCGACAGGCAAGGCAGAGAGGTCATCGCGCACCGCCTGACTCAGCCCGCGGCGATCGACGGCGCGCAAGAGTTGCTTGATATGACAAACGAGATTCAAGTTTCTCTGTCCGGTATGAGGCTCGCGAATGAGACCTTGTATTCGCATAAGGAAGGCGACTTTACCAAAAACGCCTCCACCGTCAATTTTTCGCTAGGAGGGCTTGATATAGGCGGTACCTACCTGTACAACCGCCCGTCTGGATCGCGTGTAACAAAGAGGTATTTTAGGGGAAACGCCGATTTGAAGATAGACGCGAACAACATCCTCAGAGCCTCCTTTCAGCGCGATCTGCTCGCAAACGAAAACCGCGGCTGGACGGCGGCATACCTCTACAGGCGAAGCTGTTGGGAGACGGAACTCAGCTTTTCGCGCGAAATTACCCCCTATTCGATCACGGGTGGTACGGCTGAAACAAAAACAAGCGATATAATCTTCCTGAAAGTTGTGCTAATCCCGCTCGGCGAGTTTGGACAGCAGATATACTCAAGCGAAAGAATGTGATGCGTCCCGAAGCAAAAGTCGGTGTTTTCGTCCTTGCCGCCCTGCTGTCCCTCTTCGCGCTCTCAACGCGGGTGGCAAGCGTGGCTTCGATCGGCAAGGACGGATACAAAGTGTACGCCACGGTGCAAAACGCGTTTGGGCTGGAGACAAACTCGGTCGTTCGCGTTCAGGGCGTAGCTGTCGGCTACCTCAAAGAGATGACAATACAAAAAAACAACGTGCTGCTGACGCTCTTTATCTACGAAGGGCATAAGATCGCCGATGATTCCACGATCATAATCGCGCAGGAATCGCTTCTTGGCGGCAACAGCATCAACATCATATATGGCGGAAGCGAGCGTATGCTTGCCGATGGAGACTGGATCAAATCGGTTAAAAAATACGCCTCCATTGAGGAAGCGGTCGATCGGATTAACGACTTCGCCGCACGGCTTAACCTCATATTTGACGACGAGACGGGAGGCGATCTGAAGCAGGCGATCAAAGACCTGAAAAATATGGGCAGGGAGCTTGCCGCAGCTGGAGCGGAGTTTCGGATCGCTGGAAAGACGATCAACGAAAAACTTCCCAAAATTATGGCTCAAATTGACGATTTGACCGCGGAGTTCAAGCAGACAGGCGCGGATATAAACGCCAAGCTGCCCGAAATACTGGATAAATTCTCTTCCATAGAGGACGACATAAAAAATCTAATGCGTACAGACGGAAACGGCACGCTTGACGACACGCTAAACAGCGTTCAAAGTTTCTTTGATAAGGGTTCCGACACGTTAGTAACGCTTGATAACCTACTGGGCAAGATGGAGAAGGCGGAGCTACAGATCGATATGGGTTACAACCGCATGACGAGCGATAGCTTTGGTGAATCGCACATCTTAGTCGCGTACCTGCCAAACCCTACCAACTACTATATGATCGGCGTCGATTACGCGCCTAAGATCGACACGCTAGACGCAAGCGGCAAGGCGGTTGTGCCAGGACTGCACGACGACGATCAGGACTATTTTGTCTCGGCGCAACTTGGCAAGCGCTACGGAGATCTGCTCCTAAGAGCCGGGCTTTTGCGCGGCACGGGCGGAGCAGGCGTGGATTATTTCACGCTTAGCGACCGGTTAAAGCTCACGCTCGAAGCGTACGACTTCAACGCCATACACGATATCCGCGGCGACAAAGCGCATCTAAGAGCCTCTTTGCGCTTTCAGCCATGGAAATTTATCACGCTTACGGGCGGTTACGACAACTTCCTCAACAGCGGCGCGGATAACTTTTTTGTGGGCGCGGGAGTGCATTTTGTCGATGACGACTTAAAATACCTGCTACTTTCCAGTGGCGCGGGGAGTATGGTTAAGTGATCCTCTTTGAAAACAGAAGGGACGCGGCAGAAAAGCTACTGACGATACTACCCGTCAATCAGATGCGCAAGGAGAAATGGGAGGTGCTTGCCACAAGCGAAAGCGGCGTACTCATCGCCGACACGGTGGCAAAAGCGATCGGAGGCGGACTTGACTATCTGTTTACAGAACCGATCCAGTCGCCGGTCAACAAAGATGTCTGGATCGCCGTGGTAAGCGAAACGGAGGAGATTGTGATCAACCGCAAACTTGCGGACGCTTTTAACATAGCGATCGACTATATTTACGGCGAGGCGAAGCGAAAGCACGCGGAGAAGATACCAAGCTACCTATACAAATACCGCAAAGGAGCGCCGCTAAAAAATATGCGCGGCAAAAACGTAATGTTGGTGGACGAAGGGGCGGATACAGGGCTTACGCTGATGGTGTCGTTGAAAACGATATTCGCCATGAATCCCGCACGGATCGTAGTCGCTCTGCCGGTGATTCCGGAGAGTCTATCAACGGAGCTTTTCAGTCTGGTCGACAACGCTTATCTGCTGCACCGCATGCAGCACTACGTCGAGGCTAAAAGTTACTATCGCCAGCAGGAGAGTGCCGATACGATGGCTCTGCTCGCGGAAAAGTTAAAAATGGACGAAAAACAAAAGGGAGAATAATGGATCCAATTACTATACAACCAGCTCGGAACGAGGAGCGGTTTACCTTTGGTAAACACGCGAAGCAAGCGGATGGCGCGGTGTGGTTTCAAGAGGGGGAGAATGTCCTGCTCGCGACTGTAACGTGCGAGGAAAGCGAAGAGAGTGAAGACGACTTTCTGCCTTTAACCGTGCAATACATAGAGAAAACCTACGCCGCTGGAAAGTTTCCCGGCGGATTTATGAAGCGGGAGAATAAACCCAGCGATTTTGAAACTCTTTCGGCGCGTATCGTCGATCGCACGCTAAGACCGCTGTTTCCAAAGGGGTTTACCTCCGCCGTGCTGATCACGGTTACGGTGCTAAGCTGCGATGAAGACGCCGATCTTCAGCGGCTGGCTGTATTGGCGGCGGGCGCGGCTTTGTACGTCAGCTCGCTTCCCGTAAAAAGAAGCGTCGCGGCGGTCAGGATAGCGCGGACAGAAAACGGGCTTTTAGTCAATCCGACGCTTACTGAACTAAATAAAAGCCCGCTCGATCTCTTTGTCTGCGGCACCGAAAAAGAGCTTCTGATGATCGAAATGCGCTCTTTATTTTCGGATAGCGGCGAGATTGCCGAAGATGAGCTTATAGCCGCGATCGCGCTTGCCGAAAGCCAGATAGCCAAAGCCGCAAAGGAGTACGCCGATCGCTTCGCGCCGCACGCCAAGACGGTCAGGGAGTTTTCCCTCAAATCGGACGCAATCGACGAAAACATAAGCGCATTCGTTGAAAGCAACTACAAAGAGGCGATCAAAGAGGCGATCGCGCAGATGGCAAAAAGCGAACGGGGAGGAATGCTAAGCGCGATCGTGAAGGAGGCAAGCGCGGCGCTTGGAACGCAGGACGCAAAGCCGGTGGCGCTGGCGGTGGAGGCGCTCAAGCACAAGATCGTGCGCGAAGCGATTCTGGAATACGAGACGCGGGCTGATGGCAGAAAGCTCGACGAGATACGCCCGATCTCCATCGAAACGAATCTCTTGCCGCGCGCGCATGGAAGCGCCCTTTTCACAAGAGGGCAGACGCAGGCGCTGGTCATAACCACACTTGGCGGAGACAGCGACCGACAGGGGCTAGAACTCCTTACAGGCAAAACGGCAAGCTATGAAAAAATTATGCTTCACTATAACTTTCCGGGTTTTAGCGTGGGCGAAGCGAAGCGAATCGGCGCGCCGGGCAGACGCGAACTAGGTCATGGCAACCTCGCGAAGCGGGCAATTGAATCGCAGATCGATCCTGAGTATGAAAACACGATCAGAATCGTCAGTGAAATTTTAGAATCAAACGGAAGCTCGTCTATGGCGAGCGTATGCGGTGCGACGCTCTCGCTCAAAGCCGCGGCTGTGCCGATGAAAAAACTTGTCGCGGGCGTGGCGATGGGGCTTGTAACGGACGAAAGCCGGAGCAAGATTCTTACGGACATCACGGGGCTTGAAGATCACGATGGCGATATGGACTTCAAGGTCGCGGGGACAAAAGACGGGATCACCGCGCTCCAGATGGACATAAAACTAGGCGGACTGCCGCTTGATCTGCTCAAAGAGGCGCTGTACAGAGCGCGGACAGCGCGGCTTGAAATTTTAGAAAAAATCGAAAACGCCTGCCTCTCGATCGTGATCAACAAAAAAGGGCTGCCAAGCGTAACGACGTTCAAGATCGATCCGAAACGAATACCAGATGTTATCGGCAAGGCGGGATCGACGATCAGGGATTTAACGGAAAGATTTGAAGTCTCAATCGATCTTGAGCGCGAATCCGGCGGAGTAAAGGTGCGCGGCAGCGATGCCGAAAAGCTCGCCCTTGCCGTAAAAGAGATACACCGCCTTGCTGAAGAACAGCGGCTTGGAGGCGGCAGACCGCCCCGACGAGAGGCGGTAATAAGCAGATACGCGCCCAACGAGGAACTGCCGGGCAAAATTGTCAAAATCGTCGATTTTGGGCTGTTCGTGGAACTGCCGGACAGCTCTCAAGGACTGGTACACATCTCAAAAGTCGGCGCTAACGGCAAAAGAATCGCCAAGCTAAGCGAACACTTCAAAGAGGGAGACGCGATTACAGTTATATTTGAAGGACAGGACGAGCGAAAAAAGATTGCGCTGAACGTTAAGGAAAAAATTGAGTAGCGCCGTTTATAAGCGATCTTTTGCCACAATCCGCTTTGCTAAGGCTTTCAAGTAGGGATACGCAAGCCGAACGGGGCTTTAGACATTTAGCAGGGGGTTTTGTATGAAAAAGATTCTTTTCGTTTTCGCCGCTTTGGCGGGTTCGGCGTTTGCCGCCGTCGAGGGCAACGCGGGCGAGACTTTCGCCGCTTACTCGGTGTTAGCCGCCGTAGTCGGTCTTGGTTTGGCGGCGCTGGGCGGCGCGATCGGTATGGGTAACACAGCCGCGGCTACAATCGCCGGTACGGCGCGCAATCCGGGTATGGGCGGTAAGCTGATGACCACAATGTTTATCGCGCTTGCGATGATCGAAGCGCAGGTGATCTATACGTTGGTTTTCGCGATTATCGCGCTTTACGCCAACCCGTTTATCAGTTTCTTTCCGACGCTTCAGCCGCCGCTGTAATAGAGGCGACTTTTGCAATGCAAGCCGTCCGCTTTGCGGCGGATGGTTTTTTGATTTACGGCAAAGCTTTATAGCATGGAGCTTAAGCGCGTAACGAATATAATCGCGCCTTTTATGCGGTCGTGGTGGAACTGGTAGACACACCATCTTGAGGGGGTGGCGGGGCAACCCGTGCGAGTTCGAGTCTCGCCGACCGCACCACTGCGCGGTTCAAATCTAACCCGCAACATGCGGTTTGTAATCTTGTGAGCGCGCTAGCTCAATCAACGCTTCCAAATTTTACGGCTGTATTTGCATATCCGCTCGGACGATAGCGCCCTTCACTTTTGCAAACAAGAGCGGGTTATGCGTGATATAATCGCAAGAAAGGAACGGAAAATGTCCATACTGAAGTTTGACACGCTTAGCGTTGTTCGAGAATTAGAGGGATACGGCTTCGAGCCTCGCCAAGCCGAAGGCGTTGTAGAGGTTCTAAAGAAGACGACCGAAGCCGGTAGCGAAGACCTTGCTACGAAAGGAGATGTCGCTTTAGTTAGAAGCGATCTGAAAGAGGTTGAAACCAGACTCGACGCGAAGATCGATAAGGTTGAAGCCGCGTTAGACGCGAAGATCGATAAGGTTGAAGCCGTATTAAGCGCCAAACTTGACATTCTCAAATGGATCGGAGGCGTTATAGCCATTGCCGCGGTTTCAGCGGCGGTGAAATACGTGTTCTTCACTTCTTAACTCGCAACCTCTAAATCCCGCCTCGCTTAACGACAACGCTTAACGCGCCGTTTGAGTGCGGACGGGATTGTATTGCGTTCATCAACATTCGCGTTTGCCCTCAAAAGGCGCTCCGCGCTTTCATTTGTCTCCAGCAAAGACAAACCCTTCCAAACACAACGCCTGCCGCGATCAGCAAAGAAGCGCTAAAGGTTTCGGGCGCGATCGCAAGCGAGACGATCGTGGTTTTGAGCATATTCGCATTTTGTTTGCGGTATAATCCCATATGCAAATAAGGAAATAGGACGTGTCAAAACCAATAGTTAGTTTTTGTATTGCAACGTATAATCGCGCGGAGAGAGTTTATGCGCTTGTAAAATCGATTTTGAGCTACGAGCTTGATAATATAGAGGTTTGCGTTAACGATAACGCTTCTACGGATAATACCAAAGAGTTATTAAGCAACATCAACGACTCTCGATTCAAATATTATGAAAACGGCGCCACTGTCTGCGCTACGAAAAATATGCTAACGGCAATTTATAGAGCCAGCGGTAAATATGCGTTTTATTGCAACGATCGCGATCTGGTTGTCGTCGAACATATATCAAAACTCGTCGCTTTTCTATCAGAGCGCGATCTCGCGTATGTATATTGTGGACACGTAGTTGGAGGAATCATATATGATTCCTCCATAAGCGCCTATTCAAACCTTTTTTTCTTTAAGCATCCCACAGGCGAGATTTTTAACGTACAGTTATTGGCTAAACTCAACTTAGAACATTATTTAGCGTTTGAGAAAGATCTTCCATATATCGCCATACCGTTTTATTGTATCTTTGCTGAAATTGCGTTATTGGGACCTTGCGCGGAAATCCCAAACATGTTCTGGAAGCTGGCCGACGATAGTTATATCAAAAGTAATCCGTCGGGTAGTGCCGCACACACAGAAAAACGTATGTGGAGATATTTTCTGCCCGCCGAGTTTGCGCCGCAAGTGATTAGCGGATTAAATTATATGATCGACATGAAACAATTTAATAAAGTCGAAATCAGTAAGATTTGTTGCTCTGTTTATAAAAAAGAAGCGCTAAGAGTTATGGAATTTTACGCCGGCGTAATGGCAAAACCTATTTACGCTTATCGTTACAACTATAATATCATCGTTAATAGCGTTTTTGATCAGTATAGACACTATCGTTTATTTTATAAAATATATAAATCCTCTAACCCATACGCTTATCACAGTTTCTTGCAAAAATTCGGATTATCGTTATTTGGCGTTTATATATTTTATCGGATACTTGTTAGACCGCTAAAAGTATATTTATTATACAAAAGCAGCGTCAAGACATTGCTGTGGCGGTTAATTTCGATACGAAACGCCGTTGTTTCCACGCGACGCAATTTAGCGATGCGCACAAGAGGTTTTCGTTGAAACTTTACCAAATAGCGCGGTTATTGCGCAACGCTTTATCAAGTCATGTCGGCAGAAAACACGACGCGTTGCGAATTTTCGCCGATTTGCTTTTCCCCGATTACCGCTTGACGTGGGCGGATTGGGACTGGTGGAAGGACAAAGATTTTAACGATTATCTCGATCGTTTCGGCGAGCGCGTCGGCTTAAATACGCACCGAAAATGGACGCTAAAACAGCTTTTACGCTTGACGGCGTCGATCGAAGGCGATACCGCCGAATGCGGCGTATTCAAAGGCGCCTCCTCGTACTTAATCTGCGCCTCAAACGACAAACTTGCGCAAGCGAAGGGAGAGAGGCGAACGCACCATATATTTGATAGCTTTGAAGGCGTGAGCGCTCCAAGCGAAGGCGATAACGACTATTGGACAAAAGGCGACTTATGCGCAAGCGAAGAAACGGCGCGCGAAAATCTTTCGGAGTTTATCGATCGCGTTCGTTTTTATAAGGGCTGGATTCCAACGCGCTTTGAAGAGGTAAAAGATCGCAGGTTTTGCTTTGTTCATATCGACGTAGATATGCACGATCCCACTCGCGACAGCATAGCGTTCTTTTACGATCGGACGAATACGGGCGGGATTATTTTGTGCGATGATTACGGCTCGCCGTTTTGCCCCGGAGCCACAAAAGCGTGCGACGATTTTCTAGCGGATAAGCCCGAAAAAGCGATCGTTTTAGCCGATGGCGGCGCGTTTATAATTAAGGGCGTGAAAACCGATTAGGTAGGATGTATTGATGAATCAAGATAAAATATGGGAGGCGTTTCAAAACGATCGATCGTTGATTGAGAGCTTCAAACTGGCGCGATTTCGTCATTTAACGCTATTAAAATCAGCGCTTGCAGGGGGGCAAGCCTCTTGTCGTCCTCAATATCGGCATAGGTGATGGCGGGTTTGATCTGGTGTGCCAAGAAAAAGGCTTAAATATCTATTCGCTTGATCCAAACGCAAATGCAATCGAAAGATTAAACAAAATTACCGGCAAAGCGCGCGTAGGTTACTCAAGCAATATGCCCTTTGAAGATAGCTTTTTTGACTGCGTTGTTATGAGCGAGGTAATTGAACATTTAGACAACTCGGAAATAGCGGCGAGTTTAGACGAGATCGAGCGTGTTTTGAAAGCAAATGGACGATTTATCGGTTCGACGCCCGCCGATGAGAATCTGCTTGCTTCGGTTTGTGTTTGCCCGAATTGCGGAACGCATTTTCATAAATACGGACATTTGCAATCGTTCGATAAGACGCGCTTAACCAAGTTGCTGCAAGGGCGTTTTGTCCGCGTTAGCGTCGCGAGAAAATATCTTGCCGATCCCAGATTATTGAACAAAAAAGGTAAAATGGCGCGTTTAGTAAAAACAGCATTGATCAAATTGGGCGTTAGCGGAGAGGGAGAGAATTTTATATGGGAGGCATCAAGGCGTGAATAAAGAGTCCTCGAAAGCTAGGGCGTTTCGCCTGTTTTATGAAAAAATTTGCGGCAAGGGGGCGAACATCAACCTTTTGCATCGGCAGTATTTGGCTATATATCAGCTCAGATCGCAATTAAAAGAGATTTTGCGCGATTTTAGTGGAGTGTGCCTAGATTTTGGCTGCGGCGCTCAGCCCTACAGAGCCTATATGCCCAATGTTTCGCGTTATATTGGCGCGGATATTGTCCCCGTCGATGGCGTAGAGCTTGTTATCAAAGACGGGGTTTTGCCGCCTACGGGCAATCTGGACTGCGTTTTATCGACCCAAGTTTTAGAGCATGTAAAAGACTCGGCGATTTTCGCGCAGGTTTTCGAGCGCGTAAATGCAGGGGGGGGAGGTAAAATTGTGATCTCCGTTCCTTTTTTATATCACGTGCACGGACCGTTTGATTTTCGGCGCTTTACAAAAGAGGGTTTGCGCCTTTGGATTGAATCGTTTGGGCTAACGGTCGAGCGCGTTCAAACGCAAGGCGGGATTGGCAGCGCAATGACAATTTTATTTTTATCGTGGCTGGAGTTTAATACAACTATGGGCGCAATCGGCAAAACGATCAAGCTTTTGGGAACGCCGCTATTTATACCTTTTACATTGTGCTGCAATCTGCTGGGCGTTCTTTTTGACAAACTCGATCGAACCGGCGCTTTTTATAACAACGTAATAGTTGTTGCGCGCAAGATGTAATACACGGTATGGCAAATAAAAAGATCATAATCTTTGCGTCGGCGCTTAATCACGGCGGCGCCGAGCGGCAGGCCGCTGCGTTGGCAAAAGAGCTTAAAAAACGCGGAGAAGAGGTCGGGATCGTCATTTATTATAACGAGAGCGCGTACGACAAAGAGTTAATCGGCGCGAATGTCGCGATCCATTATCTGCGCAAAAAATTAGGCGTTTGGCGTTTGCCTTTGACGCTGATTAAGCTGGCAAAACTGCTAAGATCGCTCAAGCCTTACGCAATCTATTCGTTTCTGGATACGCCCAATATCTTAACCGCTTTGCTTAAACCTTTTCTTGGCGGCGCGCGTTTGGTCTGGAGCATACGATCGACGGTTAATAACGAATATGGCTTTTTAAGCCGCGTCTTCGGTAAAATAGAAGCCTTTTTAAGCCCCATCTCCGACCTTATTATCTCCAACTCTCAAGCGGGCAAAGAGACGTATATCAAAAAAGGCTTTCCAAAAGATAAGATTGTCGTTATAGAAAACGGGATCGATACGGATCGTTTTAATTACGACGAAGAAGGCGCTAAACGCTTTCGATCGGAGTTTGCGATCAAAGACGACGAACGAATTATTTTATTAGCCGCAAGGCTGGATATTAAGAAAGATCATCCAAACTTTCTTAAAGCCTGCGCAATCTTAAATCAAACATACAACGATCTAAGGTTTGTTTGCGCAGGAGGAGGCGATCAAGACTACCTAAACGAACTGATCGCCTTAACCAAAACGCTTGGCATTGGCGATAAGACGATCTTTACCGGAGCAAGAGACGATATGGCGGCTATCTACTCTTCTTCTTCTTC
>JAIRKM010000016.1 GCA_031260125.1 Helicobacteraceae bacterium | reverse complement strand
CCTGCGGAGTCGCCAGCGCGCCGCCAAAATCAAATAGCAAAGACGACGGGTTGTTTCTAGCAAACTCGCGGCAGCAACTCTCCACGATTGCGATTGGCGCGCTTCGTCCGCACTGCTCGCACGAAAGCGCCGCTATACGTTCCAAACGGCTCATATTGACGCGGTGGTTTCGCTGGCTTTTTTCACACCAGAGCAGATGTAGCGTCGCAACGCCAAGCTCACTCAGCGCCGGCACGGTTTTTTCTATCGCTTTTGAGTCAACGACGCACCATGCAAGCTCTATCTTTCTAGGCGGCAAGACGATCTTCTCCTCCGAGCCGATCAGCTCTAGTACAGCCGCTCGTTTTGAAAACTCCGCGATCTTATAAGAGTAAAGGCGGCTATCGCGCAAGTTGCGTAGCAAAAGCGTCGAGCCAGCATTGATGCGTAGCGCCTTAATATGCCGCAAAACCGCGCTGTCCGCGATCAGCCGATCGCCACCCGCGCCATCATGAAATAGAAAGCGCATCAGTTGGCGTTGGAGTTGCCGTTCGCGTCAATAAGGCTTATCCGATTGACACCTGTCTTGGCGGTGTCGGCGTAGTAGTCCAGATCGCCGCGCCGTTTTTCCACCAGCGCCAGAAAGTTGGACAGGTCCTTTCCCTTTAAGCCGTCCTGACGTACGTTCTTGATAGCAAGCGGGTTGGTCGTTTGCCCGTTTCTACGCATTTCAAAGTGTAGGTGGTAGCCCGTGGTAACGCCCGTTTTGCCCACGTAGCCTATCGTCTGTCCCTGCGACACTCTGGCGCCCTGCGTTATTTTGGACGCGAAACTCTGTAGGTGTGCGTAACGCGACTGCCAGCCGTTTTTATGCTCAATCACAACCTGCTTGCCATACCCTTCGGCGCAGGTGCGCTGACAGCCGGCAAAGCGCACCACGCCTTCGGCGACCGTGTAGATGGGAGTCCCCGCGCTCGCGCCGAAATCAACGCCGAGATGAGGGCGCAGTTGACCGTAGATGGGGTGCTGTCTGCCCGCAGGCTGATATTCGGAGGTGATCTTGATAAATTTTAGAGGGTATTTGAGAAAAAGCCCCGCTAAAGCGTTGCCTTTTTCGTCATAGTAACCTTCGTCTTCAGGATAATAAAAGGCGTAGCGCCGTTTCCCATTGGTTTCAATAAAAGCCGACTCCACCGTTACAGAACCCCATGTTTTGCCAAGCCGCACCTTGCGCAGATAGATCGCGCCGATCGGATCGTTTTTCTGAACATCGCGCCTGAAATCAACGCGATCGTCAAATATCGCCGTGATCTCGTGGGCAAGTCGGCTGTTGCCGGTTATGCCGATCAGATCGGCTTGCAGCGACGACTGGATACGGGTGGCAAGCGTTTCGCGGACAATGGCGTAGCGCACTGGAACGATCTCCAGCCTATAGCCGTCTTTGTTGCAGTAAAGCGATATCTGCTGCTCCTCGCTTATGGGGATCAGCGCGTGTAAAAGGCGGTCTGTTTTCTCCTCGCGATGCTCGTAAAAGGTGGTGCCGGAAAGGATCGTGCGCACCGCAACGTAGCTATCCTCGTCAAGCTCGGAGATCAGTATGGGATCGATTTTGTTGAGGATAAGATAGTCATAAAAACTTCTGTTTACAGGCCAATCCTGCGTGCTGACCAGATTGGCGAAAAGGGCGGAGGAAAAAAGACAGGCCGTTAGTACCGCTCTAACCAAACTACCGCCCTCCCCCGAAAATTTTATAGGATAGTACAGAAATTGCGATTAAATCGCCGTTTTTAACCGTTTTTAAATATAATGAGGGCAAAAAAAGAGGCGTGTTGAAGCGTATCCTACTCTGTTTGGCGCTCTTGGGCTGTTCCCCCACCGCTTACCGCGATGTTGACCAGACAAAATCCTGCGAGGCGCTGTTCTACGAACAAAAATCGGTGGATTTTTACCTTGAATACTTTAAGGAAGAGGCGGAAAAGGCGCGGGAGAGCAGTACAGCTTTGCATCTGTTTATCGTTTCTCTGGGTATTATGCTGAGCGTTTATCCGCTTATGAGTTTTTCGGCGATCTCGCTGGACGGGGGTACATTTTTGTTAATGCCGTCGGTTACGGTGGGTTACTATAATTCTTTTGCGACAAAGGATGAGATCATAAACCGCTATGATTATTTAGAAGAGCGTAAAGAGGAGATATTATACTTGTTAGAGGACAAAAAGTGCAGAAGATAGATATGCACGGACTAATTGAGTTTCTGCAAAAAAAATATGTAGAGCAAACTGCGCTTTTTAGTCAACTTAAATGCTCCGTAAATGAAGCGGAACTTTTGAAGATACTAATGTCGGACTATCTCGCCGGTACGACAGAAGTAACCGTTTTTTCGCTTCTCGCAGAAGCCTATAAAAAGGAGCGCATAGGATACGTAACACACATCGTTGAAGTGCGCAATCTTATTGAACTCGGGTGGGTTACTATAAACGGTCAGCATCACGGTAAAACATCAGATATTATTCTGCTCGATTTACTTCACCAATCCATATCACTTTCAATCACTTTTCTAAAGCTGGTCGAAGACGGAAACCTAGATATCCGCCTTCCGGAAGTTAAACCATACGCCGATCACCTTGAATATCTCCAAGATAATTTTTTGCGCATCGATCTTTATCAAAAGCTTGCGCAAATACGTCAAAACTACGATCCTTCAACACAGAGCTTCACTCGCGTGAAGAACCGCTTGATGATGTTGGAAAAGCAGATCAAGAAAAGGATCGCGGTTTCAAAAGAGTCGCCGCGGCTGGAGAGATATTTCAAAGAGCGTCATTTGAACGAAAAAGAGAGAGTTATATTCTTTGCGCTGCTAAAAGAGGAGTATTCCGGCACCGATGAGAATCTGCGCGATATGAATACGCTGATTGAAATAGTAAGTTTTGACGATTATGAAAAGATAAAAAATAGAAGCCTGCTGGAGGAAAATGCGCCTTTGATCGAAAAGGGGATAATCGGTTATGACGAAGTATTGACTCCGTTTGGCAGCATGAGCCGTTCTTTTTTTATATCGGAAGAGGTACTTAAAGAAATCGTTTATTCTAAAAAGAAGAAGAATCAGAGGATTAAACTCGACACGCTGATAAAAGAGCAGGAGATATTTGAGCTGATCGATCCTAGGACGACCCTTGACGATGTCGTGTTGAATTCAGAGACAAGGGAGATTATTGAACTTCTTTTGAAGCGAATGGATACACAAGTTATAAAACGCCTGAAAGAGTGGGGTATTAAGGATAAAAAAGGCTCCACCGACTCCAAGATAATGTTCCATGGGCATCCGGGTACTGGCAAAACATTAACCGCTGTTTCAATTGCGAAGACGCTCAAAAAACAGGTGATCAGCTTTGACTGCTCGAAAATTTTATCAATGTATGTGGGGGAGAGCGAAAAAAACGCGCGGCGCATATTCGACACGTATAAAGATATTGTCGCAAAGTCCAAAACCGAGCCAATTTTGCTGCTTAACGAGGCGGATCAGTTTTTATCGTCGCGTACCGTCGCAGTTTCAGGCGGGGCAGAAAAGATGCACAATCAGATGCAGAATATATTTCTTGAACAGATAGAGCGGTTTGACGGCATACTAATTGCCACTACAAACCTATTGGAAAACATCGATCCAGCCTTTTCACGCCGCTTTGACTATAAAATAAAATTCGAGAAGCCCAATGCAAGCCAACGGCTTGAGATATGGAAAAAACTTATGCCGACAAACGCCCCTTTTGAAACAGGTTTCAATTTAGAGACGCTTGCCAAATATCAACTTACAGGCGCGCAGATTTCGCTTGCCATTAAAAACGCCGCAATGATAGCGGCTGTTCAAGAAGAGGCTCTTTTTACCAACGAGATTTTTGAAAGCGTTATTAAAAAAGAGCTAAGCGGGGCTTTTGGCGAAGAAAAAACGCTCGGATTTTTGTCGTGACGCTCGGGTTTTCTACCGCCAGCCGCGCAAAATTGCGAAGCGATTCTCTATTTAACTACGCCGCCAAAGAAAACTCGGCGGCGGTTGCGAAAGAATTATTTTTATATAGTTTGAGAGGCTCTAATAATCGTTATAAGCGTTACTGCAAATCGCCACTAAGATACCCAGGCGGAAAAAGTTTGGCGGTTGGGCTGATCGTAGAGCAATTGCCAAACGATGTTAAGCAGGTTGTGTCGCCTTTCTTTGGCGGCGGAAGCGTGGAGATCGCAATTGCCAAAGAATTAAATATCCCCGTGATCGGTTACGATATTTTTGATATTTTGGTTAATTTTTGGAGGCAGGCACTTTGCAATAACACCGCGCTATATGAAGCGCTGTCGGCGCTTGAACCCACGCGGGAAAACTATAACGCTGTTAAAAAAGAGCTGACAAGGCATTGGGAAAAAGAGACGGCGCTGGAACCTTTAACTTTAGCGCGAGATTACTATTTTAATTTCAACCTTTCATATGGACCCGGCTTTTTGGGCTGGATGAGCAAAATATATCAGGACGCGGATCGCTATACGGCGATGCTAAATAAGCTGCGATCGCTTAACGTAAATAACGTAAGCGTCGAATGCGCAAGTTTTGAAACTATTCTTCCAAATCACAGAGATGATTTCTTGTATCTTGATCCTCCATACTATTTAGGCGGCGACTCTAAGATGTTTAGAGGCGTATATCCTCAACGCAACTTTCCAATTCATCATAACGGATTTGACCATATAGCGCTTAGCGAGGCGCTGAGATCGCACAAAGGTGGATTTATCCTCTCCTACAACGATTGCGCATTTGTTAGAGACACGTATAAGGAATACAAAATCCTAGAACCAAGCTGGCAATACACTATGGGACAAGGAGAAATAAGAATAGGTAAAAACCGTATTGAACGCGGCGACGATGACAATATAAAAACAAGTCACGAGCTGTTGATTATAGGGGAGAGAAGATAGTGGCAAAAAGACGCGCTATGAGTAGTGAGCAAGCTCGTGAAGTTCGCGCAAAAGGACATATAGACGCTAATGCTAAGCGACATAGTTAATTTTATCGTCGAGCTTGTAGCCGATATGGGTTATGTCGGCATAGCTCTTATGATGTTTTTGGAGAGCAGTTTTTTCCCCTTTCCAAGCGAAGTGGCGATGATTCCGGCGGGCTACTTGGCAAGCAAAGGCGAGATGAATATATGCGCGGCGATCGCCTGCGGCGTATTGGGAAGTCTGCTTGGATCGCTGTTTAACTACTATCTGGCGATCACGCTGGGACGCAAGGCGATTTTGCGCTGGGGGCATTACGTATTTTTTACCGAAGAGACGATGCAAAAAGTCGAGCGCTATTTCAAAGCGCACGGGCATATTTCTACCTTTAGCGGACGGTTGATCCCCGTTGTGCGGCAATATATTTCGCTACCGGCGGGGCTTGCCCGTATGAACGTATTTTTGTTTGCGCTTTTTACATCAGCCGGCGCCACGATCTGGTCGACAGTTCTGGTATTTTTGGGATATTTTATCGGTGAGAATCAGGAAATGATTGAAAGGTATCTATACGTTGCTATAATTGCGGCGCTCATATTCGTGATTTTTATCGCGACGGTATATGTGATCTTCCAGAAAAGACGAAAGAAAAGCGTTGAGCGTTGAGATCAAAAAACTAAAGGTTACTTTTCAGGAAGAAACGCTGCTCGATCTGTCGCTTTCGATCGATAGCGCGCTGGGAATGGTGGGCGCGAGCGGTAGCGGCAAAAGCCTGACCTTGAAGGCGCTGCTCAATCTTCTGCCAAAGGCGATGACGCTCACGAGAGAGATCGACGCGCCGTTTGAGTTTAAGCGCGGCGAAACGGTCGCGTTTATCCCGCAGAATCCCTTTACCGCGCTAAGTCCAATGAGCAAAATTGGAGCGCAGTTTCACGAGGAAAGAAGGCGGGCGGCGGAGCTGCTGGAGGTTGTGGGGCTGGCAGAATGGGCGCTTGATAGGTTTCCTTCTGAGCTTAGCGGAGGTCAGTTACAGCGGGTGATCGCCGCCATATCGCTGGCAAAAGAGCCTCGCCTTCTATTGCTGGACGAGCCGACAACCGCGCTTGATCAGGAGAGCAAACGCGGGATTCTCGAACTTTTTGGCGCGATCAGAGACAGAGGCGCGGATATCCTGTTTGTTTCGCACGACTTTTCAGCCGTCGCCGCCATTTGCGACAACCTGACCGTGATAGATCGCGGTAGAATTATAGAAAGCGGAGCGCGCGAAGAGGTTTTAGGCGCGCCAAAACACGATCAGACCAAAGCGCTGATCGCGTCAAATTTTGAAAAGAGGGAGTGGAGAGTTTGAAATTTTTCTTTCGCGGAAGATCGATAAAAGAGGGCGATTCCGCCCATACCAGCAAGCTAGAAAAGCTGAAAAAAACTTTTCTTGTTTCCGTATTGGTCACGCTGAGCATCGCCGTTATCGGCATCACCATTTTGACGGTATATCTTGTGCGCGCCCTGAGCATAAACACCGATCCGCTTGTCTATTTCCATCCTAAGCTGACCACGCAGTTTTACGATCGCAACGGCGAGCTGATCGCCAATCTCTTTGTCGATGAGCATCGCATATACGTGCCGTTTGAGCAGATACCATCGCGAATGGTAGAGGCGTTGGTGGCTATTGAGGACACCAGCTTTTTTGAGCATTATGGCATCAATCCGGAGGCGATCGGCAGAGCTACGTACAAGGTGATCCTCGCAGGTAGAGCGGTTGAAGGCGCAAGCACGATCACGCAGCAGCTTGTAAAAAACTTGCTCCTCTCGCGTGAAAAAACCCTAGATCGCAAGCTGACGGAGGCGATTCTGGCTTTGCGGGTAGAAATGAGTTTGACCAAAGAGCAAATTCTGGAACGCTACTTCAACGATATCTATATGGGGCATGGTTACTACGGCGTTCGCACGGCGGCGCTGGGTTACTTTCGCAAAGACCTCGATCAACTGACCATGAAGGAGATCGCTATGCTCGCGGGGATTCCGCGGCTTCCCAACTTTTACGATCCGACGAAGAATCTGCAAGATTCAATCGCCCGCGCCAATCTGGTGCTGGAGCGAATGATGCTTCTAGGCTGGATCAGCGAGGATGAGTACAAAACCGCCATCACGCAGGTGCCGGAGATCTTCGACGATACGCTTACACGCAACAAGGCTCCTTACGCGATCGACGCGATTGTCAAGCATCTCTCAGTCGATTTTCCAGACATAAGAAGCGGCGGCTACACCGTCTATACGACGATCGATCTAGCGATGCAAAAAACTGCGGAGGCGGCGATCAAAAAAGGATATGACGATATCAAGACGCGCGTTGAGGACTACTGCCGCAAAGAGACTGACCGCTACAACGCTCTGCTTGCCGATCGCAATATCGATCCGGCGAAGCGCAAAGAGGAGATGGACAAAATAAGCGACAATCTGGGGTCATTTATCGTTCGCGTTCAACCCAGCGCGGATAACAATTTCACCAACTACGCTGTAAATGACGAGCTTCTGGACGCTAAACTTTCTCAGCTTAACGGCGCGTTGGTTACGATCAAGCAGCAGACGGGCGATTTACTTGCGCTAGTGGGCGGAGCGGACTACTCCAAAAGCGTTTTTAACCGCGCCTATCAGTCAAAAAGGCAGCTTGGCAGCTCATTTAAGCCTTTTATATATCTCTCGGCGTTCGATCTCGGCTATTCGCCCGCATCCCCAATCGCCGATATTTCGCGCACCTACAAGTACGCCGACAGCGAGGATAAAGAAGAAAAAATCTGGCGGCCTACAAACTTTGACGATAACTTTGTCGGCTTAATGACAGTGCGGGACGCGGTAGTGGTTTCCCGCAATCTGGCGACTATCAACCTTGTGGAGACAATCGGTTTGTCGCAGCTTTTCGATCAGCTTTCCTCCTATCTGCCAAAGCCGCTGATTTATGACATGACGATCGCGTTGGGCGCGCACAGCCTAAGCCCGTTTGAGTTTGCCGAGTATTGGACGGTTATTTCCAACTATGGCGAAAGGATGAAAATACGTGTCGCTACGGAGGTGATCGACCGCTATGGCGCATCAAAGCTGTACGAATCGGAGGGAGTTTTGGTAACTAAGCCGGAACAGGCGTATCTGATGATCAACGTTTTGCAAGACGCTGTTAGGCGCGGCACCGGCAGAAGAGCGCGTGTGGCAAACATTGAGATCGCCGGCAAGACGGGGACTACCAACGATTCGCGAGACGCGTGGTTTGTCGGCTTTACTCCCGACACCGAAACGATTGTGTGGTATGGCAACGATGACGACAGTTCGATGGGTCCGCTGGGGACGGGCGCGGGGTTCAGCGCCCCGGTGTTTGGCGACTACTACCGCGAGCTAATCAAAGTGCGCCCAGAGTTGAAACGCCGGTTTGATCGCCCCGCTGGCGTACTTGAGGTAGATATGGGAAACGGCAAAAAAGAGGTATTTACCAGCACATCAAAACAGCCTAAGCGTACTGCCTCCGAAGCGACCGGCAGCGACAGCGGTCCGCTGTTTTGAGTACCTACGCGCACCACTACGGCTCTCTGTTGATCCGCCTGAGCGCCATGCTTACGCGGCTCTACAACCGCACTCCGCTCAATCCCGCGGATCTTGCAAGGGAGTTTGACGTAAGCGAACGCACGATTCTGCGCGATCTAAACCGGTTAAAAAAAGCGAATTGCCCCATAGAAAAAGGAGGCGAAGGCTACCGCCTGAAAAGCTGCGAGCTGGAAAACATCACCGAATATATGAGTATGATCAAAACGGTTCAAAAGGCGATAAAAAAACATCAGAACGTCGTTGTAAAAAAAGATGAAGAAACCTTTGTTATCGCTCCTTTGAGAATCGAAAACAACGACGGCCTATGGCGGCTTGTAGGAATGAACATAAGCGGCAAAGAACTTTGCTGGTACTTAAAAGAAATTACTAAAATCAAAAAGCAAAAGGGCATATAGATTGCCGCTCTCGATGTTAAATCACAATCAGCTTTTGGCTGCAAAAGCGCCGTTTGGACACAACCTGATCATCGCCTCGGCGGGGACGGGCAAGACAAGTACGATTGTCGGACGGATCGCCCATCTACTTCAAAGCGGCAAAGAAGCAAAAGAAATTCTGCTTCTTACATTTACAAACAAAGCCTCCGGAGAAATGATAGGACGCATAGCAAAGCTCTTCGGAACCTCCATCGCAGGAGGGATAACGGCGGGGACATTTCACGCCATCAGCTATAAATGGCTCAGGGCGATCGGCGAAAATATTGTTCTTAAACGCCCATCGGAGCTAAAGACGCTCTTCAAAACAGTGTACGACAAACACATCTCAAAAGAGGGCTTGCTTGACAAAAGAATATTGAGCGCTCAATATGTTTATGACTATCACGCGCTCTGGGAGAACCGCGCCGATATGGATTTTGCCCTCTGGCTCTGTGAAAAAAACGGCGATCATAAGCACTATGCGGCGCTTTACGGCACGATGTTCAACGAATTTACCGCGCTGAAAAAAGAGCTTGGTTTTGTCGGTTTTAACGATCTTCTGATACAGATGCGCGCATCTTTACAAAACGGATTAAAAAGCCCATTTTTTGAAGTCCTTGTAGATGAATATCAAGATACAAATCCGCTTCAAAACTCTATTATTGAAGCGATCAACCCCCCTTCCCTATTCTGTGTGGGAGATTATGATCAAAGTATATACGCTTTTAACGGCGCGGAGATAGAGATTATTGCCGGTTTCGACAAGCGCTATCCAGATGCAAAAGTATGGACGCTGAACAAAAACTACCGATCAAGCGGTCAGATACTAAGCCTCGCGAACCGTGTAATATCGCACAACAAGCGGATATATCCCAAAGAGATGGAGGTCGTCAAAACCAAAGCGGCGGCACATCCGAGAGTTCTGGCGTTTGACGAACTTTTTGATCAATATAGGCAGATCGCCGAATGCATAAGCCACTCTCACTTTGATCGAAGCGAAATCGCCGTACTTTTTCGTAATAACTCCAGCGCGGACGGGATTGAAGCGATGCTCAAAGAGAGGCGGATCGCCACCAAGAGAAAAGGAAGCGGTAGCTTTTTTGAGTCAGAAGAGGTTAGAACGCTTCTTAACCTGCTGACATTTTTGGTCAATCCACGCGATCTTCTGGCGTTTATCCATGTTTTAGAGTTCGCGCCCAAGATCGGCGCGAGTAGCGCGAAGGAGCTTTACGATGCCGCGCTTACGCTGGGCAACGGCAGTTTGGTGAATGCGTTTATCGCGCCCATCTCGACCGTCAAGCCCATCTTCGGCAAACGAAATGGTTCTCTTTTTGCCGGCGGCGCGACGGGCGGAAAGAGGTTTGACGATCTGCCAGAGCCGTTTGAAACCCACCCGTTTTTAATGCACCCGCAGATGAACGGCGATGGCGCTAAATATCTTTCGCGGCTATGGCAGCTTCTTTGCGATCTTGATGTATCGCAACCTCCGCGCCGCCAGCTTGAGATCATCATACGATCGTCGCTGTTTGACACCATAAGCTCTACGCTGGCGAGAAGACGCGCGTCAAAAAAGGAGAAGATGCCGGAAGAGTACCTGATCGATCAGGCGAAAATGAGGATTTTGATGAAGGCGGAAACGCTAAAAGAGCTTTCAAAACCCTATCAGGAAAGCGAGAAATTTTTGAACGCCATGGTGCTGGGCAGCAGCGAAATGAGCGAGGGAAGCGGCGTGAATCTTCTCTCCGTGCATGCCTCAAAAGGGCTGGAGTTTGACGAAGTGTTTGTAATCGATCTGATGGATGGGCGGTTTCCTAATCGCAAGCTGATGAGGCAAGCGGGCAATATAGAAGAGGAGCGCAGACTCTTCTATGTAGCCGTAACCCGCGCGCGTGAAAGTCTGTTTTTGAGTTACGCACTGATGGATCGCTACAAAAATATCAGTTACGCCCCCAGCCAGTTTTTATACGAAGCACGTCTGGTAGAGAGATAGACAAAAGCCGCCTACGCGACACAGCGATTATGAGACCTAGCGCGACTAGCAAGGAATAGCCTACTATAGTCATCCGTTTTCTTTGCGGTAAACGTAGCTAAAGATCGCCCCTTGCGTCCGCTAACGCTACGCAAACTTGCGATACCAAACCTTAGTATCCGCAGACGAAACGATAACTAGCGCAGAGGTTGGAAGGGTTTGATCGGGCGAAAGTTGTTCGATCGACGATCGAGAGTTGACTGACGATCGATTGCGGATTGGCAGTGACTGAATGTCGTTTAACGCTTTGGAGAAGCGACTATTGCTCGGTTTTATGTTTGTGATTTGCTTTTTGGGCAAGCAAACCATAAATACCCATCAAAAGTAAAACGCCCAAAAGGGCAATCCATTGCGCGTTCATTTTCGTTCCCCTTTCCCTATGTAGGTAAACCATAAGCTCACGCTTAACGCGGTGAGGCTTACGATAACGCCGATCCATTCAGCTTAAAAAAACAGCAACCAAGAATGCTCCCGCGCTTATTTTCTCGCTCCAATCGGCAATTCTCTTCTTCATCTTCTGTAGTATATCCTTTTTATACTCGAGGGAACGCCATTTCAAGCCATCCCTATATGTTTATGTAAACCTTAGCGGTTGTAACACTTTTTGAGAGAAGCGCAAGGGTAAAAAGGTAAGATTTTTGTAAAAAGCCGCTAAAACACGCCGGAGCTACAAAATTTCCCTCTGACCTTTGCTGTTCTGCTCGCCCAGCACGCCGCGTTTTTCAAGCTGTTCGATAATGCGGGCGGCGCGGTTGTACCCTATTTGCAGACGGCGCTGAATGTAGCTGATTGAGCTTTTCCTTTCGCTCAAAACGATCGCCTTTGCCTCCTCAAACATCTCATCAAGCGGCTCGTTGAGATCGCCCTCTTCGCTCGCGGGTGTTAGATCGCCCCCCTCCGTCAAGAAGCTGTTGTCGTATTCGGGCGGACGCTGCGCCTTCAGAAACTCCGTAACCTTTTCAATCTCCTGCTCCGTGCTAAGCGGTGCGTGCAGTCTGACCAGCCCAACGCTTGAAGGCGGCGTAAAGAGCATATCGCCGCGTCCCAAAAGACTCTCTGCGCCCTGCGTATCAAGGATCACTTTAGAGTCTATCTTGCTGCCAACCCGATAGCTAATGCGGCTTGGCAGGTTTGCCTTGATAAGTCCGGTGATCACATCAACGCTAGGACGCTGAGTGGCGACAATAAGATGAATACCGCTCGCCCTCGCCATCTGCGCCAGCCGCGCTATGGATATTTCCACCTCTTTGCCGCCTGTCATTATCAAATCAGCCAGCTCATCAATTACTACCACGATAAACGGCAGCGGATCAAACTTCTCCGCGACCGCCTTTTGGTTATAACCCTCAATGTTCTTTGTCTTTGTTTTACTCATCATTGAGTAGCGGCGCTCCATCTCCAACACCATATTCGCAAGCGCCGCAATCGCCTGCTTGGGTTTGGTGATTACGGGCGTCAAAAGGTGCGGAATGTCATTGTAGACGCTAAATTCCAGCATCTTAGGGTCAATCATCAGCAGCCGCAGCGTATCGGGGGAGTTGCGATATAGAAGCGAAAGAATCATAGCGTTTATGCCCACGCTCTTTCCGCTGCCCGTCGTGCCGGCGATCAGCAGGTGTGGAAGCTTTTTTAGGTCTGTAATAAACGGATTGCCGACAATATCTTTTCCAAGCGCAATCGTAAGCTCGCTCGCCGCCTCCAAAAATAGCTTGCTTGAAAGAAGCTCGTGCAGATAGATGGTTTCGATCGTCTGATTTGGTATCTCAATCCCTACGACATCTTTTCCCGGTATCGGCGCTTGTATCCTGATCGTCTGCGCTCTAAGCGCCATCGCTATGTCGTTTTCCAGACTCATAATGCGTGAAACTTTTACGTGCGCGGAAGGCTTAAACTCAAAGGTGGTTACCACCGGTCCTGTATAGGTACGCACCACATCGCCGTCGATCTTAAACATTCGCAGCTTCTCCAGCAGATCGGCGATCTTCGCGTCTATATCCGCCTCGTTGATTTCACCCTTTTTCTTGGGCGCAACGGCGAGAAATTCCAACGTTGGGAGCTTAAAATCCTTAGGTTTCTCGGTTTTGCCCTTCTCCACCAGCTCCAGCAGCCTTGTATTCTCTTCCAGCTCACGGACGACAGTCGCCTTGTGGATATCGTCGCGCATAGAGCTTTGCAGCACTGCTATGCGCCGCTTGTCGCTTGGATCGAGTTCGATCTGTTCGTTAAACTCCTCCATCTCGCGCCGTTTGTCCCTAAGGTAGTCGTCGATCTCCTGCGTGGTAACACCGCGAGGCTCAAACGGAGGAATATCGTCGAGTTCCTGTAAATCCCTGCCGTTTTTCAGCAGGTTTTCAAAGGAGTCCTTTGTCGCCTCCTTGAACACCTTCCAGCGCGCGAAAAGCCTTGAGTTTGGAAACGAATCCGCCATAAAGCGCAAAAAGCCGAGGACGGTAACGCGAAACGAGAGCAGCCAGCCGTTTACGATCAGAAAAAAGGCGAAAATCACAATTCCGCTCTTGCCGATGTATGGATACATTGTCTCGTATAAGGCGTTGCCAATCAAGCTGGTCTGAAACAGCATTGCCTCAAAGATCGCGCCCGCCGCGCCAAAAAGCAAGATCGCCGCGATCGCTTCAACCCATCTGCGCGGTGTGGGCGGATACTTGTAAGCGCGATAGATCGCCCAGAATCCCGCCGGCGGAGCCAGATATATCAGCTTACCAAAAAGCCGCGTCAGAATGTCGGCGAGTTTATGTCCAACTATGCCCACCGGCGCGTCGCCGCCCATATAGAGCGCAAGCGAAAGGTAAACAAACACTCCCACGCCTAAAAGAAAAAAAGCCTCTCTCTTCACCTAATCCCTATTGCAAATAGTTTACCAAGCTCATTGAATGGATACGATTCAAAGTAGCTAAAAGCGCCTGATAAGCCACGCTTAACTGATTCATCTTCACCACAGTTTCGCCGATGTCGGCGTCTAGTACTTCGGATTTTAACGTGTTGACGTTGAGAATCAGCATCTGCGATTTTTCATAGGTCAATTCCAGCGTAGTGCCGATCGAGCCGTTTTGCGTCTGCATCTTGATCAGATGATCCAGCAGGTGATCGACGGCGGCTATGGAGTTTTGAATGCCGATATTTCTCGACCCTTCGGCGCTGTCGCCATCGGGTCTAGTCATGCCCATTCGCACCGCGTCGATCGCCTCTTGAAGCGTGTCAAAGAGATTTACACGTGGCTCGTCGATCGTAAGGGCGTTATTGGCGCTGAATGTCCATGCGGGAGAGTCGTCTTGCGGTTTTTCAATCTGAGCGCCCTGAAAGAGAAAGTCAATCGACACAAGAGAGGAGTTCGGATTGGTGTTGTCCCTTGTGATCAGCCTGCCATCGACGATCTGCGTAACAAACCCGCCAATTCCAGCGCCATCGCCAAACGTTGCGTCAATGGCGTCCATCAGCTCCTGTAGCGTGCTGTTCTCGTTTAGCGCTGAAGATGACACGGAGGCGCCGTATATGCTATCGCCGCTCAAGACCAGATTGCCGCTGAAGTTAAAGCCGAACACCTCGCTTAAAGGACGATCCGTGTGCGTATCCAATACGTTCCATCCGGGTTCGCCTTTCGCGCCGCTGTACGTTTGCAGGAGCGTCTTGTCCGTGGTGTATGTATAGTCGCCAAAGCGATCGGTATCGGCGTCAAAGAGAGATATCTGCATTACGCTCTCGCTCGCGGTTTTATCTTTGATCACAAAGCGCCCGCTGTTGTCTAGTTCGACGCTGACGCTCTCCTGCGCCCGCTCAAGGGCGCGGTTGAAATCCTCAAAGCTGCCGCTGGCGGGCGTCTCGCCGCTCAACGCGATCGTCATCACGTTCATCAACTGCTGATAGGTTACTCCTTTATGATCCTCGTTCTTGATCACAAGCCCGTCGCTGTACGGCACAAGCTCTTCAGATGCGTATCCGCTCGCGGTTGTTTTATCGCCGTTTTGATCAAAGATGTCGTAAACCGCGCCCACGCTAGGCTCGATCACCTGAAAGGTGGACAGCCTGCCGTTTTCGTCCGGTATGTCGCGGAGAGTAATCTCCGCCAGCTTGCGGTTTCCGTTGACATCAATAAACTCCAGATGAAGGCGCGTTTCGTCCAGATTGCTCGCTCCGCTCGTCTCTTGCAACTGAGTTACGGCGGTCGCATAACTGCCGCCGCTTCGCGTTACTTGAGAAACTGCCGATGTGAACACCGCCCCCTCTTTTTCAAAATAGGCGCGATCGTACCCTACCGCGTCAGAGGGAGCGAAGGCAAGCACCTTCCCGCCCAAACTGTTTTCGGCGGTAATTGTAATGCCGCTCAAAAGAGTCGGCACAAATTCATCAGCAGTCGGGCTGCTTGCGCTGTTGTCGAAAACGGCAAGCCTGCCATCTCTCAAATCGACATCAAACGATCCGCCAAGAGAACTCTCCAACTCGCTTTTGATCGCATCCGTCAAATTGCCCATCGTCGTGGTCGCGCTGACTGCGAATGTATGCGCTACGCCGTTGATCGTAAAAGTTACACGATCGATACTCTCTCCCATTATGCTGCGCGCCGTATCGCTCTTCTCCGCCTTCGCCTCCGTATCCTGCCGCCGCAGCGTGGTCTCAAATACGAACGATCTCTGATCGTAAAAGTCCTGCGCGGAAGCGATCGTATCCTGCGTGCGGACATAGCTGTAGCCGCTCTTGTTGAACGCGAATATATGGGCATTTTCCGTCTCGCCAAGCGTATTTATGTCGTCGGTTTCAACGTCGCTGGCAAAGAGGTGAAAATCGGTGAGCATCTGCCCGCTCTTAACATCTTTCACTTCGATATGCCCTAGTTCGCTAAGGGTTACCTCCACAGACTGATAGACGTTTGTATTGCCCATCTCACGCCCTATCTGATCGAGTAAATCCTGCACCGTCGCGTAGTTTGTAAGCTCAAACCGCGACTTGAAAGACTCGCCATCCGGTCTGCTTCCTCTGATATAAAAATAGGTCGGCTTTGTGTTATCCGGTTGCCCGATCAGATCGCGGATCGTATCGCCCACCGTGATCGGCGTCTCCACATCAAGCCCCATAGGATCGTCAACGCTAAGCGTCCTATGGTGCAGAAGGGTCTGATTGTAAAGCTGCATATTGGTCGTAATGCGCTTGCCATAGTCGCTGTCAAAGCCCTGTGCCAACGTGTATCCGTCAATGTTATACACGATCTCCACCCGATCGCCCGCCTGCGCTTTGATCTGCTGATCATTCCCGTAGTAGTTCCCGTTTTCGTCAAACGGCTTCTGCTTCACATCGGTGCCGGAAAAGAGGAAATTGCCGTTGATGGAAGTGTTGGCAATATCGCGGATGCTAAACATAAGCGCCTCAAGATTGCTGGCAAGCGCAGCGTAGCTGGTGGTGGAATGAACGTCGTTTGCCGCCTGCACTAGCTTCACCTTAAAGGTTTCAAGCGTCTGAATCATAGAGGAGAGCGCCGTATCGGAGTTATCTGAAAATGTTTTTGCTTTCTGCACGTTATCCGATACCTGCGTAAGTTCCGAGCGCTCGCTGATCAGGCGGAGCGCGTCTTGATAGATGGTGCTTTCCTCATAGCCGTAATGTATTTTCAACCCGCTGGACATCTGATCGTTGACGTTCAGCAAATCGCTTAAAGCGCGCTGTTGATTGACGATAAAACTATTGTAGATAGCCGAAGTACTGACACGCATAGCACTCTCCTTATTCTATAAAAATAAGCAACTTTAATTCCCTATCGTAAATCGGCAGCGCGTGTCGGTGTTTTAATTACGATTGAGGTGTGGGTTATAGATAACCTTTCAGGGCGTTTGAGACCGTCGCGCGCAGATCGCACGGAAGCGATCGCGTCTTGTCCCTAATCTCCTCGGCGGATCGATCGAGCCGCTCCTGCGCCCCCTCCAGCCCCAACAGAGTTACATAGCTGTTCTTGCCGTCGTCCTGATGGACGCTTTTGCCCGCGCTTTTTTCGTCTTCTGTCGCGTCAATAATATCGTCGCGGATCTGGAAAAAGAGACCTATTTTCAGCCCCAAATCGTAAAGCTCGCCGCGCAACGCCTCCGCCGCCCGCGCCACGATCGCTCCCATCTTCAGGCTGGCGGCGATGAGCATCGCGGTCTTGTGAATATGGATAAACTCCAGACGATCGAGCGGCAGCTTTACGCCTTCAAAATGGCAGTCAAGCGCCTGACCAAGCACCATTCCACCGGCGCCGCCGTTAAAAGACAGCGTTTCAATCAGCGCCGTTTTGGTTTGATCGGGCAGGCTGGAGGAAGCGATCACGTAAAAGCTGTGCGTATTCAGCGCGTCGCCCACCAGAATTGCCGTAACCTCGTCGTAGGTTTTGTGCAGAGTGGCGCGCCCGCGCCGCAGATCGGCATCGTCCATCGCGGGCAGATCGTCATGTATAAGCGAATAGGTGTGGAGCATCTCCACCGCAAGCGCGGCAGGAAAGGACGACTCGACCAGTTCGGGCGCGATCCCCGCGCAGGCGGCAAAAACCAGCGCAGGGCGAAAACGCTTGCCGCCGCAGAGCATCATCTCTTTCAGCGCCTTTTTATAGTGAGGGTGGAAGCTTTCGACTATAGGCAGATTTGCCCTCAGATAATTTTCAAAATCCATAGCTCTCCATATCGACATTGATGAAAAACTGAAAATCGCTGCGCTGCATCAACAGCCTTATTTGACCATTAAACGCCGAAAGCGCCGCCCGTACCCCGCGATCGTCGGCAACTTGTATCCCGTTTATTGAGATTAGGCGGTCATTCAAAGCGATCGGCAACGTTCTGCCATTTATGCTCTCCACGCTGCGGACAAACAGCGCCTTATCAAAGCGTATCCCCAGCCGCTCCAAAAAGGTATCGGCAAAAAGAAAACCGCCCAGACGCCGGTAAACCGGTGATTGAAGCTCCACTAGCCTGCCGCCGCGTTCAATCGCGATCGCCGCTGTCGTTTCCGGCTCCAGCAGCAAAACGGCGCGTTCCAGCTCGTAACTGCCGCCAAATGAAACGCCGTTGATCGACACGATCTTATCGCCCGCCAGAAGAGGAGAGGCGCGTACAAACGGATCGATAAACTCAACGGTAAAGCCCTTGAGCCGTACGCCCAGATCGCCCCAGAAGAAGCGTCCGCTCTGATTGCTGTCGATAAACCTCCGCAGAAATTCGCTCTCAATAAAACCCGCGTCTGTCGCAATCGCGGTAACGCCGAAGCATGGAGAGGTAAGCAGCGTTCCGGTGGCTCTGCCTCCCGCCGTCTCCACGCCGTTTTGCCGCTTCACGCTCTGCGCTGGAACAATGGATATGCCGCTTTTGCCAAAAAACGCCGCCTCTTTGTGTTCGTTTATGCGATCGGCGCCGCGCAGGACGATCGGCAGCAAATTGTGCGCCGCCTTTGCCAGCGTCAGTCCGGTAAGCGGATCGTAGCGCAGAGACTCCCACCCCTTAGGAAGCGGGGAATCGCCGATTGCAAGCAGGCGATCCTTGTCTATTGCGACCGTGAAAAGCGTCCCTTGCTCCGCTGTCGAAAGGCTGTGGCGTTCAAGGCAGGCGGCAAATTCGTCGGCGCGGATAACGGCAAAGAGAGCGCACACGAAAAGCGCCGCCTTCAACGTTACCCTCTGCCTGAGAGATTCGGCATAAAGCTCGCCGCCATCTCAAACGCCGCTTTTTGCTTGGCATCGGCGGAAAGTTTGATCGCGTCATTTACCGCGCCGATTAGCAAAATGATCAGCGCCTGCTTGTCGGATAAGAGAGAATCGTCAATATCAAGGTCTAAAAGCTCCGCGTTGCCGTTGACTTTTACTCTGATCATGCCTCCGCCGCTTTTACCCTCAAAGACCTTGCTCTCGTTGTCCTCCTCCATCGCACGCGCCTTCGCCTGCGCCTCCTGCATCATCTGAGAAAGCTTGCCGAAATCCATGCCTTCAAACACAATGAGCCTTTTATATTTCGCGCAGCATCTGCGTGAGCTTGTTGTTCTCGTCAACAATAACAATGTTTGGGCTGTAGCCTTCAAGCTCGCTGTGCGCGTACATACCGTACGCCACGATAATAACGCGATCGCCAACGCAGGCAAGCCGCGCCGCCGCGCCGTTTATGCACACCCTGCCGCCGTACCGTTCGCTTTTGATCGCGTAGGTGGTAAACCGCGCCCCATTATTGACGTTGAGTACCTCTACCTTCTGCCCCGCTAATATACCGCTGGCATCAAGCAAGGCTTCGTCGATCGAGATCGATCCGACATAGTTTAAATTTGCCTCTGTTACCGTTGCGCGGTGAATTTTCGCAAATACCATTTCTCTTAACATACGCGATCCTTTAACAACTCCAAAACGCACTCCTCATCGCTGAACGGATAGAGGATATCGCCGATCTGTTGCGTTGTCTCATCTCCTTTCCCAAGTATAATCAAAATTTCATCATTATTTAGACTCGCTATCGCTTTTCCTATCGCTTTTTTGCGATCCGGTTCTATATGCAGATCGTCATGATCGCCGCAGCCTGCTGCGATATCGTTTATGATGGCAAGCGGTTCTTCGCTTCGCGGATTATCGCTGGTGAGAAATATCCTACTAGCGTAACGCGCCGCCTCGCGCCCCATCTGCGGGCGCTTGGAGCGATCCCTGTCTCCGCCCGCGCCGAACACAACGACAAGGTTATTCGATGCAAGCGCCGAGAGAGCCTGCCTGATCCCGTCCGCCGTATGCGCGAAATCGACAATGATCAGCGGCTTTTCACTGACGATCTGCATACGCCCCTTTACGCCGCCAAAGTTTTCAATACAGCCGCATATTTCCTTGAGCGGTCGATTGGTAAGCAGCTTTACCGCCGCCGCCGCCGCTAAGATGTTGTAGAGGTTAAAGTATCCGATCAGCGCCGAGTGAAAAACCCCTCTTTCCTCCGCGAAGGCGATCGCGCCGCTTACCGCTCCATGCTTTGAGTATGCCTCCAGCGTAAAGGTAGCGCTTTGCCCGATCGCGTAGGTACGCGCATTTTGAATGTTAAACCGGACATTGGGATCGTCCTTGTTTACGAGTTTGAGCGCGCCATCGACGAAAAAGCTGTTCTTTACGCCGCGATAGTTCTCGAAGCTCCCGTGAAAATCCAGATGATCGCCGGTGATGTTGGTGTGAACTTTAAGCGCAAAGTCGATCGCCTCAAGCCGCTTCTGCGCGATCGCGTGCGAACTGACCTCCGTGATAAAAAAATCGCACCCCTCTTTTTTCGCTTGGTCAATACGGGCGTAGTTGTCCAGTAGCATAGGCGTCGTAAGGTGTTTTTCGCCTCTTTTGCGGCCATTGACAAAAAAGCCGCGCGTTCCCTGCATGGCGGCTTTGTAGCCTAGATCGAGCAAGATCGAGTAGATCAGCGCGGCGGTCGTTGTTTTGCCGTTTGTACCGGTAACGCCGACGATCGGCAGATCAACGTCAAAGTGCGCCTTTAGATCGGCAGCGCATAAGATTCCCTTCGCCCCGCGCCTTTTCGCATCGTCGATAAACCTCTGAGAGTACCAGTCTACGACAAACGCCGTATTCTCCGTTACTTCTCGCGAATCCGCGGTGATGAATTCGTATGGCGCGTTAGCGCTGTAAAGCACTCTCTTCCTTCGCCTTCAGCTTATTGAGCAGCGTCCGCGTGCGCTCGTCCGCGCCCCAAAGCGGTAGCGCCTCCTCCAGATAGAAGTACGCCATATCCGTATAGCCGTGATCGATGAGCCTCTCCAAAAAGTCAAGCCACTCGCTTTTATGGGAGATAAAAACGTTTGTAGACCACACCGTCTTTTCGTAAATGGAAGAGAAGGTGTCGCTATTTATCAGCCGCTTAAAGTCGTCATAGGCGATCCCGTCCTGCGGGTCGATCGATTCGCCCTCCGATTGCAGGGCGATCTCCTCTTTTTCCGCCGTTTCTATAAGATTTATCACCATGCTTTTCGCCTCTTTAGGTCGATCGCTGCGCAAAATCTCGTAAAGCTCAAAGATCATAAGCGCCACATCGGGGCGCAATTTCGCGTAGCTGCACAGCATAATGCCGATCACCGCTTCCTCGTTGTCCGGTTTTTGCGCGATCGAAAGGTTGTAATTGAGCGCAGCCCTCTCAAAATCGGACGATGAAAGCGCCCTCTCGGCTTTCATAATAAAACTCTTCGCTTTTGTCACATGCATTCCTCTACCCGTACGTCTGGGTGGATATTGGCTTTGAGCGTATTCTCCACCAGATATTTTAGCGTAGCGGAACTAGAAGCGCAGCCTCTGCACGCGCCCGTCAAGCGCACATAAACCACCGCCTTCTCAATTTTTACTAGCTCGACATTACCGCCATCGCGTAGCAACGCCGGACGCACTCCCTCCAGCAGACGCTCCACAGCGCCCATCATCTCCTCATCCGAAAATGGAAAGAGCATTCAGAAAGGATCAGATAAGCGTTAAGACAGCCAAAGGCGCGCCATCGCCGCGCCGTATTCCAGTCTTCTGAATCGACACGTAGCCGCCCTTGCGCTCAACATATTTCGGAGCGACTTCCGTTACCAGCTTGTGCGTTATCTCCTTCTCCTGTAAGGCGCTGAAAACCGCTCTGTGCGCGTTGCCATCACCCTTCTTTGCCCGCGTGATCAGCTTTTCCACATAGCCTTTTAGCTCTTTTGCCTTAGGCTCGGTCGTCTCTATCTTTCCCTCGCGGATCAGGGCGATACTCATATTTTTAAGTAGCGCTTTGCGGTGTGTAGATGTCCTGCCAAGTTTTCTATGCGCTTTTAAGTGTCTCATATTTCGCCTTTTTTTAATTCTGCAATTTTAGTCCGCAGCGACTCGGCTGTGTCGCTCGGCAGAGCTTCGCCCGCAAGGTAGCCAAACTGCTCTAGTTTCTCTTTGATCTCGTCAAGCGATTTTTTGCCTAAGTTTTTAACTTTGGTAAGCTCGCTTTCGTCCATTAAAACAATCTCTCCTAGAAACTCAACACCGCTTCTTGCCAGACAGTGGTGGCTTCGTGCGGAAAGACCCATATCCTCCACTCTTGTCAAAAGCGTCTTGAGGTTGTCGTCAACAGCGGTCGATTTCAACGATGCCGAACTGCTCTTGATCCCAAACGAGGTGGATAGAATCTCCATCTGCTTAAACAGGGCGGCAACGCCGCTTGCGAACACTTCGATCGGATCTGCCTGTCCGTAGGTTGATATTTCATAAACGATCTTTTCATAGTTGGGGTTATCCTCAACAAGCATCTTTTCGGTCGTGTAGTTGACCTTTCTAATCGGCGTAAAAATCGCATCCATCGGCAAAAAGCCCTCAGGCGCGATCTCTCTAATCTCTTCGCTTGGAACGTAACCCATTCCCTTCTCCAGAATAATGGAGAGTTTAAGCGCGCCATCTTCGTTAATGGTAGCAAAGTGCGCATCTGGCGTTACAACTTCCACTCCTCCAGCCGCCAAATCGGCTCCCGTTATCTCTTTTGGTCCCTTAAAGGACAGAGATAGCTCCGCGCGTTCAAGGCTACTTTTGAAGCGGATATTTTTGAGATTCACGATGAGTCTCGCCACATCTTCCACTACCCCGCGCACGCTGTCAAACTCATGAACGGCGCCCTCAATTTTGATCGCGGTGGGAGCAAAGCCAACCGTACTGCTTAGGATCAGCCGCTTGATCGGATGCGCCAGCGTAATGGCGTAACCCGGCTCAAACGGATATATCTCTAAAACGGCGCGATCTTTTTCGCTTTTTACAACAACAAACTCGCTAGGCACATGGGGTGCTGTCTTGATCTTTTTCATAATTGTCCCATCGTTTTTTATTTAGAGTACAACTCGATAATCAGCCGCTCTTCGATCGGTACGTTTAACTCGTCTCGATCGGGGAAGCGGGTGAAAACTCCTTCGACTTTCTCTCGATCCACATCAACCCAGGCGGCAATGCCGGTCTGGTTTGTCAGTTCCAGCGAGCGCTTGATCTGCTCGTTGCCTTTCATCTTCTCTTTCAACGCGATCTTCGATCCCGCCTTGATCAGCGCGGAGGGGATATCCAGCGTCTCTCCGTTTACGAGGATATGTCCGTGAGAGACAAGCTGCCTCGCCAAGCGGCGCGTCGTGGCAAATCCCATTCGATAGACGACATTATCCAGCCTTTGCTCCAGCAGGCGCATAAAGTTTTCGCCCGTATTGCCCGCCAGACGGCTCGCCTCCCTGTAAGCTCTCACGCACTGCTTTTCGCTGATGCCGTACATATAGCGCGCCTTTTGCTTTTCGCGCAGCTGCGTGCCGTACTCGCTGAGCTTACTGCGGCGCTGCCCATGCTGACCCGGCGCGAACGGACGTTTTTCTAATGCGCTTTTGCCCGCGAGCCGACGCTCTCCTTTCAAATTTAGGCTGACGCCCAGCCTTCTTTCTATCTTCTCGACAGGTCCTATGTATCGTGCCATCTTTACACCCTTCTTCGTTTCGGAGGTCTGCATCCGTTGTGCGGCAGAGGCGTTACGTCTTTGAGGCTCGTTACCTTTATCCCCTCCGCGGCGCCGACTGACTTAATCGCTGTCTCTCTGCCGCCGCCTGGACCCTGAACGCGGATGGCAAGCTCTCTGATGCCGCTCTCTTTCGCCTTTGAAAGCGCCGCCTCGACCGCCTGCTGCGCCGCATACGGTGTTGATTTCTTACTGCCCTTGAAGCCCAAACTGCCGGCTGTCGTCCAGCATATAACGTTGCCCATCTCGTCGGTAATGGTGATGGTGGTGTTGTTGAAGGAGGCTGCTATATGCGCCACCCCTTTAGCGATACTCTTTCTTATCCGTTTGCGTGTTGTAACCCGCTGCTTTGATACTGCCATTCGCCCTTATCCTTATGCCGTTTTCGGCTTAGCGCCGATCGTTTTTCGCTTGCCCTTTCGGGTTCTCGCGTTGGTTTTAGTACGTTGTCCGCGAACGGGCAGCCCCTTACGGTGGCGGATGCCGCGTACGCTTTTAATGTCGATTAGGTTTTTGATGTTCATTGCGACCGCTTTTCGCAAATCCCCCTCGATCGTGTGGTTGCGCAACTCTTTCGTAAGCGACGCGACATCGTCCTCACTTAGCTCGTACACCCGTTTGTTGGGCGATATTCCGGTCGCGCTCAATACTCGCAGCGCCAATGTGTGGCCAACCCCGTAAATATAGGTGAGGGCAAACTCGATCCGCTTCTTCTTCGGCAGGTCTACGCCAGCAATACGTGCCATCTTTATCCTTGTCTCTGTTTATGTTTTGGGTTTGCGCATATAACGCGGACAACCCCTTTGCGTTTGATCACCTTGCAGTGATCGCACATCTTTTTGATGCTTGCTCTGACTTTCATTGTTTTCCTTTTTTCTTAAACACCGGCAATGGAGGGCGCAATTTTAAAACAGGTTTGATTAAAAACTACTTATACCTGTATGTAATTCTGCCCTTGTCCAAACTGTACGGCGTCAATTCAACTTTTACCTTATCACCTGGAAGTATCCGTATGTAGTGCATACGCATTTTCCCCGCGATATGACATAAGATCACAAGCTTATTCTCAAGCTCCACGCGAAATGTTGCGTTCGGCAGAGCCTCGATCACGACGCCATCAATCTCTATCACATCATCTTTTGCCAATCCGATTCTCCTCTACGCTACGGATAAAATTTCCGCCTCTTTGCCTACGACAGCAACCGCGTGTTCGTAGTGGCTTCCGTTCAAGCCGTCTTCGCTCACAACCGACCATTTATCCGCCAAAAGTTTATATTCGCCTCTCTCTTGGCATATCATCGGTTCTATGCAGAAGACCATTCCATCCTTGATTTTGGGTCCCTGTTTTGGTTTACCCTCCACATAGTTCAAAATCGAAGGCTCCTCATGCGGCGATCGTCCTATGCCATGCCCGCAATAGCCCTTCAGCGGCACGAAACCTCTCGTTCTGATCGAACGCTCCAACACTTCGCTCAACTCTTTGAAGTGCATTCCCGCCTCGATCGCCCCGATCGCCTCGTAAAGCGCGTCTTTGGCGCACTCTATCAATTTGGCATCCCGCTCGCTTATCTCTCCTACAGGAAAGGTTACCGCCGCGTCGCCGTACCAGCCTCCAAGCTCAACGCCTATGTCAAGGGTAACGATGTCGCCCTCTTTCAGCGGCGTCTGCGATGGAACGCCATGTATGATCACCTCGTTTACCGAAGTGCATATCGCTCCCGGAAACGGAGGTTTGTAGATGCCTTTGAAAGAGGCTCGACCGCCATTTCCAGCAATAAATCTCTCCGCCTCCTCGGCGAGAAACTTCGTCGTAACGCCCGGAGCGATCATCTCGCCGGTATGCTTCAAGGCACGCGCAACAAGGCGGTTTGCCTCCCTTATGGCGGCAATCTCGCCTCTTTTGCGAAGCGCTATTCCCATCGCTACAAACCAACTGCGCTGAGCGTTTTGAACCGGCTCATGTAGATTTGCGCCTCAATTTTGCGCATCGTATCTAGCGCCACCTGCACTGTAATAAGCACCGCCGTTCCGCCGAAATAAAACGGAATGCCCATGCTTTTTACAAGCACCCACGGAAGCGTGGAGATGATCGCAAGATAGATCGCGCCCGTAAGCGTCAATCTGCTCGCAATCTCGCTCAAATACTCCGAACTGTGCTGACCGGGTCTTACGCCTGGGATAAAGCCGCCCTGTTTTTTGAGATTTTCCGCTATATCTTTTGGATTAAACACGATCGACGTGTAGAAATACGCAAAAAAGATCACAAGCACAAATGTCAGAAGGTTGAAAACATATCCATTCGGATCGAGTACGTCCCGCAGCCATACAAGATACGTGTTGGTAGCCGCCTGTAGCACCGTCGCCGGAAACATCAGTAACGCCGAGGCAAATATCGGCGGAATCACGCCGCTAAGGTTGATCTTGATGGGGATATAATTCATCACTCTTTTGTTGTGACTTTCGATCATCACCTTGCGCGAATAGCTGATCGGCACCCTTCGCTCCGCAAGCTCCACATATATAATAGCGCCGACCGTGGCGATGATGATTGCAAACATTGCCAACAGGGCGATAAAGTTCATTTCGCCGCCGTTTACCAAACCGATCGTGGTGTTGATGGCGCCGGGAATACCCGCCACGATGCCGCCGAATATGATCAGGCTGGTGCCGTTGCCGACGCCGCGCTGCGTAATCTGCTCCCCGATCCACAGAAGAAGCATCGTGCCGGTCGTCATAGAGACAGACGCAAGCGCGATGAAGGTCATATTGTCGATCATAACCGCGCTTCTGCCGTTGCTGTCAAAGGTGTTAAACCCGATCGCCACGCCAATCGACTGCACAAAAGCGATACCGACCGTCATATAGCGGATAATCTGCATATATTTCTGCATGCCGTCGCGCTCTTTTTTCAGCTTACCTAGATCGGGAAAGGTCGCTCCTAGCAGCTCCATGATGATCGCCGCGGTGATGTATGGCATGATGCCCAGAGAAATAATACTCAGCCTCTCCAGAGCGCTGCCGCTGAACATATTTAAAAGCCCCAGAGCGTTGCCGGAGTTTGCCGTAAAAAGCTCCTTTACAACATCCACATCAACGCCGGGCGTCGGCACATAGGCAAGCACGCGGAAGACCAACAAAAACCCCAGCGTAACCAGAATCCGCGTAACTAACTGTCTGTCCATTATTTTTTGCTCGATGTCGTTACAAGCTCGTCTTTGATTTGAGCGGCGAGATCGCTCGCGCCCGTGCCGATTATCTTCGCTCTCTTCGCGTTCTTTGGCGCTAAGCCGGCGGCTTTGAGCGCTTCTAGCGTTATCTCCGCGATCTCCCTCACGGCAGGAAAGCGATCCGCACTGATCGCGTACGGCTTCTCAACGCCTGAGTTGAAACCCACCTTTGGAAGGCGGCGGTAGAGCGGCTGCTGTCCGCCTTCAAAGCCCACTTTGCGCTTACTGCCAGCGCGGGCGCGCTGACCTTTATTGCCTCTGCCCGCCGTCTTGCCATGCCCGCTGCCCTGACCACGCCCGATACGCTTGATACCGCGGGAAGACCCCGTTGACGGACTTAAATTTTCCAACATAACCGCTCCTTATTTCTTCAACTGTTCCAGCGCAAGGCAGGTTGCCCGCACCACATTCGCCGCGTTGTTTGATCGAAGAGACTTCGTCAGAATATCCTTGATGCCCGCTAACTCCAAAACGGGGCGGACAGCGCCGCCGGCGATCAAGCCGGTACCTTCGGCGGCGGGTTTTAGCAGCACGATGCTGGCATTGAACTTCGCCTGAACCTGATGCGAAATGGTGGTCTTTTTCAGATCGACCAGCACCATATTCTTAAATGCGTCGTCCACCGCTTTGCGAACGGCATCCGGAATCTCCTTTGCCTTGCCCACGCCGTAGCCCACATGCCCTTTTTTGTCGCCAACGACAATAAGGACGCTGAAACGGAATCTACGTCCGCCCTTCACGACTTTGGTAACACGCCCGATATTGACGATAACCTCTTCAAAATCTTCTCTGTTTAACGCTCTTCTTTCTTCCTGACGCATCTTTGCCCTTACACTTTAATTGCGTTTGAGCGCAGAGCGTCGGCAAACGCGGCGATAACACCGTGATACAGATAGCCGTTGCGATCAAAGACAACCTCTTTGATCTTCTTTGCCTTCAGCGATTTGGCGAACTCTTTGCCCGCCGCCTCCGCGCCCGTCCTATTGGATCGTGCGCCCACCTTCGCGCCATCAAACGCGGCCAGCGTTACGCCTTTCGCGTCGTCAATAGCCTGCGCGTAGATAAACCGATTCGATCGAAAAACACTCACTCTGGGCTTTGCGGCAACACCGCAAATTCTTGAACGTATGGCTGTTTTACGCTTCAGCCTTGTTTGGGTTTTTTTCTTTTGAACGTTTCCTGTCATAATAACTACCCCTTATTTCTTGGCTGTTTTGCCGGCTTTTTTCTGAACCGTTTCATCGGCGTAGCGAACGCCTTTGCCTTTATACGGCTCCGGCGGTCTAAATGCGCGAATTTCGGCGGCTGCTTGACCCACCTTCTGCTTGTCCGCGCCCTTTATCACCAGCGAAACGTTTTTATCGACCAAAATTTCAATTCCTTCCGGTATGTCAAAATTGATCGGATGCGAATAACCCAAAAGCAGTTCCAACACCCTGCCTTTCACCGACGCACGATAGCCGACGCCCGTAATTTCCAGCCTCTTTTCAAAGCCTTGCGTAAGCCCCGTAACGATATTGTCTGCCAGCACGCGGTAGGTGCCCCAGAAGGCTTTGGAACGTGCGGAGTCGTCTTTTGGAGAAAAAATTACCTTTCCTTCTTCGATCGCCATCTTTACGTTGCCCAGCGTGTCGAGTTTCGCGGAACGCTTTGAGTCCTTAAACTCGATCGTATTCGCCTCTATCTTTGCCTCAATGCCCTTTGGAAGGACGATCGGCAGCTTTCCTATTCTTGACAATTGCGCCTCCTTACCACACGGTGCACAGCACTTCGCCGCCCACGTTCAAGTTGTGCGCGTCGTCGTTGCTTAAGACGCCCTTTGACGTGGTGATGATGATCGTGCCGTGGCCGTGCTTGAACTTCTTGATTTGACTTGCCGATCGATAGACCCTGCGCCCCGATTTGCTGACGCGCTTAATCTCCGATATAACTGAGCGCCCCGAATCGTCATACTTCAAGAATACGTCGATATATCGTCTGGTATCAGCCTCGTCCGTTTTATACGACGCTATATAGCCTTTTGCCGCCAGCACGCTCAAAATCGCTTCGACGGTTTTAGAATAAACCAGTTTAGCCGACTCTTTGCGCCGTCCCGCGGCGTTTCTGATCCGCGTAATTGAATCCGCAATTACATCATTCATACTCTTCCCTTACCAACTTGCTTTTCTGACACCCGGAAGCAGCCCCTCGTTAGCCATCTTGCGAAGACACACGCGGCATATGCCAAAGTCGCGGTAAACGGACTTGGGTCTGCCGCATATCTGACAGCGGGTATATGCCCTGACGGCGAATTTTGGCTTGCGCAACGCCTTAACGATGATCGATTTCTTTGCCATTTATCAACCCTTCTTCGCAAACGGAAAGCCGAGCGATTCGAGAAGCAAAAATGCCTCCTTGTCGCTTCTGGCTGTTGTAACGATCGAAATATTCATGCCATGAATCTTGACGATGTCGTCATAATTTACCTCTGGAAAGATGAGCTGTTCGCTCAAACCTAAATTGTAGTTTCCCGACCCGTCGAAACCGCTTCTGGGAAACCCTCTGAAATCCTTGATTCTAGGAACCGCGATCGATATGAGCTTCTCAAGAAAGTTGTACATCTGATTGCCGCGCAGCGTTACACGCACGCCCACGTTCATGCCCTGCCGTATCTTAAATGTCGCAACCGATTTTTTGGCTTTAGTGATCACCGTCTTCTGCCCCGCGATCAGCGTGATCGTATCGGCGATATTCTGAAGCAACTTCTGATCTTTGCTCCCCTCGCCCGCTCCCACGCTGATGGCGACCTTTTCAAGTTTCGGAAGAAGCATCTGATTTGCTAAACCCAACGATTTCATCAACTCGGCTTTTTTGGAGACCCACCGCTCTTTTAATTGCAGCATCGATCAGCCCTCCGCTTTCTTGACGTTTGAGATGTGAATGGGAAGCTCTTTTGAGATGAATCCACCCTCTTTGTTATTTTCGCTGGGCTTTACCGCCTTCTTCGCCGCATTGCAACCCCTTACGATCACTTGGGACTTTTTGGGCAGTACGCGCAGCACCTCGCCCTCCCTGCCCTTGTCGTCTCCGGCGATCACCACCACCTTATCGCCTCTTTTTATCTTAAATTTCGCCATTGACATTCCTCACAATACTTCCGGCGCGAGCGAAACGATCTTCATAAAGTTCGCGTAGCGCACTTCGCGTCCCACCGGTCCGAATATGCGCGTTCCGATCGGCTCTCTCTTCGCGTCTATGATCACCGCGGCGTTGTCGTCAAAGCGGATCAAAGAACCGTTGTCGCGATGTACCTCTTTGCTGGTACGCACAACCACAGCCTTGACCACCTGCCCTTTTTTAACTTTGCCGTTGGGAATCGCCTTTTTTATGCTCGCCACAATTACATCGCCGAGAGTCGCGTAGCGGCGCTTACTGCCGCCTAGCACTTTGATGCACATGATCTCCTTCGCTCCGCTGTTGTCAGCGACGTTCAGGCGCGTGAAGCTCTGTATCATACGACCACCTCCTCCGGACGAACGTAAGATTTGAGCCTAAAGTTCTTGTTTTTAGCAAGCGGTCTGCACTCAACCGCCGTAACCCTATCGCCCGTCTGCAACTCGTTCTTTTCGTCGTGAACCTGAAAATTCTTAAATCTTCTTACGATCTTGTGATAGCGCGGATGAAGCACTCGTTTTTCGACGCGTATCTTTACGCTTTTATCTCCGCTTTTACCCACCATGATCCCTTCGATCACCCGCTTGCGCGGCTGTTTTATCTCGCTCATCTACTCCCCTTTAGCATTGATCGCCGTCAAAATACGCGCAATCTCTTTGCGTTTCGCGCCAATCTCATTGGAATTGCTCAACTGCATCGTTTTGAGTTTTGTTCTCAAGGAAAAGAGCTGTTTTTTCTTCTCTTTCAACTCTTTTGTCAGCTCCTCTTCGCCCTTTGCCCGCATTTCGGCGTTAAGTTTCTGCCGTTTAGTCAGATACTCTTTGCCGCTTTTTTCAGTACTCATACTCGCCTCCCGCGCTCACGATCTTCGTTTTCAGCGGCAACTTGCTCGCCGCGATCAAAAGCGCCTCTTTCGCCAGCGCCGTTTCTACTCCCGCCATCTCGTAAAGTATCCGTCCACGCTGAATGTTCATCACCCACTCCTCTACGCCGCCCTTACCTTTACCCATACGGGTTTCAAGCGGTTTCTTCGTCAGCGGCTTGTCGGGGAAAATTCTTATCCACACCCTTCCCTGCCGCTTGATATGCCTTGTCATCGCGACCCGCGCCGCCTCGATCTGACGTGAATTGATCCTGCCGTTTTCCAGAGCCTTCAGCCCCAGATCGCCAAACGACAGATCAACCCCGCGCGTCGCCGCGCCGCGGTTGCGCCCTTTCATCTGTTTGCGATATTTGGTTCTTTTGGGCATTAACATAATCGGTTATTCCCCTTTATCTTCTGTTTTTTTACGTCGTGAGCGCGCTCTTGGCTGCTCCTCTTTTGGCTCTTCACTGACAACCGCGTCGCTCTCGTGCTGGCTCTCCTTCTCTCCTTTGCGAAGCACCTCGCCTTTGAAGATCCATGCTTTGATTCCAATCACTCCATAGGTGGTGTGCGCTTCCGCGTATCCGTAGTCGATCCGCGCTCTAAGCGTATGCAGGGGAACTCGCCCCTCCAGATACCATTCGCGCCGTGCGATTTCAGCGCCGCCCAGACGACCGCTCACCTGAATGCGAATGCCCTTCGCGCCGCTCTTTAACGCCGCCTGCATCACCTTTTTCATCGCGCGGCGAAAGGCGACGCGCTTTTCAAGCTGCAAGCCAACATTCTCCGCCGCAAGCTGCGCCGAAAGCTGCGGCTTGCGCTCTTCTTTGATGTTGATGATCACCTCTTTGTTGACCAGATCGGCAACCTCCTGCTTGATCTTGTCGATCTCGCCGCCTCTTTTGCCGATCACGACGCCGGGCTTCGCAACGGAAAGAGTCACTTTAAGTTTTCTGATAGTCCGTTCAATAACCACTTCGCTGACACCGGCGTAGTAGAGCTTTTTCTTCAGGAAAGTGCGAACTTTGTAGTCCTCGCCAACGTTGGCCACTCTATGACCTCTGCTTGGAAACCAGCGCGATTTCCAATTCGTGATGATCCCCAGCCGCAGACCGATCGGATTTGTTTTTTGACCCATTACTGATCACCTTCTTTCACCTGTTCAACCTCGACTAAAATATGGGAAGTCGGCTTTCGTATCGGCGTCGCCCTGCCCCGCGCCCGCGGAGTGAAGCGCCGCAAAGCGGGACCTTTATCGATGCGGCAGCCGCTGACCGTCATCTTCGCCGCGTCCTGCCCGCTATTTGCCACCGCGCTTGCTAACACTTTGTAGATCAGCCGCGCCGCCTTATTGGGCATAAATTGGAGGCTTGCAAGCGCCTTTTCGGCGTTCATGCCGCTCACCTCGCCGGCGATGAGGCGCGCCTTTGTTGGAGAGAGGCGGACGAATTTAAGTAATGCTCTGCTCATATTATTTTCCTATCTTCTTCTGCACGGTTCCCTTGTGCCCGTGAAAGGTGCGGGTTGAAACAAACTCGCCCAACTTATAGCCAATGTGATTTTCGGTGATATATACGGCGGCGTGATCGCGTCCATTATGCACCAAAAACGTCAAGCCCACAAAATCGGGGCTGATCGTGCTACGGCGCGACCATGTTTTGATCGGCTTGTTTGAGTTCTCTTTCTTTGCCTTGAACACCTTTTTCAGAAGGTGCCCATCAATAAACGGACCTTTTTTTGTTGATCGTGCCATTTCCTACCTTACACCTTTTTTGCGGCGAGTGATGATGTATTTGTTCGACGCTTTTGTTTTACTGCGGGTTTTCAACCCTTTGCACTGCTGTCCCCAGGGAGATACTGGCGGTCTGTGACCGTTGGATTTGCCTTCGCCGCCGCCATGAGGGTGATCGATCGGGTTCATTGCGCTCCCTCTGGATTGCGGGCGTATGCCCAGATGCCGCGCCCTGCCCGCTTTGCCGATCACTCTATTTGCGAAATCCGCGTTGCCCACCTGCCCAATCGACGCCATACACTCCGAAAGGATATAGCGCACCTCGCCGCTTGGCAAACGGACAATCGTATATTTATCTTCCCTGCCCATAAGCTGAGCGTACCCGCCCGCCGTTCTAGCGAGTTGCCCGCCCTTGCCGGGTTTTAGCTCAATGTTGTGGATGATCGTGCCTACGGGGATCGATTTGAGTTTGAGGGCGTTGCCCGTAACAATATCCAGCCCCGCTTCCGCGGCTTCGACCTTATCGCCCACCTTTAACCCTTCGGGCTGAATGATGTAGCGTTTGTCGCCATCCGCGTAACTGATCAGCGCGATTCTCGCGTTGCGGTACGGATCGTACTCGATCTCCTGCACCTTCCCCGGCACGCCAAACTTGGAGCGCTTAAAGTCGATGATCCGGTATAGCTTTTTCGCCCCGCCCTCTTTGTGGCGCGACGTGATTCGCCCCCTGTTGTTGCGCCCCGCCGTTACCGGCAGCTTCACGAGCAGTTTGGAAACACTCGGCTTTGCCGTGATATCCTTGCTCTCCAGCGTCGTCATATAGCGGCGCGATGGGGTGTATGGTTTGTATGTTTTTATTGCCATCTCGTATCCTTATACCGCCAGCGTTTCAAGAGCCGCGCCTTCCGGCAGAGTTACAAAGAACTTTTTCAGCTCGTCTCTCTTGCCGGTTACGCCTCTGAAGCGTTTTGTCTTCGCATGCACCCTTGTGGAGTTTATGCTCTTTGGTAAAACGCCGAAATACTCTCTGAATACCTCTTTGAGCGTGTTCTTCGTCATTCTCGGCGATGTCTGCACGACGACAACTCCCTTCTCCTGAAGGGCAAGTGTCTTTTCTGTGTAAAGAATCGATTTGATATCGGTGATGTCCGCCATATCAGCCCTCTTTTATAATCTGTTCAAGCGCCGCTTTTTCTATTACGATAACGCGGTAGCTTGCTACGATGTAAGCGTTGATTTCGCCCGCCTCCATTAGATAATGGTTGGGCAGGTTTCTAAACGCGCGAAAACTGTTTTCGTTGATGTTCAGCACAACGAACAGCCCATCTCTTGGAGCGAGTTTCGCCGCGATCTTAAACGCCTCTTTCGTCTTGGAGCTTTCGATTTTAAGCGAGTCGATTACCAGCAGAGAGCCTTCGCTCGCTTTCTTGTTAAGCGCGTATAGGAGCGCCAGCCTCTTCTGCTTCTTGTTGACCTTTTGGACGTAGTTGCGGCTGTTCTTTGGGCCAAACGCCGTGCCGCCCCCTACGAATGTCGGCCCTTTAAGCGAACCCTGCCGCGCACGCCCGCCGCCTTTTTGCGCAAACGGCTTTTTGTCCGTGCCGCTGACTGCCGCTCTGGTTTTGGTGTGAGCGCCGTTTTGACGGATCGCGCCAAGAAAAGATTTCACATAGAGATAGAGGTTCTGTTCGCTGATACTCTCATACGCCTCCGGTAGCGCGAAATCGCCGGCCGGTTCATATTGTTCATTTAACGTTACGGCTTTACTCATTGCGCAACCTTAATGCGTCCTAGCGCGCCGTTTGGCCCCGGAACGCTTCCTTTGACAACGACGACTTGGCTGTCGGCGTCGAAGCTGTAAATCTCGCTCTTTACGCTTACCTTTTCGACTCCGTAATGACCCGCCATCTTTTTACCCTTGAAGACCCTGCCCGGCTCTTCCCTGTTGCCGATCGATCCGCTGGTGCGGTGAAAGCGGCTGCCGTGCGCGCCAGGCCCGCCCTGGAATTTCCACCGCTTGACAAGACCGGTGAATCCGCGCCCTTTGGTAAGAAACACCGACTTTACGATCGAGCCTTCTTTTAAGAGCGAATAATCCTGATCTCCTACGACAGCCCCTTTGGCGCTGACGGTGGCGAAGCGGTTAAACTCTTTGCTCAAAGTGTATTTCTTTTGATTGCCGCCGATCGCCTTGTTGCGCCTCTTGCCGTTCGCGTAGGCGATCAGCGCGCTGTTTGCGTCCGCCTCTAGCACCTTAGCGGCGCGTACCCGCAGCAACGTTACCACGAAAGAGGGGCTTGTCAGCGTACGGCTCATCCCAATTTTTTCTACTATATATTCCATCAATTACGCCTTTTGGTTCATCGATCTCACCTCGACGTCCACTTCGGGAGCAAGGTCTAACTTCATCAGCGACTCAACAGTGTCGCCCGTGGCAAACGTGATGTCGATCATTCTCGAATGGACGCGAATCTCAAACTGCTCCCGCGAGTCCTTGTTCACATGCGGAGAACGCAGAACGGTGTAACGTCTGATCTTCGTAGGCAGCGGAACTGGACCGATCAGCTTCGCGCCGGAACGCCTAACCGCATCCACGATCGCCTTAACCGATTTATCAAGAACGCGGTGATCGTAAGCCTTGAGCTTCAATCGTATCTTCTCCAGCGACTCTTTTTTCTTTTCCAACGGCTTTTCCTTACTCTAAATTGATAGCGCCACGCCTCCCGCGATGGCGGCAACCGCGCCCGCCTTACTGCTTCACGCAAACGCCCCTGAAATGTCAATAACGTAAAATTATTGCCAAAAACGAAAGCGGAATACTATCACACAATTACGAAATTACAACTTTCTTTAGACATTTTGTTTCCTTTGCATAAGGAAATGGCTACAATGTCAAACACTATGGAAACACTCTCTCATCTGTTCGCCGTAAAGTTCAAAAAGCAGGACATACTGCCGCGCAAGAACGCGCCGCACGGAGATCGGGTGGCGATTTACGGAGCGCCGAGATCGGGCAAAACATCGCTGCTTTTAAGCGGCGCGCAAAACGAGCCTTTTTTGTACGTCGATTTGGAGGATAGGCGCGTGTCGATCGAAGCGCTCAACAGGGAGCTGCCCGCATTCGCAAAGAGTAACAAGATCGCCTTTTTGGCGGTAGATAACTACAATGAGCGGCTTATTCTCCCTACGGATCTGACCCGTATATGGATCGCCCAACACGAAAAAAGCAGCCTCACCGGATTTGAGCCGCACAGGATCGCCCCGTTTGATTTTGAGGAGTTTTTGGCTGTATCAAAAACTCCCGATCCAGAGATTGCGTTTAACGAATTTTTGCGCGGCGGCGCGCTCTTTGAGCCGCACGATGAACCTCATCGCACGGTCGCGCTGCGCCGTCTGCTAGAGAGGATTGCGAAGCGCCAGCCGCCCGTTATGGAGTTTATGGTGCTTCACAGCGCCGATAGGCTGACGCCGCATCAAGTTTACAGCGCGCTCAAAAAGAGGGTAAAAATCTCCAAAGACACGCTGTACGCCTTTTTGCGCGAGGCGCTGGATCGCGAAATTCTCTTCACGGCGCACAAGTGGGATTTGGCGGGCGCGCCAGCCAAATTTTACGCCTTCGATCACGCTCTGCGCGATGGCGTAACCTTTGATAAATCGCTGTTAAAAACATTTGAAACGATGATTGCGCTAGAACTGCTCAAGCACAACGAGACGATCTATTACGACGATGGAATCGATCTCTTCCTGCCAAAGAGCGCTACCGCTGTGATCGCGGCGCCTTTCATCACAAAAGAGGCGATGATCGAACGGACAAAACGGATCGCACATAAGGCGAGACGGATCGAGTTTGTAACGATGGGCTTTGAGGCGCAATACAAAATTGCCGAAGCCGCTCCTTTCTGGGATTGGGCGCTCAGGGCGTAGACGATCCGCGCGTACGGAGTAGCCCGTACGCGGAAGAGATCAGTAGCCGCTGGATGTCAGAAGCGGGGTCAGCATCCGCATCAGCGGATCGATCCAGAAAACCGCAATGGTAACGGCGGCGGCGGCGACGCCTAAAACCGCCTTGATCGCCGTTGTACCGTTTTGATAGTAGATCGTGCCGTCGTTGTCCGCAGGATCGTGCAGGAACATATAGATGATCAGCTTCAAATAGTAGTAGATGGCAATCGCGCTGTTGACCAGCATAATGATCGCCAGCGCCAGATGATCGCTCTTGATCGCCTCGCTGATTAAAAATACCTTGCCAAAAAAGAGCGCAAACGGCGGAATGCCGGCAAGCGAAAGCATAAAGATCGCCATGATTATCGCGCCCATAGGGCTAAGCCGCGCCATACCCGCAAACTTCGTGTACGGGTGATCGTAGCGGATGTCCCACACCTTACTTGGGTGGCGCGAAATCCACAGCATGACGAAAGCGCCGAGATTTGTAAACAAAAAGAGCGTCCAGTACAAAAACAGCCCGATATGGGCGTCTGTCGTGCCAATCACCAGCACGCTCATCACGAAACCGGCGTGGCTGACCGAACTGTAGGCGAGCATACGCTTTACCCCAACCTGCACCAGAGCCAGCAGATTGCCCAGCGTCATCGTGGCGACAGCGGCGGCGAAGAGCATCCAGTAAACGACGCGATCGGGGCTTTGCGCGAGAAAATCAAAGAGCCTGATCGCTACGGCAAAGCCGGCGATTTTCGGCACGATCGACATATAGCCCGCCATCGGCGCGCTGGAACCCTCGTAAACATCCGGCGTCCACGTGTGAAACGGCACGACCGAGAGCTTAAAGCCAAGCCCCGCGATTATAAACGCCGAAGCCGCCAGCGTGAGAGGCAGGTTTGCAAAGTCGCTCGCCGCCAACGCCAGCTTGATCTCGGCGATATCAACGCTACCCGTCGCCGCATAAAGAAGCATCGTGCCAAAAGCGATCATCGCCGCCGCCATGCCCCCCATCGTGTAGTACTTGATCGCGGCTTCCAACGATTTGTCGCGGCGGTGCATGCTGATCAGCGTGTAGAGCGCCAGCGAAGCGGTCTCCAGCGCCAGAAGGATCACGATCAAATTGTTGGAGCTGACCATCACGGCAAAACCAGCCACCATAAACAAAAAGAGCGCGTACAGCTCGGCGAATTGATATTCAATAAAGCGCATGCCGGTAAGCGCGAGCGGAATAAAGAAGATCGAGGCGCATAGAATGATGCCGAGCGAGGCTAAAGAAAGCCCATCAACAAGCACCATATTAAAAAACCCAGCCTCGTCAAAGTTCCCATAGATCAAGACCAAGGACGCGGCTATGAGCGATATTTCGGTCAATGCCACCAGCAAAGCGCGGCTGGGCTTTGAGAAGAGTTCCAGCAGAAGTATCGCCGCGCCGCCCACAACCAGCGCAATAACGGGCAGAAGCGCCCCAAAATTCAACAGATCAAACATCAGCGCCCCCTCCTTTCGCCCGGGGTAGTCAGATACCTCAGCCTCTCTGTCGTGCCTCTCGATATAAGCGATTTATCCGCCATAAAAGTAACCAGATTCTTTGAGGCAAGATCGATCGGAGCCAAAACGGGCTTTGGATACACGCCCAACCACACGACGACCAATACCAGCGGGATCAACGCGGCAAGCTCGCGTCTATTGAGATCGCTCAAGGTTTTGTTAGCCTCGATCGTAACCGCGCCGTAGAAAGTTTTGCGGTATAGATTGAGCATATAAACCGCGCCTAAGATGATCGACGTTCCCGCCAGCAACGCCATAACGGGATTTGCGCGGAAATATCCCAAAAGCGATAAAAACTCGCCGACAAAGCCCATCGTCAGCGGCAATCCCGCCGAAGCCATCGCCATAAACATAAAGATCGCCGCGTAGATCGGCATCACCGAGGCGATCCCGCCAAACTCGCTCATAAGTTTCGTGTGGCGGCGATCGTAGATGACGCCCACCAGCATAAACAGCGCGCCGCTGATGATTCCGTGGCTAAGCATAAAGAAAACCGACCCGCCGATCCCCTCCGCGTTTAGGGCAAACGTCCCCAATATAATCACCCCCATGTGGCTGATCGAGCTATAGGCGATGATCTGTTTTATGTCCTTCTGCGCGAACGCCACCATCGCCGCGTAGATAACCATAATAATCCCGATCGCGCCCATAAACGGCGCAAAATAGACGCTTGCGTCCGGAAAAAGCGGCAGACTGAAGCGCACAAAGCCGTATGTTCCCATCTTCAACAGCACCGCCGCGAGCAGCACGGAGCCGATCGTGGGCGCCTGCCCGTGCGCGTATGGCAACCACGTATGGAAAGGAAACATAGGAACTTTCACCGCAAAACCAATCCCCATCGCCGCAAACAACCAGAGCTGATGCTCAAAGCCGATGCGAAACATAAACCACTGCACGATGTTGAAAGTAAGAATGCCGGTCTGCTGATAGTAAAGCCACGCGAAATACAAGATTCCCAAAAGTAGCAGAAGCGAGCCGCTAAAGGTGTAGATAAAGAACTTCACCGCCGCGTAGATTCTGTTGCCGCTGCCCCACGCGCCGATAATATAGAGCATCGGCACGAGCGAAAACTCCCAGAAAAAGTAAAAAACGATCGCGTCCAACGCCAAAAAGACGCCGATCATCGTCATTTCAAGGAAAAATATGGAAGCGATCATATTCTTTAGATTTTTTACATCACCCAGCGCGATCAGGGCGATCAGCGTGATAAAAGCGCTCAGCAGAACCATAAAGAGCGAAAATCCGTCCACGCCAACCGTATAGGAGACGCCGAGCGATTCGATCAGCGGTACGCTGACGTAGAACTGCATAGTCGCATCGGCGGAGTCAAACATATACCAGACCAGAAGCGCAAGCGCCAGCTCAACCGCTGCCGCCGTGATCGCGTAAACCCGTATGCGGTTTTGGGAGATTCCAAAGCCGATAAGCGCCGCTATAAGCGGAAAAAATATAAGAATTGAGAGAATGTGATCCAATTTACGCTCCTTGTATCAGTAGCCCGATATAGGCTATCAGCAGCAAGACGATCAGCCCCGCCGTCATCCAGCGCAACATAGGCGAGAGACTGCCGTTGTGCATCCCGCGGCACTTCGCGCTCACCGCGTAAGTAGATTTGGCGATTAGATCGACTACGAAATCGACGATCCTAAGATCGATCTTTTGCCACAAGAAATCGCTTATAGCCGTATAGGGCGCAATGATCGCCTTTTTATACAGCGCAGGGATATACCACTCGCGGCTCAAAAACTTATAGACAAAGTTGTTTTGCCAATTGGGGCTAAATCCGCCTTTGGCGTATTTCCAAACGGCGAACGTTATGCTTAAAATAACCAGCGCGAGCGTCCCGCCTATTAGCGCGTATTCAACCGCATGCTCAATATACGGCGCGTCCACGCGCAGCATTTTGGAGACAAGCTCGGTAAAGCTATGCTCAAAAAAGCCCGCAATGATCGCCAGTATCGCCAGCGGCGACATGGCAATCAGCATAAATTTCGGCGCCTCGTGCGGGTGAATATGCAACTTTTCGTAATGCGCCTCTTTGCCGAAAAACACGCGCATAACGACGCGGAAGCTATAAAACGCCGTCATAGCCGCCGTGATCAGCAATACTGCCCAGATAACGAAATGCCCGTCTCCAAAGGCGACCTCCAAAATCTTGTCTTTGGAGAAAAAGCCCGCGAACGGATAGATGCCGGCAAGCGCGATCGAAGCGATTGTCATCATAATCGCCGTCGGCTTCATCGCCGCGTATAACTTGCCCATTTTGCCAATATGCAATTCGTCATGCATGGCGTGCATAACGTTGCCCGCGCCCAAGAATAACAGCGCCTTGAAAAAGGCGTGCGTCGTCAGATGAAAGAGCGCCACCCAGTAGTAACCAAGCCCCGCCGCCACAAACATATAACCAAGTTGCGAGAGCGTCGAATAGGCGATAATGCGCTTGAGATCGGTTGCGACGAGCGCCATCGACGCGGCGAAAAACGCCACAAACGCGCCCAGCGACGCCACAAACGCGCCCACTTCCCCCACCGCGCTATAAAGCGGATTGGCGCGCACCAGCAGATAAACGCCCGCCGTAACCATCGTTGCGGCGTGGATCAGCGCCGAAACGGGAGTGGGGCCTTCCATAGCGTTGGCAAGCCACGTATGCAAAGGAAACTGCGCGGATTTACCCATCGCGCCAATAAAGAGCAAAATCGCGATCCAGACCAAAACGCCATGTTCAACAAAGCGCAACGAAGCAAAAACCTCGTCGTAGCGCAGCGATCCAACCTGCCAGTAGATCAGGAAAATACCCAGCAGCATTCCCAGATCGGCGACGCGGTTCATGATAAACGCCTCGTTTGCCGCCCACGAAGCAAAGGGTTTGTTGTACCAAAAGCCGATCAGCAGGTAAGAGCATAACCCCACGCCCTCCCAGCCGATAAACAGCCCCAGAAAGTTGTCGCTCATCACCAAAACCATCATTGAGAACACAAAGGCGCTTAGATAGCTAAAGAAGCGGTTAAAACTTTTGTCATGCGCCATATAGCCAATCGAATATATATGCACCACCGTCGATACGATCGTAACGACGCACATCATCACGACGCTAATCTGATCGGCCACGAAACCGAACTTCAGTTCCAGCCGCCCAGAGACGATCCAATCAAACAGCGATACGCTCACCCTCTCGCCGCCGACAAAGACAAAATACATTAGCGCCAAAGAAGCGCACAAAGAGAGCGCTAACAGCGCGGTCGGAATGAGCCCCGCGACGATTCTTTTCTCCCTCGCGCCAAACAACAGCCCCGCAAAGAGCGAACCAACCAGCGGGGAAAATAACGCGATTAGCAATAACGCTTCCATATTGCCCCTTACCCGTTCATATTCTTAATAACGTTGAGATCGAGCGATCCTTTGCGCTTATACATCAAGATCAGCAGTCCAAGCCCCACCGCTATCTCCGACGCGGCGATCGCGATTATAAAAAAGGCGAATATCTGCCCAGTCAGATCGCCTATATAGCGCGAAACGGCGACAAGCCCTACATTTACGCTGTTTAGCAGAATCTCGGTAGAGAAAAAAAGCAGAAGCAGATTCTGCCTGCGCATAACCCCCACCAAACCGATCGCGAATAAAATCGCGCTAAGCGTCAGATAGTGCGTCAGAGTGATCATTTCTTTCTCTCCTCGCTGTGCGTATATTCCATCTTTTTGCTTGCCAGAAGAATGCCCCCGATCATCGCCGTTAGCAGCAGCAGCCCCGAAAGCTCAAACGGCAACAGGTATGTGGTAAAAAGCGCGACGCCGAGCGTCTTCACGTTGTCCTCTCCAGCAATACCGCCGCCTTCGATCAGGACTGACGGCGCGGCGATCATCAGCACCGCTGTCAGCGCGGTAAGAGCGCTTAGCACAAACACGAGCCGTTGCGCCGCGATCTCCTCATAGAGAGGCTTGGACGTGTCAAAAAACATCATACCAAAGGCGTATAGCGCCACCACCGCGCCCGTATATACGACGATCTGAACCACGCCCATAAAATCCGCGTCCAGCATAAAGAAAAACGCGCTGATAAAGATCATGCCCGCCGCGAGCGCGCTAAAACTATAGATAATCTGACGACTCATCACCGTGATCGTAAAGCAGCCGATCGTTAAAGCGGCAAAGATATAAAAACCAACCGTTTCAAACATTTCTCTCTCCTTCAGTAGGCAAGCGGGGTTTTTTTGACGTTTTTGTCCGCGCCATCGATCGCGCCGAAACCCTCAAACTCTTTTTGCAGCTTGATCGCCTCTTTTTTTGTGAGCATATCGGCTTTCACGCTGAAATGCGCCCTCTGTTCGCCGGCGTTTTCAAAGCGATCTCCATGCACGATCGCAAGCTCTGGGCAGACCTCCGCGCACAGCCCGCAGTAGATGCACCGCCCAAAGTTGATAGTATAGTCGAATACTTTTTTGCGTCCGTCCCCGCCTAAACCCGTGTCCATTCTGATGCACTTAGACGGGCATATCTTCTCGCACAAACCGCACCCAATGCAGCGCTCGGCGCCGCTTTCAAGCAGACGGAGCAGCTTGTGAATGGCGCGGTAGCGTTTGGACAGCGGCAGACGTTCCTGCGGATAGACGGTCGTATGGGTGGGATCGCTGGCAAAAACCTTAAACACAACCCACAGCCCTTTGAACAACTCAAACTTTAGCGATCGTCTGATTACCTGCTTGAAACGCTCAAAGCCGCTCTTTGGATACGCCGCCGACTCAATCTGAAAATATCCATCTTTCATTGTCATCTCCTACATTATCGCAAAAGCGGTGATCAAGATGTTGATAACCGCCAGCGGCATCAAAACCTTCCAGCACAGCCACATAAGCTGATCGGGGCGAATATGGGGCCACGCGGCGCGTGCAAGACAAAACATAAAGAAGAAAAAAGCCACCTTCAAAAATATGGCGAGCGTCCCCGGCACAATATAAAAATCGTTGTACCCGCCCAAAAATATCAGCGAGATCAAGAAACTGATCGTAAACATATTGGCGTATTCGCCGATGGCAAACAGACCCCAATGAATGCCCGAATACTCCGTCGCGTAACCCACGACAATCTCCGCCTCGTGTTCTAGCAGATCAAAGGGCGTGCGGTTGGTCTCCGCGTAGCCCGCCATCACAAACAACACGAAAGCCAGCGGCTGTTTGAAGATCATCCAGTCTAGCAGCCCGCCCGCTTGATAGTCGTTTAGATGTATAAGCGAAAGCGATCCGACCAGCAAAATAGGACTGAGCAGCGCAAGCCCGCTTACCACCTCGTAACTGATCAGTTGAATAGCCGTACGCGCTCCGCCGAGTAGCGAGTATTTGTTTGCCGAGGCGATCCCGCCGAGCAGCGGGCCGTAAAGCCCCGCCGCCATTACGCCCATCACAAACAAAACGCCCACGCTTATATCCGCCACGATCGGCTTGATCGTATGCCCAAACGCCTCAAAGGGCGCAAAGAACGGCACGGCGGCCATCGCTATGAACGCCGTAGAAGCCGTGATGATCGGCGCGATAAAAAAGATAGGCTTGATCGCGTGGCGTGGAATGATGTTCTCTTTGGTAAACATCTTGATCCCGTCGGCTACGATCTGCAAAAGCCCAAACGGGCCTACGTGCATAGGGCCTTTGCGCCGCTGCATAAACGCCAGCAGCCGCCGCTCGAAATAGGTGCCGTACCCCGCCAGCGCGGAGAAGACCAAAACTACTGCAATCGCTTTAATGACGGTTTCTATTACGAAGAAAAGTAAATCGCTCATATTTATCCCTTTGCAACTTTCACTGAAATAAAGCGGTATCCATCGGCGCTGCCATCAAAATCCGGAAGGAAGGCGAAGCTACCGCCGATAGATCTCTCAAGCACAACCGGTAGCGCCGTCTTAATGTCCTCCCCGTCGATCGTGGCGGTTTTACCCTCCTCCAGCGCGTTGGCGCTTATAAACTCCGCGCTTGCGTACAGCGCCGGCTGAACGTTCAAAGCCTTCGCGCCAAAGGAGTTAAAAGCGCCGTTAGGATTGGCGCGGTAAAGCACGCTTCCCGTAAGCGGCGGCAAGTTGGAGATGGACGCCGACGTGTTTTTGATCGCTACCTTCTCTATGTCCAGCGCGTATCCCCTAAGCTCATCTCCGTCCATACCAAAGCCATTTTTCAGATCGTCGTATGCGACGCCTTTTGGCAATTCGGCGGTTAGGTCTACCGTTTTTTCGATCTCGCATCCAAACTCGTTTGCCAGATCGGCAAGCGTATAGCCGTTATACGGCAAGGCAGGCGCGATGGGCAGAACGCGCCGATCGATATTCACAACCGTTCCCTCCTGCTGGTTGAGCGACGGCATGTCAAGGTCTCCGCCGCCGAGCGCGCTCAACGTAAAATCCCCTTCCGCGTTGTAGCCGACCGTAAAGCCTTCGGCGTTTTCGTCAAGATCGGCCAGTAGCGCCACGCCTAAAGAATTTACAAAGCTAGGAGAGATGATCACGCGAAAAGCCGTAGCGCGTTCGATCGCCCCAAGCAGCGTGGCGATGCTCTTCCACCGCGGGTGAAAGATCAGATCGCTTCCCGCGATCAGCGTGCATCGCTCTTTACCCTCCGCCAGCTTGTCGATTGCCTCCAGCTCCTCGCCGCTGAATACGATCCCATCGCCGCCGAAATCGTGAATTTTCTCTCCGTCGGCAAAGCGGTTTAGTATCTTGAAAAGTATCTCCTCCTCGCCCAGCGGCGCGGCGCGCATAGGCAAAAAGTTCTTGTGAAGCGAATCGAGCAGCTTGTCTCCCACGGGGTGAAAGTCGATCGCCGCCGCCTTTTTGACCATAACGGCATTGACCACCGCCGATCGCAGCGCGGGATTGTCGCTACCAAGCCTGCATCCGATCGAAATGATGAAATCGCCCAGATCGCGCTTGCTGCCGCTGTAAAGCGATCGTCCCGACGACAAAGTAAAAAACCGCAAAAAACGCCTATAGGCGAACGCGTCTTTATTGACAAGATTTACGCCAAGCAGCGCCTTGAGCCTGTTGAGGATCAGAACCTCCTCGTTGGTGATAAGCGATGAAAAGCGGATCGTTCCCGCCTTTTTAAGCGCCTCGATCGCCCTCTTAAACGCCCCGCTGTCCCTCTTGGCGCCGTTTGAGTAATTAAACGCGAAGCGTCCCGCCGAGCAGAGGCTTTCAAAATGAAAGTCGTTGGTAACGCGGTAGATCGTATCGCTTGGATCGTCTATGCCGCCTTGCTTAACCTCGTAAAATATATGGCACGCGCTGGGGCAGTGAACGCAGCTTGAGGCGACGCGCCTCAGTTCCCACGCATTGGAGCGGTATTGAAAATCGGCAGTTATCATCGCCCCCGTTGGGCAAACCGCCGCGCACTCGCCGCAATCGACGCAGTTGTCGTACTTGGGCGATTGGGCGATCAGCGATTTGTTCAGCTTGTTCCACACCGCGTAAGCGTCTTTGGGCATAGACTCCTTATAACACTCCGCAATCGCCTCCGATCCACGCGGCAACGCGGCAAGCGCCGCCGCTCCGATCTTATCTTTGCAAACCGTAACGCACCTTTCACAGACGATGCACAGCGCGGGATCGTAGCGTGTGCGCCCCCAAGTAACCGCCTTTTTTTCGGTGTCTTTAATCGCATAATCCTGATCGCTCACCTCTTGAAAAAGCGTGTTATCCTGCAATTCGCACTCGCCCGATCTGTCGCACACACCGCATTGAAGTGGGTGGTTGATCGCATAAACCCGCATAATCGCGGCGCGATCCCTGCTCATCTCCTCGCTGTCCGTAACGATCGCCATTCCATCTTTCGCCTTGGCGTTGCAGGAATAGACCCGCTTGCCATCGGCATCCACCATACAAAGACGGCAGGCAAGCGTGGGAGAGCAGCGCGTCAGGCAGCAGATTGCCGGTACATATATGCCATTGGCGCGGGCAATCGAAAGGATCGTTTCGCCCTCGTTCGCCTTTATCTGCCTATTGTTGATTGTCAGTGTAATCTCCGCCATTTTAATCTCCCGCTTTTGATAGCTTCACCGATTCAAACCCATAACCGTTTTGGGCGTACTCCGGCAGGTCGAAAACCTCCAGATCGGCGATCGTGCCTTTTAAATTCTTATCCACAATAAAGCGCCGGTTGAAAGTATTTTTCTTTGTCCTTACCGTAACTAGATCGCCGTCGCTGATACCGCCTAAGGTTGCAAATTGAGCCGAACCGCGCAGAAAACCCTCTTTTTTATGCCCGCGATTGACAAAATGCACCACCGTCCCGTTAAACTCTCCGATCTCCGAGACTTGCTCCGGAGAGTGGAGGCTCGTAGCGCACCGCCGCGTTTTAAGCGCGTACGCTTCTATGCGATCGAAGGCGATCGGCTTAAATCCCCTTTGAGGCGGCAGTTTCTCTGTGCAATCGACCGTCCATCTGATCTTCTCGCCGAGCTTTTTGGCGATCAAGCCGAGCGTCTCGCCGCTATAGGTCAGCGCGGCGTGGAGCGGCTTGACTTCCTTATTGAGCGTCGTAATCGTTCCCTCCTGATAGATTGCGGGGATATACGGCAGCTTTACGGCGGCATCTCCCGCTGGAACGAGATCGCACAGCAACGCGATACCCAAAGCGTTAGCCGACGGCGGGATCATCAGCGTCTCCATGCCCGCCTTGCGCAAAAATCCAACAATCGCGGCGATCGCCTCCGCTCGCGCGTGGGAATATATCTCGCTACCCACGATCAGCGTAGTTTTGAGGGTGATCTTATCCTTTAACATCTCTATCTCCTCCTCGCTCACGTTCGATTCGGCGTAGATATTTCCATAATCAAGCGTGTCAGTCCACTTGTGAACGCCCGCACGATCGGCGAAAAGACTCAAGATCAGCGCCAACACCCCCTCTTCCGCGCCGGCCTCGCAGCGAATCCTCTGCGTACTGACCCAATCGGCGCGATCGATTGGAGAGATGGTGATCGCCTCCGCGCCGTTTTGCATAGCGCGGTAGATCGCGCTGTAAAGCATGGGCGCTTGCGTCATAAGGCTTGAGGAGACGATCAGGATCGTACCGCTCGTCCGCACCGTATCCATATCGGCGCTGTAAAGCGGCTCGCCACACGCCGCGCCGTATGTGCGCAGAAAACTCTGAAACGCCCGTACGTCGTCGTTGGCGATCGTAAAGCCAAGTTTTTCCGACAACAGGGTGAGCAGATACGCCTCTTCGTTGCTGCTGTTGGCGTCGATCTCGACGATCCCGCGCAGCGCCTTGATGGAAGGAGCGCCGTTTAACTCAAAGACGGCGCGGCGCCCAAGCGCGCACAGCGCGTTCTTCTCCACGTCGTTTGTAACGCGCATAAGCCGATCGCGCTTGGTTTCATAGAAGAGATCGCAGCCGCATGGGCACATCACGCACGTTGAAGGCGTTTTAGTTAGCTCCCAAGTGTTGGCGCGGTATTTGAAATCCTTCGTAACGATCGCGCCGACGGGACAGACCGCCGCGCACTCGCCGCAGTCGCGGCACCGATCTTCATCGAATACAACTTTGGATCTGTATCCGCCTGCCGCAATTGACAGCGCGTTTAACCCAACCACTTCGTTGCACGTCCGGACGCACCGTTCGCACATGATGCACAGCGCGGGATCGTAGGATAACTCCGCCCACTCCTCGACCGTCCGCTTAGGCTCTCTGGCGAAAAACCGCTGTTCGCGCAAACCGAACTCCAGCGCCTTATTCTGCAATTCGCACTCGCCCGATTTGTCGCACACGCCGCACTGAAGCGGGTGGTTGACGCAAAGCATCTTGATCACTTCGCCTCGTATCTCGCGCAGCTCCTGCGAATCGGTCTCTACGATCAAGCCGTCGATCGCCTTTGTCTGGCAGGCGCGGACAAAACCGCTGGATCGGTCTGTTTTGACGAGGCAAAGCCCACACGAACCGCTTGCGCTCGCCTGTGGGAGATAGCACAGCGCGGGAATATACACGCCGTTTGCCCGCGCCGCTTCTAGTATGGTCGCTCCTTTGCGCGCCCTGATCGTCCTGCGGTTCACCGTCAGCGTTATCATAATGCCACCATCGCTATGTAATAACAGCGCATACACCGTTCGCTTTCGTCAAACGCCTCTTGCGCCATAAGACCGCGGCTTATCTCTCTATTGCCGCTTCTGCGCTCGTCAACGGGCAGCTTTGCCGATTCTAGCCGTTTAATACCGCCCAAAAACCCCTCTACCTCCCCCTTGTGATAGACGCGGAAGGTACGCAGCAGCTCGTCCATAATCTCATCGTTATCCCGTACGATCTCGCCCGTTCGCAGGAAACGCGCAATCACGCTCGCGGCGCGGCGCGCCTGCCCTACGGCATTGACGATCGTCATCGGCCCGTATTCGCAGTCGCCCGCCGAAAATACCCCTTTTTTGGTGGTGGCATAGGTCTTGCCATCGGTCTTGATCGTCCCCCAGCTTGTCATGGCAATCTCCCACTCTTCGGGGATATACGAGAGATCGGGCGACTGGCTCACGGCGGGTATGAGATAGTCGCACTCAATCTCAAAGTCCGCGCCTTCTACCTTGAAAAGCTGCGCTCTAGCATCGGCTTCTTTCCTAAGCTCGTAACGGCTGCATAGAAGCCTTTTGATCGTCCCCTCTTCGTCCTCAATGCGGCTGATCGCCGAGTGAAAGATAAACTCCACCCCCTCTTCAACCGCTTCCTTATACTCCTCTAGTGAAGTGTTGCCCACGATCGTCTGTTCGTCGCGGCGGTAGAGCATAATAGCCCGTTTTGCGTTCGCCCTGATCGCGCAGCGCACCACGTCCATAGAGGTAAATCCACCCCCCACACAGACGACAGTTTTGCCGGAGAGATCAACCTTTTCGCCAATGCCAAACTTCTCCCAGAGATTCACCCGATCGAGAAAGTCGATCGCCCCCCAGTACCCGTTTAGCCCTTCGTCTTCGTTTTCGCACCGTATCTTTTTGGAGAGTCTAGCGCCCGTAGCAAGCAAGATAGCGTCGTAGCTTCTTTCGATCTCCCTCATCTTATCTTTGTCGATCACGCTGTTTAGGTGAATCTTCGCGCCGCACGATTTGGCGAATTCGATGTCGGCGAGGTATTGTCTGTACGGCATACGGTACTCAGGCACGCCTACCATCACCTCCCCGCCGGCGACGGGCAGGCTTTCAAATATATCGCACTCCACCCCGTTTACGGACAGAAAATAGCCCGCCGTCAATCCGGCCGGACCCGCGCCGATAACGGCGACTCTTTTGCCCGCCGTCTCTTTTTTCTCAAACGGCTGTGTAAACTCCATACGATGTCTGAACTCATAATCGGCGCCCACGCGCTTTAACTCCATAATGTTCAGCGGCTCGTCTATATCCTTCCTGCGGCAAACCGCCTCGCACGGGTGCGGGCAGACACGCGAGCAGACGTGCGCAAGCGGCATCGTCCTGCGCACCGCCCGCAAACTTTCGATCGGACGACGATCCTTGATAGCCTCTACATAAGCGGGAATATCGACACGATCGGGGCAGGCGTCTATACACGGCGCGGTAATTCGCGCGCGGTTTTTCCGGTTTTTCGCGTAGTCCCTGCTCTGCTGTCGTCCCGATATGCAACTATCAAAACTCTCTGGAAAATACTCAAGCAGATGTAAAACGGCGTTTGGCGTCGTACGTCCGATCTCGCACTTAGAGGCGGATCGCATAACGCCTGAGATTGCCTTGAGCCGCGCTATGTCCTCCTTTTCGCCTTCGCCTCTTGCTATCTTGTCGAGAATGTCAAACAATATCCGCCCGCCCGCTCTGCCAGGCGCACAGCGCCCGCACGCCTCCGCGTAGTTTTGATACTGAAAAACGTAATCCAGCGCAAGCGTCAGCACGTCAATCGAGCCATCAAAGATCGAAACGCCGCCCCAGCCAATAAACGCCCGTACCGCCTGATTGAGATCGAACGTCTGCGGCATTTTGAGATCGCACTTTACATAATCGCTGTCGGCGCGATCGCGGTTATCCAGCACCTCGCCGCGCCACGTGCTAAACCAGGGAGCGCTCATTCGCCGGTTTTCCTTACGACGTGTATCCAATCGACCTCGTTGTATTTAAGCGAGTTAAGCAGCTCAAAACCGCTCTCTTTGATCGCCTCCGCGCTCCGCTGGACAGATAAAAAATCACCGATCTCAAATATAAAAACGGCGCTTTCGCCAGCCTCAACGCCGCTGTTTATCAGTTCTATCATTCGCTCCAAGAAGTCGTTTTTCAGCTCTCTTAAATCGTAACGTTTCATTGCGCTCTCCCTACCGATCGATTTCGCCGAAGATGACGTTGGTGTTGCCCACAATCGCCACAACATCCGCAAGCTGCGATCCGATGAGCATATCCTCCAAAATTCCGCAGTGAAAGAAACTTGAGCCTCTCACCTTCACCCTGTTTGGATACGGATCGCCCAGCGATGAGATAAAAAATCCCAGTTCCCCCTTAGGCGATTCTGTGGCGACATAGACCTCCCCTTTCGGTGGGCGCATCCCCTGCGTTACCAGAACGAAATGCTGCATCAATGAGTAGTTCTGCGTCATCAACTGCTCTTTGGACGCGCTGATATACTCCGGTTCGTCCGCCATCAGTTCCGGCGGCGTGTCCGCGTAGATTTTAAGCCCCTGCCGCACGAGCTTGATCGACTGCCATATTTCCTCTATGTAGAGGCGGTATCTGCCGTAGCAATCGCAGGTATCAGTTACCGGCACGTCAAAATCAACCTCGCCGTAAAGCTCATAGGGCTGCTCCTTGCGCAAGTCCCATTCAAAGCCGCTTCCGCGCAGCATCACGCCGCTTAATCCCCAGCTTTGCGCAAGCTCAGCAGAGATCACTCCGACATTTTCCAGCCGCATGCGCCAGATGCGGTTCTCCTTCAAAAGCGCGTCGTACATTTCAATCTGTTTGGGCATATGATCCAAAAACGCCTCGCACTGCCTGATCCACTCCGGCGTGAAATCCAGCGGAACGCCGCCTATTCTCATGGAGTTATGCGTCATTCGAGCGCCGCAATACTCCTCAAATAGATCAAGCGCGAACTCTCTTTCGCGAAATGGATAGAGCATCATGCTCATCGCCCCAACATCAAGCGCGTGGGTGGAAAGAAAAAAGAGGTGGCTTGCTATACGGCTCAACTCCAAAAGGACAAGGCGGATCGCCTGAGCGCGGCGCGGCGCGGCGATCCCAAGCAGCGTTTCCACCGCCAAAGCGAAGCCGTAGTTGTTGCTGGTGGCGTTGATGTAATCCATGCGATCGGTTGTAGGCAGGAATTCGTTGTAGATCATATTCTCCGCCATCTTCTCCACGCCGCGGTGAAGAAAGCCTATGTTTGGGCTGGATTTAACCACCATCTCGCCCTCTAGCTCCAAGATCAGATTCATCTGACCGTGTGCGCTGGGGTGCTGAGGACCGAAGTTTAAGATCATTCGGTTGCTATCGCGCTCAAAGGATATGTTGTCATAAAAGGGTCTAAGTCTGTTGGGCGTCTGTGTCATAGCCGTTACTTTCTCTTATCCAGCACTTTTTGCTTGCGCGGATCGAAGTCGCTGTGCAGAATGGGGCGGCGGCGCTCAAGATAGACAATAGGCGTAGGCTCGTCGCTCGGCGGGAAACCAGATGGCACCTCGTACCCAAGCCGCCCGTAATTTTTCGTATCGTCTCGATCGATCCTGCCGGCGTCGCGGTTCTCCTCGCCGACAATGTGCCTGTTCTCCCGACCGTAAATCTTATCCACCTCATACCAACGGGCAAACTCGTCGCCCTGCAAAGGGTAGGTTTTGCGTAGCGGAAAGCCCACCCAGTCGTCCGGCATCAAAATACGCTTCAGGTGCGGGTGGTTGTTGAAGATGATCCCAAACATATCGTAGCACTCGCGCTCTGACCAATTGGCAGATCGCCACAGATCGGCGACGCTCTCTATACACTCTCCATCTTTGATCGCCGTTTTGAGGCGTAGGCGCCGATTTTTGGAGATACTAAGAAGCTCGTAAAATATCTCAAACTCTCCCCGCACGGCAAGAAGATCGATCGCGCTCATCTCCATAAGCTCCGTATAGCCGATCGACTTTAAGAACGATAGCGCCCTCTTGTTGTCGGCGGCTTTGACGATCACCACCGCTTCGTTGCGCATAAAGTAGCTTTCAACGATCGAAAGCCGTCCGCCGAGCGCCTCCACATCGGCGCTTACGATCGTATCCTCGATCTGCGTTTTTTCTATCTCCTTAGGCACGTAGAAGCGATCGGTATGATAGGAGCGTTTTTGTACGTTATCTTTTGGGGTATAGGGTCTGAACATCAGATAAACCTTTTTGCGCTTTTTTTGCGGTTTTTTGACTCGCTTCTGATCTTGCGTTGAAGCATCATCGTAGCATAGATCAACGTGTCGGGACGCGGCGGACAGCCGGGGAGGTAGATATCGACGGGAATGATCCGATCGACGCCCTGCACGGTAGAGTATGTGTTAAACATTCCGCCCGTGTTGGCACAGCTCCCCATCGAAATTACCCACTTTGGCTCCGCCATCTGATCGTACAGGCGGCGCACAAGCGGAGCGTGCTTTTTGCTCACCGTACCGGCTATGCACATAACCTCCGCCTGACGGGGAGAGGCACGGAAGATCGTGCCGAGGCGGTCAAAGTCAAACCGCCCGCCGCCGGAAGCCATCATCTCAATCGCGCAGCATGCCAAGCCGTAGGTCAAAAACCACAGCGAGTTGCTCCGCCCCCAATTGACAAGCCGATCGACCGTCGTCAGAGCGACGGGAAACCCAAAATCCTTCAGATAGTTTATTTGATGGTGTGCCAATTCAGCGCTCCCTTTCTCCATTCATATACAAAGCCCACCGCGAGAATCAGCAAAAAGACGACCATTCCTCCAAAGGCAAGCGCCCCGCTGCCCCTCTCGACAAGCTCCCTAAACCCGACAGCCCACGGAAACATAAAGATGATCTCAACGTCAAACAGTATGAACAGGAGGGCGAAGAGGTAGAACTGAGGGCTTAGGCGGTTTGGTTGCAACGACGTTTCGGGACCGCATTCGTAAATCGACAGCTTGAGCTTGAGATCGTCCCTTCGCGCAAGCGTGTTGCCGCACCACGCGGATAGGATCACAGTCGCGCTAAACGCGCCAAATGTCAAGACGAGCAAAAAAGCAACCCCAAAGTACTGGTGTTCCAAGCGATACCCTTAATTGCGGTTTAGGAAAATCCTGAAACGATTGTATGTTATGAGCGTTTAAAAACTCAAATTATGAGGTTCTGAACAATTTCCGATCAGCTTTAGGCTTAATTTTGGCATAAGTTATGATAACATAACGCTTCAAGTCCAGAAACTCACAGGAAGCTTATGTCAAAACATCTGTTGATACTTACCGACACAGAGTCTCACATAGAGAGGTTCTCGTCCAAACTAAACAGCCGCGCTTACGTCTGCACCTTTGTCAGCGACATTAACCGCGCGGGCGAAATAGTTCAAAATGACGGAGTCGATCTGCTCATAGCGGACTACGATCTGATCAAAAGACACATTACGGAGATTGCCGTCGCCATTAAAAGCGGGCACAAGAACGCCTCGCTGGTGGTATACACCGCGGACTACCACAAGGAAGCGCTGATCGACACGCTGTCGAAAGGAGCGGACGACTACTGCGCTTCGCCGTTTATCGGCGCCGAGTTTGACGAAACGCTTTACCGCGTGCTTATGGCGCGGGCGGAGGCGAGACTGCGCTTCGGCGGCACCAATATAATCGATGTCGGCGAACTGCTGATCGATCCCGACGAGGAGAAGATATACTATCTGCAAAGAGAGATCGAGCTAAAGGGCAAGCCCTTTGAGGTACTCACACATCTTGCGCGCCACAGAGATCAGATCATCAGCAAAGAGCAGTTGCTTGATGCTATATGGGAAGAGCCGGAGCTGGTTACGCCCAACGTGATTGAAGTCGCAATCAATCAAATTCGCCAAAAGATGGACAAACCGCTGGGTATCAACACCATAGAAACCGTCAGAAGGCGCGGCTACCGTTTCTGTTTTCCCAACTGTAGCGGTCAGACAATAATGGACAAGTGAAGTGGCGCTATGCCGCTTCACTCGCGGGGCAATCTGCTCCCGCGAGTAACTAAACTACCGATTCTCCCAGTAGAGATATGGCAGACCGTCGTTTTTGTTTGCGTCAATCCTCCAAGGGTTCAAAGCGTCGTTTCCAAATTTCCAGCCCAAGCCGCCTAAACCGTCGCCGCTTATGACGCTTTCGTAGGTCGATTGCGTTTTAAGCTCAACTATGGTTTTAGTGGTTCCGGCGTTGCCGCTTCCGTTAGGCGTTATTGACATTGTCTCTAACGCGAAATTGTTGCTGATGGTTGGGGAGCCGTAAATGTAGCCGACTATTTTATTGACATCACTACTGCTTGCGGATACCGACGGGTTAATAGCGGCGTTGTTTTCAATGGTAAGGCCGTAAGTATATCCCGCAATGCCGCCGACTTTTTCTGATCCGCTGACATCTCCTGTGGCGTAACTGTTGGTAATAGAGGAGCCAGAATCAGCCTCTCCCACAATGCCGCCGATATATTGCGTTCCGCTGATATTTCCTGTGGAGTAGCTG
>JAIRKM010000080.1 GCA_031260125.1 Helicobacteraceae bacterium | reverse complement strand
GCTCAATATAGCCTAACTCGCGGAATGTCTCCAATTGCTGCGCGGATAATTTCATCGTATCCAGCGCCTTTTGATGTATGGATAATTCAGAGTTTATAACCGCTTTCTTAATCAGCTTTGCTCCCAGCTCGTCAAGGTACTCCTTGTCCACACGAAACTTAGGAATCGCCACGCTTGAATCGCCTCGTAAATCGATGAAAAAGCTCACGAGCGCGTCGTTGTCGATCAACGCTTCAGCTTTGATGGCGACAACCGCTCCTTTGTCAAACATCGAGGCCATGTCCGGAATCATCTTCAATGCTTTTATCGTTACAAGCGTCTTGCTACTCGGATCGTTTGCCAACTGCTCTTGAATGCTCTTCAGCCGATCGCTGAGATCGGCGAATGTTTTTGCGTCGATATTGTTGGCGGTAATAGAGATAAGCGGCTTGGTAATAATTATGGGTTTTTCAGCTTCCAAACAGCTTTTGCAATCTCTCTCTATGGTGAGCGTATCGGCGGATATTTTCAAGAGAGCGTTGAGGGCATTTCCTTCTCTTTTGCGAGAATCTTTTATGAGCAGGCGATCCATACTAAAGAACGAGCCGATTTCGATCTTTTTGATCGCAAGCTCAAGTTCAGCGTTCCCGACTATATTGAACATATCGCCATCGGCTTCAAAAAACATCTCCTCCAGATGAAATTTGCCGTCTTTATCTCCTATAGTTATAAGCGGGGAGTGAGATGCCAGATAGAAGTCTTTGGTGAAGTTTGTGTTAAGCTGAATTGTAGACGGCTTAAAAGTAAACTGGAACATTTCTTCCCGAAAATCTATCCCTGTGAAAGCATAGCGCCCGCTAAGATAGATAAACGGGATCAGGCGCGTTTGGCTTTCTGCCAAGATGCCATTGCCGAAAATCCGCGCCAACTCTTCACCTCCGGAGGCAACTATGGCATCGCTTATGCGGAGCGTGTCGCGACCTTTGACCAAAGAGACAAACGGAAAAGAGTCGGAAAAATACCAGCCGTACGAAAACTCCGATTCGATTACCAACACGCCAGACTCGCCGCTTGGGTCTAAGCCGCCAAGGTCAAGCGAAACGACGCTTTTAGCGCCAAGCGCTCCGCCTTCGTAGCTGTCCAGCCTTAGCTCAAACGGCGCGCTGCCGCCGCTGATTTTGGCAACTTTGGCATTTATTTTCTCTATAAGAGCGCTAAGTCCGCTTTTCATAAAAAGCCCCATAGAGAGCGGGGCGGCGGCGGCAATAGCCACGATTGCGACAATAGCGATGGCGGCAAACTTCTTCATTGAAACCTCTATCTGTGGATTGGATGGGAAGTATATCAGACGGGGGTTGAGTTATCTTACAAAATTTAATCAGCTAGGCTGAAACTTAAATAAGCGCGCCTACGGGAATTTGCGGAAGGCTTTGCTTGGGCATTGCCGCGGCGCTTTGACGCAAAAACGACAAAAGCGGACGATTGGCGCATCACTGCGCCTCGCCTCGCGGGGTTTGCAGTACTTTGACGTATAAGTCCATCATTTTTTCGGCGGCGGCTTCGCCGTCAAAGAGCTGTGTGTGGCGCAATCCCGCCTCGATCGCGCGATCGGCGCTCTCGGGGACGCTCAAAAATTCCGCGGCGGCGCTCGCAAGCTCCTCGTCGCTATGCGGGTCTATGTAGACGGCGCCCTCGCCTCCCGCCTCTTCAAGACCCTTTGCCGCTATCACAGGCACGCGGCTTAAAAGCGCCTCCACAATCGGCAGTCCAAAACCCTCGATAAAGCTCGGATAGACAAAAACCGCCGCAAGCTGGTATATTGCCCGCAGATCGTCAAACAAAACGTCGTTTTTGATATGAACCCGATCGGCTATGGCGTTTTCCTCCGCGAAGCGCTCGACTTGCGTTTGATAGGCGGTTTTGCGCCCCACCGCCACAAGGTGTATTTCGCATGGGAGCCTTAGAAGCGCCTTTGCCGCGAGAAGCAGATTTTTGCGCGGTTCGATCGTTCCCACAAAGAGCATAAACCGATCGGGAAGTTTGTATTTTTGCGCGGTTTTCTCCTTTTCTTCAGCGCAAACCGCCTCGGAGAAACGCCAGTCGCACGACTGGTACACCACTTCGATGCGTTCGGGTTTTATATGAAAAAACGAAACGATCTCACTTTTTGTGCGCTCGCTGATCGCCACGATCGCGTCCGCCTTTTCGCAGGCGCGCTTGAATTTGGCGCGATAGATTAGACGATCAAAAAATCTGTAATACTGCGGACAGCGCAAAAATATCAGATCGTGGATCGTTACAACCGTTTTCACGCCGATCTTTTCAATTCCGATCGGCAGTTCGTTGCTAAGCCCGTGATATATCTCCACGCCGTCAAGATCGCCCTTTATCCCAAAAAGCCGCCAGAGCGACGGAAACAGCCGATAGAAAAAACGGCGCGGATAGATGAGCGAAACGTTCTCTCTTGCGGCAATCTCCAGCATCTGCCGGTTCTCCTTTTTTCTGGGAGCAAACAGCAGGCAGCGGCTTTGCGCGAAGCGGCGCGAGATCGCCTCAATCACACAGCGGCTGTAGTTGCCAAGCCCCGTGCTGTTTTCAACGGCGCGTTTCGCGTCAAAGCCGATTTTCATTTTGCATCGTCCTAAACATCGCTTCCGCCCGCCGCCAATCATTGGGCGTGTCAATATCCTGCGCCCGCGTCCGATCGACGATATAGCCCGCCGTCTTGCCGTTGAGGATCGACCGCTTCGTCAAAAAGGCTTCCGCTCTGCCAAAGCAGAAGTGGGCGGCATCGAAAAAGGCGCGAGGCAGGTCTTGCGATCGGCGGTTTTCGTACTCCTTCCAGATGGACGACACGCGGCCGTTTTCATCAAGGCGGACGGCGCGGAATATGGGCGCTTCGTATTCGGCAACGGAGAGGACGTAATCGTTTGCGCCTATCATTTCCGACGCCTCGATCAGATCGGCAGAACGCAGAAAAGGCGCGGTAGCGTAGATAAGGCAGGCATATTCCGCGCCGCCGATCTGCTCTATCGCGTGGGAGACGACCTCGATCACGCCGACAAAATCGCCGCTTAGCTCCTGTGGGCGGATAAACGGAACAGATGCGCCCAATTCCCGCGAAACGGCGGCGATCTCCGCGTCGTCCGTAGAGACGACGACTTCGTCAAAGAGCCGTGAGGAGAGCGCCTGCCTAATCGAATAGGCGATGATCGGCTGACCGCAGAAAGGGCGGATATTTTTGCGCTCGATTCGTTTGCTACCGCCTCTAGCGGGTATGACCGCGACATTTTTCATCCGCCTATTTTATCATTCGTCCGCGCCTAAGGAGATCGACGGCAACGGTGAAATCGGGTAAAATGAGCCAATGCTTGGCAAAGAGATAATCATTGAAACCCTAAAACAGATACAGCGGGATCGCGTTACCGCCACCCCAAATGTGTATGCGAAAACCTTCTGCCAAATCGCCAAAAAAGCGGGGCTCGATCTGGAGGAGTGCCGTCCGGCAGAAGCACACATAAACAGGCTACCGGAGCCGTTGAAATCGCAGGCTCTTTCGCGCTCGATCACGCAGTACGACGAACTGCTCGCCTTTTTGATCGGGGCGATCCAGCGCGGGGCAGCGGGGGTGTCAAAGCGCGACGCGGAAGCGATCGTGCGGGAGCTTACCGTTCTTTTGACAAAGGCGCTCGCGCCCAGCTTTACAGAGTTTAAGACCTTCAAACTCAACGCCACCCTAAGCGCGTTGGAGAAAAACCCCGCGCTGGCGCTGGACAAAGCCTACCAGAGCCGTATAATCGCGCTGATTGGCGAACGCATAAAATTCGATCGCGCCCGTATCAAAAACGAGGCGGGCGAGCTGAAAAAAAGCGTTCTTCGTCTTTACGATCTGCTCTCGCGGACAAACAGCGGTCTGTTAAAACGATCTAACGAGTTGAGCGAATTCACCCGCCGACTGGAGGCTCTAGGAGAGGATTTTGTCCATGTGGAGCTGTTTGGCGAAATGAAAAACGCGCTCGGCGCGATCGCGGAAAACCTGCGGGGAGAGGCAGGCGAACTCCTTTCTGAATTGGAGGCGAACCGGCGGGAGATAAACGCGCTGAAAGCCGAGATAAGCGCGAAGCAGGAGGAGATCGACCGCTTATCCGACGAGAGTACGGAGGATTACCTCAACGACATCGGCGCGAGAAAGGGAGTTGACGCCGCGATCGAGCGGTACGAAGAGGAGTTTGAAAAGAGACGCAAAGATTACGCCATGCTGATATTTGACATCGATCACTTTAAGCGGATCAACGACGAGTACGGACGCGACGGCGGCGATAAAATTTTACAAGCGCTGAGCGAACTGCTAAAAACGCTGCTGCCCGCCGGCACGCCGGTGGGGCGTTACGGCAGCGGAGAGTTTGTGGCGCTTGTGAGCGAAGGCGGCGTAGAAACGGCTCTCAAAGCGCGGCGGGAGGTAGAGGAGAGCCGCTTTTCGTATCAGCAGAACATGATCTCAATGACGATCTCCTGCGGCGTCGCCTTCCGCAGCGAGGCAAAAAGCGTAACGGGGCTGCTGCGCGAGGCGAACGCGAGACTCTACATGGCAAAAAAGAACGGACGGAATATGGTGGTGAGCGAAGGGGAGCCGCAGACGCTCTCAACGACGATCGATCTGAAAAATTTGGAATAGCGGGTTATGGAAAATATAGCCGTTGTCATACTGACGATGAACGAGGAGAAAAATATCGCTCAGGCGGTGGAGAACGCAAGGCGGTGCGCGAAGGAGATCGTCGTGATCGACAGCGGCAGCACGGATCGCACGGTCGAACTGGCGGAAGAGATGGGCGCAAAGGTGGTCGCGCGCCCGCTTGGAGGCGATTTTTCGGCGCAGCGGAATTTCGCGCTGACGCAGACAACGGCAAAGTGGGTGCTGTATATGGACGCGGACGAAAGAATGAACGACGAACTGATCGAAAGCATACGCACGCAAGACGACCGTCCGGCGCAATACGAGATCAGGCGGCAAACCGTGGCGTTTGGGCAGCGCTGCCGCGGCGTTTTACGATCCTCTCCCGTGGCGCGGCTGTTTTTGAGAGAGAGCGTCCGCTGGGTCAATAGAGTCCACGAGGAACCTCTGTGCGATCTGAAAAAGAAACGGCTTGACGGCTGCATAGTTCACTACACCTACGATAGCTGGGATCGCTATCTGGAGAAGTTTAACAGCTACACGACGCTTGCCGCGGAGAGATACGTCGATCGGGGCAAAAGGTGCCGCTTTTTCATGGATATAGTGATCAAGCCGTTTTTTGCATTCTGGAAGGTTTATCTACTGCGCGGCGGATTCCGCGACGGGAGGCTTGGCTGGATCGCCTCGATGAACCACGCGTTTTATGTGATGATGAAATATGTGAAACTTTACTATCTAAAGAGACCGTAAGAACAACAACGTTTGCCGCTACGTAGCAATCTACCCTCCGTTTTGCGATTGGCGCTCTTTTAGCGCTTCGCGCCGACACGCGCAATCTGCCCTGCCCCGCCGCTTTGAGCGGGAATGGCGTGGGGCGAAACGCGCTAAGCTCAACGCCGCGTTTCTTATTTGCCTAAAATTTATGCAACTAGCCTTAATAAAATCAGGCACAATATGTGTCTAATAAAAGGTCTGACGAAATGTCCGATCCTTTTGGAACGTTTATAGGAGGAGTTTATGCGAAAGATCGCTATATACGGAAAAGGCGGGATCGGAAAGTCAACGACCACCCAAAACACAGTCGCCGCTTTGGCGGAGATGGGCAAAAACATGATGGTTGTAGGCTGCGATCCAAAGGCGGATTCAACGAGGCTGCTGCTCAATGGACTCGCGCAAAAGACCGTGCTTGACACCCTGCGCACCGAAGGCGAAGACCTTGAAATCGACGATGTGGTAAAGGTGGGCTTCAAGGGAACGCGCTGTGTTGAATCAGGCGGGCCGGAGCCGGGCGTTGGCTGTGCGGGGCGCGGAATTATCACCTCGATCAACCTCTTAGAACAGCTTGGCGCGTTTGACGAGCAGTATAAGCTCGACTACACCTTCTATGACGTGCTGGGCGATGTCGTATGCGGCGGATTTGCCATGCCGATCAGAGACGGAAAGGCGGAGGAGATATATATCGTCTGTTCCGGCGAAATGATGGCCATGTACGCCGCAAACAACATCTGTAAGGGGATTATGAAGTTCGCCGAAGCGGGGGCGGTGCGGCTCGGCGGTCTTATATGCAACAGCCGCAAAGTGGATAGAGAGGACGAGCTGATCGGCGCTCTCGCGGAGAAACTTGGAACGCAGATGATCCACTTTGTCCCACGCGACAATATGGTTCAGCGGGCGGAGATCAACAAAAAGACGGTGATCGACTACGATCCAACGGTTACTCAAGCGGACGAATACCGCAAGTTAGCGGCGGCGATCGAGAAAAACGAGATGTTTATTATCCCTAAACCGCTGGATATCGCGGAGCTGGAAAAGCTCCTTATGGAATTCGGCATTGCCGATTAAGGGGGATACGATGTTGATGATCAGGGCAATAGTGCGACCGGAAAAGGCAGACGCGGTTATGGCGGCGCTGATGGCGGAGGGCTTTCCGTCGGTAACGAGAATGAACGTCGCCGGACGCGGCAAACAACGCGGCATAAAGATCGGCGACATTACATACGACGAGATCGCCAAAGAGATGCTGATTTTGGTTGTGCCGAACAAGGACAAGGAGTTTGTCATAAAAAAGATAATCGAAGTCGCCCGTACCGGTAAAGGCTCCTTTGGGGACGGAAAGATATTTGTCTCTCCCGTCGAGGAGGTTTACACCGTGAGTTCGGGTATTAAAGAGGCGGACGACGCGCAACCGGAGGCTAAGCCGTGAAAGAGGTGATGGCGATCGTCAGAATGAATATGATGAATAAAACCAAAAACGCCCTCTTGAAAGCGGGTATCAGCTCCCTAAACGCCAACGAGTGCCTAGGGCGCGGCAAGGGGCTGGTAAATCTGCCCGTTCTCAACGGCGCGGAGAAGCGGTACGAAGAGATGATGAACGAGCTTGGCAATGCCGGCAGGCTGGTACCCAAGCGGATACTTAGAGTTGTCGTTCCGAACAAGCTGGTCAAAACGGTCGTTGACGCGATCATCAGCGTCAATAAGACCGGCAGAAGCGGAGACGGGAAGATATTTGTGCTGCCCATTGCGGAGGCGTGGCAGGTAAGAACCTCTCTATCCGGAGAGGAGATACTGGATCAATAAGACGCCATAAACGGCGAAAGGAGCGTTAGATGTCATCAATAGAAGAGTTGCCGTTAGCGGAAGAGTTCAAGGCGCGTGTTTTGGAGGCGTATCCTCCAAAGACCGCCAAAAAGCGGGCTAAACAGATCGTTATCAATAAGGTGGAGAACGAAGCGGCGGCGGAAATTCAGGCTAACGTGCGGACGGTGCCGGGCATCATCTCAATGCGCGGCTGCGCTTACGCGGGATGCAAGGGAGTGGTACTAGGGCCCACACGCGACATTCTTCAGATCACGCACGGGCCGATCGGCTGTGGATTTTACAGTTGGCTGACAAGACGAAATCAGACAAAGCCGTACACGCTAAGCGACGTAAACTACATCAATTACGCGATGTCCACCGATCTTCAGGAGGACGAGATCATCTTTGGCGGCGAAAAAAAACTTATGGCGGCGATCGATGAGGCGGTGGCGATGTTTCACCCAAAGGCGATCGGGATATTCGCCACCTGTCCGGTAGGGCTTATCGGCGATGACGTTCACGCCGTGGCGCGTCAGGCGGAGGAGAAGTATCCGGATATAAACATCTTCGGCTTCTCCTGCGAAGGCTACAAGGGAGTCAGCCAGAGCGCGGGACACCACGTGGCGAACAACAAGGTCTTCACCGACGTGGTGGGGCTGATCGATCAAGCCAAAGAGGGAGAGTTCAGGCTTAACATTCTTGGAGAGTACAACATCGGCGGAGACGCTTTTGAGATCGAGCGATTCGTGAAGGACTGCGGATTTACCCTGCACTCCACCTTCAGCGGCAATTCCACCTACGACGAGTTTGCAAGCGCGCATACGGCGGACTTGAACGTCGTAATGTGCCACCGATCGATCAACTACCTCGCGGAGATGATGGAGAAGAAATACGGCATTCCGTGGTTTAAGGTGAACTTTGTGGGCGCTGGAGCTTCGGCGAAATCGCTACGCAAGATGGCGGGGTATTTTCAGAATGACGATCTGAGCAAAAAAACCGAAGAGGTGATCGCCCGCGAGATGCAAGAGGTTGAAAAGGTACGGCTAGAGGTGAAATCCCGTTGCGAGGGAAAGACTGCCGCCTTGTTTGTCGGCGGTTCGCGCGCGCACCACTATCAAGAGTTGTTTGCCGAGATTGGCGTAAGGACGATCAGCGCGGGCTACGAGTTTGCCCACCGCGACGACTACGAAGGGCGCGAAGTGTTGCCTTCCATCGTGATCGATGCCGATTCGAGGAACATTGAGGAGCTTACGGTGGAGAAAGACCCTCTGCGCTACCGCCCAAGGATCAGTGAGGAGGAAAAGATGAAGCGGGAGGCGGACGGCTTTTTGTTCAGCGACTATGGCGGAATGATGAAAGAGATGCCGCGCAACTCTTTGGTGATCGACGACTGCAACCATTACGAATTGGAGGAGCTGATCGACATATATCATCCCGACTTGGTGTGCGCGGGTATCAAGGAGAAATACGTGGTGCAAAAGCATGGAATCCCTATGAAGCAGCTTCACAGCTACGACTATATGGGACCTTTTGCCGGCTTTAGGGGAGCGATCAACTTCTATAAGGAGATCGACCGCCTGCTCAACAGTAGCGCCTTTAGGTTTACGAAGGCTCCATGGGAAAAAAATCCGGAGCTTTCGGCGACTTACGGGTTTAACGCATAAAAGGAAAATAGATGTTATTACGCCATACGCCAAAAGAGGTCGTGGAACGCTGCGCGCTCACGATCAATCCAGCGAAGACCTGCCAGCCGGTAGGGGCAATGTACGCGGCTTTGGGCATGAATCGCTGCCTTCCGCACAGCCACGGATCGCAGGGGTGCTGCTCTTACCATCGCAGCGCGCTGACACGCCACTACGCCGAGCCGATTATGGGTAGCACCAGCTCTTTTACGGAAGGGGCGTCGGTGTTTGGCGGACAGGCGAATCTGCTTGAGTCGATCAACAACATATTCGCCCTCTACGATCCCGACATCATCGCCGTCAATACCACCTGTCTTTCGGAGGTAATCGGAGACGATTTGACGCAGATCATCAACAAGGCGGTAGCGGACAACAAAATTCCAAAGGGCAAAACGGTGATGTATGCCAGTACGCCCAGCTTCAAGGGATCGCACGTAACTGGCTACGCGAATATGCTCACCGCGATCGTGCAGAACTTTGCCGAAAACACGGGAAGAAAGAACGGAAAAATAACGCTGCTACCCTCTTTTATAGAACCCAGCGACATGACGGAGATCAAGCGTATCGCCGCCGAAATGGGCGTTTCGTACATCATGTATCCGGATACGAGCGGCGTGGTAAACGCCCCAATGGACGGCAAATTTCACATGTATCCAAATGGCGGGGCGACAAGGGAGCAGATCGCCGAATCGGGCGATTCGAGCTACGCTATTGGTCTGGGAAGAGTCGGAACGCTTAACGCCGTTCGTCTTCTGGATTCCAAGTGCAAAGTTCGCTCAAGCGCGATCGATCTGCCCATTGGCATAACCGCCACCGATGCCTTTATTGACACGCTACGGACGATCGCGGGTGTTACCGTGCCGCAGAGTATTATGACGGAGCGCGGGCAGCTTGTGGATATTCTGTGCGATAAGAATCAATACCTTTACGGCAAAAAAGTATCAATGGTAGGCGATCCCGATATCTTGATCGGGCTTACGCAGTTCTGCAAGGACGCGGGGCTTCACGTCCTGCACGTACTGACCGGTACGCCGGCGGGGTCTAAATTTACCGACCGCATCAAGGAGATCGCGGGCGATGGCGTTGTAGTAAAAGCGGGAGCGCAGAGCGATCTGTTCTACTTCCACCAGTTGATGCAAAACGACAAACCCGATCTCATTATGGGCAACACCTACTGCAAATATATTGCGCGGGATATGGACATTCCGCTGATTCGTATATGCTTTCCCATATACGATCGCGTCGGGCACTCCTACATTCCCATCACGGGCTATCGCGGCGGGCTGAACCTGCTTGTGAAAATGCTGGATATCTTTATGGATCGTCAGGATCGCGACGCTCCCGAAGAGAAGTTTGAACTGGTGATGTAGGGGCGTGAAATGGTAGAGGTACTAGAGGCGCGCAAGCGGCAGGTTCTCGAAAAGGGGAGAGATACCTTCGCTTTGCAGTGCGAAAAGGCAAGCGCCGCCGGTTCCGTCAGCCAGCGGGCATGCGTTTTCTGCGGTTCGCGCGTGGTGCTGTACCCGATCGCGGATGCCGTTCATCTGATACATGGGCCGATCGGGTGCGCCGCCTACACGTGGGAATTGCGCGGCAGCCTCTCTAGCGGTCCGGAGCTTCACCGCCTCAGCTTCTCTACCGATCTGCGCGAAAAGGAGGTGATCTACGGCGGGGAGAAAAAACTCTACGCCGCCTTAAACGAATTGATCGCGGAGTACAAGCCTAACGCGGCGTTTGTTTACGGCACTTGCATCGTTGGTCTCATCGGCGACGACGTAGAGGCGGTTTGCAGGCGGGTGGAGAATGAGCGCGGCATACCGGTGATTCCCGTTCATTCCGAAGGGTTCAAGGGGACGAAGAAAGACGGCTACAAGGCGGCGTGCGAAGCGGCTTTTCTGCTCACGGGCAAGGACAACGTTACACCCGTTTCCGACTGCGCCATCAACATTCTGGGCGAATTCAATCTGGCGGGTGAGACGTGGATCGTCAAGGATTACTACAGGCGAATGGGCGTAGAGGTGGTCTCCTGTATCACGGGCGACGGGCGCGTAGCGGAGATAGGCAAAGCTCACCGCGCAAAGCTCAACGTTGTGCAGTGTTCCGGCTCAATGACCCATCTAGCGAAGATGATGAAAGAAAAATACGGCATCCCTTTTATCCGCGTTTCCTATTTTGGGATCGAGGATATGAGCAAAGCGCTCTACGATGTGGCGGAGTTTTTCAAAGATGAGGCTATGCGCAAAAACACGGAAGATCTAGTGCGGAGCGAACTGCTGGCGATCCTGCCGACGCTTGAGCGCTACCGGAAAGATTTGAAGGGAAAGAAGGCGGGTATCTACGTGGGCGGTAGCTTTAAGGCTTTTTCTATGGTAAAGGCGCTGCGCCATCTGGGTATGCAAACTGTAGTGGTGGGAAGTCAGACGGGTTCTGCCGATGATTACGAATATCTCAAAGAGATCACCGACGAAGGGACGATCATACTGGACGACACCAATCCGCTGGAGCTTGCGGGTTTTGTTCTGGAAAAAGGGGCGGATCTGCTTATCGGCGGCGTTAAAGAGCGTCCGATCGCCTACAAGATGGGAATTGGCTTTTGCGATCACAACCACGAACGCAAAGAGGCGTTAGCGGGCTTTGTTGGTATGCTCAACTTCGCAAAAGAGGTGCATTCCTCCGTTACCAGCCCCGTTTGGAAGTACTCGCCGGCGCGGATCAAGGCGCAGGAGGCAAGGCGATGAGCGCCGTTACTACCGTAGAGCCGCACTACGCCTCCACGCGCAACGCCTGCAAACTCTGCTCGCCGCTGGGCGCCTGCATAGCTATGCGCGGGATCGAGGGGTGCATTCCGCTTCTGCACGGATCGCAGGGCTGTTCCACATATATCCGCCGTTACGGGATCAGCCACTTTAGGGAGCCGATCGACATCGCCTCTTCAAACTTTACGGAGCAAACGACGATCTTCGGCGGAAAGGAGAACCTCTTTACCGCGTTGGACAACATTTCGCGCTTCTATAGACCGGCGGCGATCGGCGTCGCCTCCACCTGCCTTTCGGAGACGATCGGCGAAAACCTTCCTATGTACATCAAGCAGTACGAGAGCGAGCGGGCAAGCGGCTTGCGCAACAACGGAGGTTGTAATCCAGTCGTGTTTTTCGCCTCCACGCCCTCCTACAAAGGGACGCATATGGACGGCTTTCATGAAGCCGTATATGCCGCCGTAAGCGTTTTGGCGAAAAAAAGCGCTAACGAGGGACGAATCAACGTCGTCTCAAATTTTGTCTCCGCAGAAGACCTGCGGCACCTGCGCGATATTCTAGACTCGTTTAGCGCCCCCTATACGCTGCTACCCGACTATTCGGAGAGTTTGGACGGCGCGTCGTGGGAGACCTACCAGAAACTCCCCAGCGGCGGGACGGCAATCTCAGATATTGAAAAGATGGGCGGCGCGCGCGCAACGATCTGCCTTGGTTCCTCTTTGCCATCGGAGCGAGACGCGGGGGCTTTCCTGCGCGATCGTTTCGGCGTTGAGTGCGAATATCTCGATCTGCCCATCGGCATAGAAAACTGCGATCGCTTTTTTGAGGCTCTGAGCAGAGTGAGCGCGAAACAAAGCGCCGATCGCTTCGTCAAAGAGCGCGGAAGGCTGATTGACGCCTATATAGACGGGCATAAATATGTCGGCGGCAAACGCGCGATCGTGTATGGCGAGGAGGATTTTGTCGCCGCGATCGCCTCTTTTCTCGATGAAATAGGGGTGATTCCCGTCATCGCCGCTACTGGGGCGCAAAGCGCCCGCTTCAGGGAGCGCGTGAGGGCGGCGCTGAAAAACTGCCGTGAGGAGACGGAGGTGATCGACGATACCGATTTTGTCTCGATCCTCGCAAAGGCAAAAAGACGCGAGTGCGATTTCATCATAGGGCATAGCAAAGGTCTGTACATCGCTAGAGAGCTTGGTGTGCCGCTTGTACGCTGCGGTTTTCCCATTCACGATCGAATCGGCGCGCAGCGTATTTTGCACTTGGGCTACAGAGGCACGCTGAACCTGTTTGATCTGGTGTGCAACGCCCTTATGGAGGCGAAGCAGGATCAAGCGGCGGCAGGGTACACCTATATATGAGAGGAGAGCGCGATGGATCTTGCCAATCACCCCTGCTTTAACAGCGAAGCCCGCCACCGCACGGGGCGCATTCACCTTCCCGTAGCGCGCAAATGCAACATTCAGTGCAACTTTTGCAACCGCAAGTACGATTGCGTAAACGAGAGCCGCCCGGGTGTAACAAGCGTGGTTTTGACGCCGTTGGAAGCCGCCGTCTATTTGGAAACGGCGCTGGCAAAAATCCCCAATATCGCGGTCGTAGGCATAGCGGGACCGGGCGATCCGTTCGCCGATCCCGAAGAGACGCTTAAAACGATGGAGCTGATCGGCGAAAAAGAGCCCGATAAAATTCTCTGCTTGGCGACAAACGGGCTGGGAGTTCTGGAGTATGCCGATCGCGTTGCGCGGCTAAACATCTCTCACGTTACGATCACGCTCAACGCCGTTGATCCCAAAATAGGCGCAAAAATCTACTCGTGGGTGCGCTTTGGCGCGCGCGTTTATCGCGGCGAAGAGGGGGCGAAGCTGCTTCTTGCGCGGCAGACAGAGGCGATAGCGGCGCTTAAATCACGCGGAATTACGGTGAAGATCAACACGGTAGTGATACCGCGCATAAACGACTTTCACGTGGAGGCAATCGCCTCTTACGCGGCGGCGCTGGGCGCCGATGTGCAAAATTGCATTCCTATGATGCATGTCGAAGAGACCCCGTTTGAAAACATCGCGCCGCCGAGCAGGGAAAGCATAAACGATCTGCGCAAAATTGCCGGCAGGCATATTGCCCAGATGTCCCACTGCGCGCGCTGCCGCGCTGACGCCGCGGGACTTTTGAGCAGCGATGCCGCGCTGGCACAAAAGCTACTCGCAGAGGCGGCGATCATACGGGCAACGCCATCCCGCCCTTTTGTCGCGGCAGCGTCGATGGAGGGACTGCTGGTAAACAGGCATCTTGGAGAGGCGACCGGCGTATGGATATTTGGGTTGGAAGAAGAAGGGATCGCGCTGAAAGACCGCCGATCCACCCCGCCGCCCGGACTTGGCGATGCGCGCTGGGAGCAACTTGCAAAGACGCTTGGAGATTGCGCGGCGATCCTCGTAAGCAACTGCGGGCAGACGCCAAAGAGGATTCTAGAATCAAAAGGCGTGAGAGTTGTCGCCGCCGAAGGGCTGATCAGTGAAACGGCGGGGGCTATTCTGGAAGGACGGGCGATCCCGAAGATTCTGACGGCGCGGGCGGGCAGGTGCGGCGCGGGGGTATCCTGCGGCGGTACCGGCGGCGGCTGCGGCTGAAGGCGTAATTCACAAAGGAGAACAGATGACAAAACCAAACCACCATATCTTTGTGTGCGGATCGTTTCGCGCGAACGGAACTCCGCAGGGCGTTTGCGCCAAAAGCGGCTCTGGGGCGCTGATGCAGTATTTGGAGGAGGAGCTTTCAAACCGCGGGCTTGGGGACGTTGCCATTTCCAGCACGGGCTGTCTTAAAGTGTGCGATCGAGGTCCTGCCGTTGTGGTATATCCCGAAAACTGGTGGTTTGGGCATATCGACAGCGAAGAGGCGATCGACGAGGTGATCGATTCGATTGAGAGAGGATCGCCTTCACCCACGCACGTCATCAACTAGAGGATCGGCGCAAACGCGTACTCAGCCGCGTTATGCTTAACGTTTCTGTAAAAGCGGGTGAAATAGCGGTTAAAGCTATGCTATGATCGCTACTTAAACGCCATCAAAAGGATCGTCAATGTCGTTTGCTCACTCTAACGCCTGAGCGCGCGGGAATCTTGTATCAAAGGACTTTAGTTCCGCTCAAGAGAAGTTCACCCCCCCCCCCCCCGTTTTTAACTAGATCGCTAATTAGCTTGGTTTCCTCTGTTTTGTTTGTTTCGTTGCTGATCGTTGGCTGCGGCGGAGGCGGCGGCGACAATAATAACAACAACGGAAGCGAAGTTAAGTTCAAAACTATTATCGCGGGCGGCTTTCACTCTCTTGCCTTGTCCAATAACGGCAAAGTTTATGCTACGGGGCGGAACGACCATGGTCAGCTTGGTTTAGGCGATACAACCTATCGCAACGCCTTTACCGATGTTAGCTCGTTAAACGACAAAAACATCACCGCTTTATTTG
>JAIRKM010000025.1 GCA_031260125.1 Helicobacteraceae bacterium | reverse complement strand
GTAATCTTCGCTTGCGCTTCCTAGAATGTAGGCGTATAGTTCGTTTGAAGACAAAGAGAAGAGAAGAAGCGGAGAAAACAGGCAGATCGTTGTGGAGCGTAAAAAACGCTTCATGGAGTTATTCTTTTTATGCGCCGAAATAATGAGTATGCGACAAGAATAACAAACGCTATCAGCGCCCATAAAGATAAAATGATGCCAAAAACATATAATAATATAGGCCCAAAACCCTGAAAAATCCTATCATTATAAAGATTTTCTCCACCTTCTATGTTGCGGGCAAAACCGCTTTTGGAAACTACATAGCATTCCGTGTTGACAGATTTCTCGTTTAACGGACAAAAGGTATGCGGCTCTTGCTGTTGAACGCTGTCGTATTCCAATTGGAAGGCGCATATATGTCCGCTTGTATGACAAACCAAAACCGGCGTACATCCTCCGCCGACAAATTCACACATTGACGCCGAAAGCGTGGCGTATTCATTTGGCGCCCACGGCAAATAATATCTGTCTTTTATTATATATTCGCCCCATGCCGTGAAACATTGCCCGTCCGAAAAACAATGAGAGCGTCTAACCTGTCCCATATATACATATAAGACAAGAATGATCGCAATAGGTATTAAAATATGACCGATCAATAATGCTTTCACTATTTCGCTCCATTGGTTTGCGTTAGAGAAGGCGCAAGATTATAGCCAAATCGTTGCGCTTTTTGACTTGGCATTTCTTCTACAGAGCCTTGGTACCAGCCAAATAACGATCTCAAAGTTGTCCATGTCGTCAGTCAACGCAAGGCGCGGCAAAAGGAGCGGCAACGGAGGAAATACAACTCAAACGATTCGGCTTATCCGTTTAATTATCGGTTTATCCGCCAATCCCCCTTGCGATAGAGCAAGAGGGTATAGGCGCGTCAAACCGAGAAAACTCGCAACGCCTAAAACAGCGATAGCAGCACGCCGGCGGCGACGGCGGAGCCGATCACGCCGGAGACGTTGGGTCCCATCGCGTGCATAAGCAAAAAGTTGTGCGGATTAGCCTTTTGCGCCTCTTTTTGCGAAACTCTAGCCGCCATCGGCACGGCAGAAACGCCCGCGCTTCCAATCAGCGGATTGATCGGATCCTTGCTTAGCCTGTTCATAATTTTTGCCATAACCACTCCGGCGGCGGTGCCAAACGAAAAGGCAAGCAAGCCCAAAATCACGATCGCCAGCGTTTCGGGAATCAAAAACTTATCCGCGGCAAGTTTAGAACCTACCGCAAGCCCTAAAAAGATCGTAACGATATTGACTAGCGAGTTTTGCAAGGTATCGTTAATACGCTCGACCACGCCGCATTCGCGGGCTAAATTGCCAAAGCAAAGCGAACCTACCAAGGGCGCGGCGGATGGCAAGAACAGCGCGCATAAAATGACTAGCGATATGGGAAACAAGATTTTTTCCAGCTTGCTTACCTCGCGTAACTGCGACATCTTGATCTCGCGCTCTTTTTGGGTCGTCAAAGCGCGCATAATCGGCGGCTGAATGAGCGGCACCAGCGCCATATACGAATACGCCGCCACTGCGATCGCCCCAAGCAGTTCCGGCGCGAGGCGCGAGGCGACGTAGATCGAAGTCGGTCCGTCCGCGCCGCCGATAATGCTAATCGCCGCCGCGTCTCTAAGCGTGAAGTTAAGATCGGTATATTGACCAACCACAATGGCTAACACAAGCGTGCCGAATATGCCAAACTGCGCCGCTCCGCCAAGCAAAGCGGTTTTCGGGTTGGCGAGCAGCGGTCCAAAATCGGTCATCGCGCCCACGCCCATAAAGATCAAAAGCGGGAATATACCGTTGTTCGCGATACCCATATTGTACAAAATGCCTAGCAGTCCGTTCGGTCCCGCAATCTCCGCGATCGGAACGTTTGCCAGCAAACCGCCAAAGGCAATCGGAATCAAAAGTAACGGCTCGTATTGCTTAGCGATCGCCAGATAAATTAGCGCAAAGCAGATTGCAAACATTATCAGTCTGCCCCATGACTGCGTAAACGCGCTCGCCGTTTTTTTACCGCTTTCGTCCGTTAGGCTTTCGTCGGGCGATAATAGCGCTTTAACGCCAGTGCTTTCAACCAATCCAAGAAACATATCGCCAAGCGGTTTTGCCGCATACTCTTGCGCTGTCGCGTTGGTTTCAACCTCGCCGCCCGCAATAGCTTGACTGCACATAAAAGCGACTGAGGCGTTGACTTCTGCCGCGCCTTCCGCCAAGGGCGTGCAAAGCAGGTAGCTACGAGTATCGTTTGCGTTGGTTTCCGCGGAAGCAAACGCCCAATTAGCGCAGGCAAACGCCGCCAGAATAAGCGTTATAAGCGTTTTTTTCATCGCCAATTCCTATTCCGCGATCGTTAGCAGCGCTTGACCGGCTTGCACTTTCGCGCCGACAGGCGCGTTGATCGCCGAAATTACGCCGTCCACGTCCGAAAAGACCTCGTTTTCCATCTTCATAGCTTCGATTACCAGCGTTAGTTCGCCGTTTTTAACGCGATCGCCGACGTTTTTAACGATCTTGATTATATTGCCCGGCATTGGCGCGGCGATAATATGCGTTTTGCCGCTTGGAGGCGGAGCGCTCGCGTTATCGACGGCGATTTGCGCGCCGCTTGCCGCGCTCAACTCGGCGATCTTGCCTTCGGCGACCTTGACGAAATAGGTTTGACCCTCCACGACTATCGTGAAATCTTCCGCGCCCCCCAAAGGCTTCGCGGCGGCGGGCGCAGCGTCGGATTTAAGGCGGACGCTTCCTTTGGCTTCGCCGCGCAAAAACTTGATCCCCTTATCGCCGCACGCAAGAACGATAAACACGTTTTCATCATTGATTTCAAGGTTGTTTTCCGCAAGCCGCTCTTTTGCCCATTTGCTTGATTTTTTCTCGTCGCGATCGGCAATATCGATCGCGCTTTCCGTCGTCGTCGGTAGGTTAAGTTGCTCCGAGGCAAGTTTGACGATGCTCGGATCGGGCGCGACAGGCGTTTTGCCAAAGTAGCCCAAAACCATTCTGCCGTAGCCGTCGGCGATCTTCTTCCATTTGCCGAACATTACGTTGTTGAACGCCTGCTGAAAATAGAACTGGCTGACGGGCGTAACGGAGGTGCCAAAACCGCCCTTTTCCACCACCTCGCGCATCTGCTCGATCACGGAGGGGAACTTGTCCAGACAGTTGTTGTCGCGCATCATCTGCGTGTTTGCCGTCAGCGCGCCGCCGGGCATAGGCGAATATTGAATAATCGCCGAAACCTGCGTCGCTTCGGGCGGGATAAAGTAGTCTTTAAGCGCCTCTTTTAAGATCGCTTCGCTCTCCAAAACCTTGTCGAGATTTAGCTCTTCGCCCAGATGGTTGCCCAGCGCGAATTGCGATCCCCTAAGCGCGTGCGCCATTACGAGAATATCGGTGTGCGCCGTGCCGCCGCTAACGGGTTCGCGGTCAAGATCCACGCCGTCCGCGCCCGCCTCGATTGCGGCAAGATAACACGCCAAGCCGATACCCGCCGTTTCGTGCGTGTGGTAGCGGATATGCGTCTCTTTGCCTAGTAGCTTGCGCGCGGCGGCGATCGTCTCGTAAACCTTGCGCGGATTTGCGGTGCCGGAGGCGTCTTTGAAAACGACCGAATCGTAGGGAATGCCCGCGTCCAAAAAGCTTTTGAGCGTCTTTTCGTAAAACGCCGCGTCGTGAGCGCCGACACAGCCCGGCGGCAGATCCATAACGGTAACGGTAAGCTCGTGGTTTAATCCAGCGTCTTTGATCGCCTTAGCCGAATACTCCAAATTGCGCGCGTCGTTGAGCGCGTCAAAGTTGCGGATCGTCGTAACGCCGTGCTTTTTGAAGAGTCTAGCGTGCAGATCGATAATCTCCCGCGATCCCGTGTCCAGCCCGACGTAATTCACGCCGCGAGCGAGCGTTTGCAGTATCGCGTCTTTGCCAGCGACGCGGCGAAACTCGTCCATCATATCGAAGGCGTTTTCGTTCAGATAGAAAAACAGCGCTTGAAACCTAGCCCCGCCGCCCATCTCAAAGCGCCTAATTCCCGCGTCGATCGCCGATTGAACGGTGGGCATAAAGTCCTTCATAAAAACCCGCGCGCCGAAAACCGATTGGAAGCCGTCGCGATAGCTGGTGTCCATTACCTCTATGATTTTTTTCTTAGCCATAGCAGCTCCTTAGCCTCGTTTTTTCTTGTATTCGTCGATTGCGGCGATCGCGATTTTTTGCAATGTCGCGTCGGAGATTTTCGCGTTTTGTTTCGCCGCGATAGGTTTTTTTTGCGGGAAAAATCGCGTCAAAAACCAACCTTGCGTTTTAAGAAACACGATCATAAAACACAAGAAAGTAAAGACTGTCGCCATGCCGACAACCATTATTTTCACAGCCTCTTGTATCAAAGTTCCGCTTTCCACTTAGTTTTCCTTTTTTGCTTCTTTATATATCCGCCGATAACAACGCTTGCCAATAAGCCACTTTATGATTTTACAGCAACTCCCATTTTCGCCGTATGCCGCCGCTTTGTTTCGCCAGACGAGATCGCGGACTTTAGGGCGGCGCGCTCGTCTTTTGGCGTTTTTCATTCTGGTGAGCGCCCGCTTGAATACGCGCAGCGCGCAATCCGCCGTGTGCTATAACAGCTCCTTTACGACGAAACTCTTTCTGTGAAAAGGCGTATAACCATATTTTTTGATCGCCTCTATATGCGCTTTAACGCCGTATCCCTGATGCCTCTCAAAGCCATATTGCGGATAGTTTTGCGCCAGCGACAGGAGAGAGCGATCTTTAGACACCTTTGCCAGAATGGACGCGGCGCTTACCTCTTCTACAAGGTTGTCCGCTTTGATCTGCGTGGTTATACCCTCTACGCCGAATGCGCAGTTTCCGTCATATATGTATATATCCGCTCTGATGGCGTTTTTTATCTCTCTCAAGCCGCGGGCGAGTGCCTGTGAAAGTCCATACTCATCAATCGCCGCCGCGCTGATAAGCACGATGTGGTAGATAGAGTTTGCGCGTATAATGTCAAACATCTCCGCTCGTCTCTCGCGCGAAAGTTTCTTGCTGTCCTTTAGCCCATCGATCTTTCGCGTCAATACAGCGCCTGCGATTGCCAGATCGCCCGCTAACGTCCCGCGCCCCGCCTCGTCTATTCCGCATATAGTCATTGCCGCCTCCGCCTCTGCAACATATCCTCTCTTAGCTTAACCGCGTTACAATTGCCGCGGACGGCGCGTACGCTCGCCGTATCTTTACACAAGGCGGCGTAGATGAGTTTTACGGAATGTGCGTATGCCATATTTGTTCGATCGATCGCCGACTATCATATATTAGACAGCGTTGACAGTGAGCCGAAAAACCCCTATACAAATGGATCGATTGAGTTTTATCTCTATCTAAAAAACTGGATCGACACCGTGCAATGGCACTTGGAAGACATCATACGCGATCCGGATATAGACCCTAAAAAAGCGCTGGAGATAAAACGGAGGATCGATCGTTCCAATCAGGAAAGAACCGATCTTGTCGAGACGATCGACAGCCTCTTTTACGATCGGTATAAAGATATAAAGCCGCTAAAAGGGGCGGCGATAAACACTGAAAGTCCGGCGTGGGCGATCGATCGGCTCTCAATACTCGCGCTTAAAATTTTTCATATGCAAAAAGAGGCGCAGCGCGAAGATATAGACAAGAAACAGCGTCTGTCGGTCGAAAGCAAACTTAACGTGCTGCTGACGCAAAAGAGTGATCTTTCTTTAGCTATAGAACAGCTTTTGGAAGATATAGAGGGCGGGAGAAAATATATGAAGGTTTATAAACAGATGAAGATGTACAACGATCCCAGCCTAAATCCAATTCTCTACGCTAAAAAATAATGACTGTAATAGCGATACGCCTATCCTCGCTCGGCGATATTGCCATCATGATTGCGCCGCTCTATTCGGTCGCGCGGCGTTATCACGGCGACCGTTTTTTCGCGGTTGTGAAAGAGCCGTTTGCGAAGTTATTCATAAACAAGCCTGAAAACCTTTTTGTGATCGCGGCGCGGACGGAAGATAGACATAGAGGCTTTTTCGGCATTTTACGACTATTTTTTGATATAAAAAAATCTTTTGAGGGCAAGGCGCTAATTGCCGATCTGCACGGCTCGGTTCGTTCAAAAATTCTTTCGCTGCTGTTTCGCCTCACCGGCGCGAAAACTGCGTCGATCAACAAGGCGAGAAGCGAAAAAAAAGCGCTCACAAGGATGAAAAAAAAACTGCTTAAACCGCTAAAAACCACATTGGAGCGGTATCAGGATGTTTTTACCGCGCTTGATTACGATGCCTCGTTAAAATTTACGTCGATTTTTGAGGGCAAAAACGCGCATAGCGGAATATGGATCGGGATCGCGCCCTTTGCTAAGCATATTGGCAAAACCTATCCGCCCGATCTGATGCGAAAAGTGATTGAAACGTTAAGCCGGCGATCTGACGTAAAATTATTTCTCCTTGGCGGAGCTAACGAGCGGGGTATATTGCAAGAGTGGGAAAAAACCTACGCCAACACGCAATCGACAGCGGGAAAGCTCTCTTTTGATGACGAGATGCGTTTGATTTGCGATCTCGATCTGATGATCACGATGGACTCGGCAAATCTGCACCTCGCGTCGTTGACAGCTACAACAGCCGTTTCGATCTGGGGCGCTACGCACCCATTCGCCGGTTTCTATGGGTTTAATCAATCTATGCAAAACGCCATAGGACTTCCTCTCTCCTGCCGTCCATGCGCCATTTACGGTCAAAAACGTTGTTTCAAGGGAAGCTACGAATGCATGAAATTGATCGATCCGTTGGTTATTGTAGATCGCGTATTAAAAAATATCGCCCGCCCTCCGATACAATAAAAGCGCGAGTCAATAAATTTACCCGCTTGCCGGCAGTTTCGCCATCCGTTTCTTGGCGCTTTCGGCTATTTTGTCCTCCGGAAAGAGCTGTATAAGCGTTTCGTAGAATCTTTTCGCGTCAGCGTAGCCTTTCTGCCGCTCGTGGCATATACCGGAGTAAAAGAGCAATATGGGCATATAGTACGCCTCGTCGTCTTGTTGCGCGCTATCCTTAAAAAGACCAAGCGCCCGTTCGTTATCCTCCTGAAAGTAGTAGATGGAACCAATCCTGAAAGCCACTTCTGCCGGCTTGTACTTTTTATCCACCAAATACGCCAGCCTTGATTTCGCCCCGTCGTAGTTTTTTGTTTCAATCATCTTGATTGACTCGGCGAGTAGCGCCTCCGGTTCCGAGCTGTCATATTTTGCGGCTAACGCGTCAACGCCAAGCGACTTAAACGCGCTACGGCTCAGATCGAGTTCTTCCGTGATCTGACTTATAGCTTTGTCAAATCTCTCTTTTGTGATCGCGTTGGCGATGGATTGCGCCAGCTTCTCCTGATTTTTCGACTGCGTGGAAAGCGCGCTGTTGACCTGCTTTTCCAAAGCGCCCTGCCGCTTGCCAAGCGCGGAAAGCTCCGTAAGATTCTTCACGTCGCTTTCGTTGAGCACCTTCATGCGCTCCTCTATGCGCGCCAGAGATTGCTTTATGCTGTTAAGCGTTTCGGCATTGGAACGCAAGGATGCGGTAAGCCCCTCGTTGACAGTCGTGATTCGCTCAAGCTTCTGTTCTAAGGCAAAAACGCGCTTTTCCAGCGATGTAATCGATCTTTGATTGGCGCGAATTGCCCGCTCGCTTTCCGTCAAACCGGAAGCGTCTCCGCCTTTGAAGGCGGAGGGCTGCTCCGCCGCGGGCAAAACAATGCAACAGAATACTGCAAGCAGTGTTATTCCGCGCATATTGCTATATTACGGTAAAACCGTTATTTCAACGCGGCGATTTTTCACCCAGCAGTCGCGATTGCTTTCAGCGCATACGGGGTTCGATTCTCCATAGCTGATCAGCGTCAGTTTATCCAAAGAGATGCCGGCGGCTACAAGCGCGTCCTGCACGCTCTTTGCACGGCGCAGACCAAGCGCGTAGTTGTACTCTTCCGTACCCCACTCGTCGCAGTTGCCTTCAATGCGGAAATTCGCGTTTATGTCGCTCGCGTTAATAGCGTCCGACAGTTCGCCGATTATGCTTTGCTGTTCACCGCTGATCTCAAAGCTGTCAAACGTGAAGTAAACGACTGGAAAGCTAACAGAGCCGCCGATTACAACGTCTCCTCCTTCCTCTGTGCCTACATACTCGTCGCCGGTCTCTTCTTCCGGAACAGACGTAGTTACATCTTCTTCTTCCCCTCCCGCAGGCTCCACGGATTTATTACCGCAACCCGTCAGCAGCAAAAACGTCGCAAGAGCGACACCCAAAACAACCTTCTTCATCTTCCCTCCTTAAAATATGGAATCACCTTGTATCTTAACAAGAATATCATAAAAATATCACCAGTCAACCGCCTGAATCGAACCTGACGACAACGGGAAAAGAAAACTTTTGTTGTACGACAGCCTGATTACCCCCAGTGCGCTCTCCCTTCTCATCTCTTTTATGTACAGTATCGTATCGCCTGAAGAGGAGAAGCGCGGGAAGCCGTTTTTCCCAGTTGTGGTGAGCTGTCTGATATAGTCGCTTCTAGTCGATACCAGATACAAATTGAAGGTGTTATCGGAGAACTCACTGTCCGTTTCACGGCTGACAAACGCCGCATAGTGGCGGTATGTGTCCACATAGTTGTTGTTGCGCCCCTTAAATATAAACTGCACCGCGTTGTCGGGCGCGTTGAGCCGCGCGTAAAATATCTCCGGATAGCCGAATCGATCGGAGACGAAAACGAACGACTGCCCATCATCGAGATAGTGACCGTTCACATCGATCCCCCTGTGGCGCGTCAAGCGGCGGTATTTCTTCGTCGTCAGATCGAGTTCAAAAATATCAGGCTGATCGTCGGGCGCCATCGTTAAAAGCAGTTTTTTGCCGTCCGTACTCACGTCGGAGCAGACCAACATTCCCTCGCTTTCAATGATCTTCTCTCTTTTGCCGCTGTATAGATCGACTCTGTATAAAGTTGGCTTTTTCTGATAGCTGGTGTAGTAGTAGGCGTTCTGCTCGCTGTTTGCCCACTTTGGAAAGACGTTAAACCCACCCTTGACGATCGTCTGCCTAAAGGTGAGAGTGTAATCCGCGATCATTATTTCGGTGCGTTTTGCTCCCGTGTGCTTGGAAAGGATCACATATTTGCTCATCCAGCCCAATCCGCCCACGCCGACTTTGTCCGCTAGGTCTTTTACAAAATAGTGCGCCAAAAAGATATAGCGATCGTCGCGGCTGACGGTATACGAAGGAGAAAAGATTGCCCGTTTGTTCTTCACGTCGTAAGCCTGAACGCGCAGACCCGCTTGATTGCCATCGCGGAAGTACTCAAGGCGGATCAGATGATTTATGCCGGCGTTCGCATATACCGGATTGTCCATGCCAAGCGACGGGTTAGCCGCCGCCGGAGCCGCGACAATGTTGTAAAACCCGGCCGTCCTCAAATCCGCCTCGATCGCCTTTTTGAGCTTCTTTTCCATATCGGACGGATACTTATTCTTGTATTCGACGAGAACGTTCAGATTCGATCCGACGTTTTTGATAATCTCCAGCGTCGCATCGGCACAGAACGCCGCGACAGCTACGCAGACAAAAACCACAATTGCACGCATTTTTACTCCTCTACCTTAAAATTAACATCCAGCACCAGCAACCTCGATGGCGGCTCAAGACCCGTCGCCTTGATGCGCTCAAGCGCGCTCTCCAGCCGGTCGATAAAGGGCTGATCGCCTGAATACTTCACGATCGTGTACGAAACCTGCCCTCCCCGCTCAATACGCATCTTAATCACAGCCATTTTACCCAAATCGCTGTGGCTGGCCTGCCACGCGTCGTGAAGCCGCTTGATAACCTCCGAGTAGTAGCGGCTTTCTATGCTATCCGCTTTGCCGTCCTGCACTGCCCCGCCGGCGGTGTTTATGGCCTTAAATGCTTGCAGTTCGGGTTTGGATCGATCGAGGCGCGAATCGACTCTGAGCGATTCGCCCAAAGGACGGTTTATATCCTCTTTTCTAATCTCTTCCGCCACCTTTTCGGCGGTGGCGTTGCTCTCACCCCACAGATCTCTTATCTTCTTTGCCGGCGGCGGAGGGGGGATGTTTACTTCCTCGTCCACGGGAGGCTCGTTTGCCTGCGGCGACGCGGGCAACTCAAAAAGCACGTCTATAGCGCTGTCCGAAAGGCTTGTTCTGATGACGGGCGCCTGATATAGAATATACGCCAGTAGCGAAAAAAAAGAAAAGGAGCTAAGCGCGAAGGATATAACCGCGCTCGCGTAGTACCATACCTGATGCTCTTCCGTTCTATCCATCGCTCACCAGGGATATTTGCGTAAACCTCGCCGCTTTAACGCTTTTTAGGACAAACATCACGTCCTTGTAGTCCAGCGCACCATCCGCCGCAATCAGTATCTTGTGCTTGCGTTCGGGAAACTGGTTCGCATAGACGACAAAGCTGTCAGCAAAGGAGTTGAACTCAAACTTCTGCTTGCCTACCCAGATATCCTTATTGGCTTCCACCCTAATCACGATTGAGGCGCTTTCGCCTATTGGCGCCTGTTTGCTTCCCTTTGGCAGTTGAATTGCCTCCTCAAACATCAGCATCGGTGTTGTGAGCATTAAAACAGCTACCAAAACAAGCATCACATCGACAAGCGGCGTTATGTTCAGCTCCGGCTTTTCGTCCCAGTCCATGTCAGTTTCGCGATGTCAAGATGTCTATCTGAATCTTAAGAGCGTTGGCGATCTCATACGCCTTGCGTTTCAGAAAAAGGTGCGCCCAGTAAGCGGGAACAGCCACAAATATCCCAGCCGCCGTTACGACAAGAGCTTCGCTGATCGCCGGCGCTACGATCGAAAGCGTTACCCCCTCTTTGAAGCCGGAGAACGCCTGCAAAATACTGACGATCGTGCCAAAAAGCCCGATAAACGGGGCGGTGGAGGCGATTGCGGATAAGGAGGTGATGCCGGATGTCGATTCCTTGAGAGCCGATTCATAGCACGCCTTCATCAGCGGCACGCCGAGACCCTGCCGCACGCACGGATAGAGCGTTGAATCGAAACTTGGCTGATCCGCGCCGCTCAAAAGCGCCTTGAGCGAAAGGCTTTCGCGCCGGAACCAACTCTTGAGGATCGCCGAACGGTATATGTACTTCCAAATCGTAAAGAAGAACAGCAAAAACAAGACCGCCATTACGATAATGGCGACAAAACCCGCGTGATCAAACCATTCAAACAACGTTTTTTCCTATACCAATTTTTTCGCGCTTGCGTCGATCTTCGCCTCAACAGCGGAGAGCAGCACATGCGAATCATGAGCCTCGCGCAGCAGCCTCTTTGCGGCGTCAAGCGCTTTGGCAATTTCTCCATCGTTTTCACCCATTATGTCAACGGCGCTGTCCACCAGCACAATCATCTTGTTGGCGGCAATCTCGACATATCCGCTGTCAACCGCGATGCTTTCCACCGTCTCATCCAACTTCACAACGTCAATTACGCCGGCGATAAGCAGGGAGACAAGCGAAGCGTGGTTCGGCAACACGCCGAATTCACCATCTGCGCCCGGTAGCGTTACGCTCTTTACATCGCCCACAAAAACCCTGCCAAGCGGTGTAATCACTTCAAGATGCAGAACATTCATCGCCTATCCCCTTCCTACGCATTCGCCCTCAGCGATTCGGCTTTGGCTATAACCTCTTCAATACCGCCAACCATATAGAACGCGGCTTCCGGCAGGGAGTCGTACTTGCCTTCAAGCACCTCTCTGAACGCCTTGATTGTATCGCTTAACGCAACGTATTTCCCTGAACTGCCCGTAAAGGCTTCGGCGACAAAGAACGGCTGTGATAAGAGTCTCTCAACCTTTCGGGCGCGATAAACCACCAGCTTGTCGTCTTCGGACAGCTCGTCCATACCCAAGATTGCGATGATATCCTGCAAATCTTTATATTTTTGCAGCGTTTTTTGCACATCGCGGGCGACCGTGTAATGCTCTTCGCCGACGATCTGCGGATCGAGCAGACGGCTTGTTGAGCCAAGCGGATCGACCGCCGGATAGATACCCTTTTCAGCGATGCGGCGATCCAAGACGGTCGTCGCGTCAAGATGGCTGAATACCGAGGCGGGCGCGGGATCGGTCAGGTCGTCGGCAGGAACATAAATCGCCTGTACGGACGTAATTGAGCCTTGCTTAGTAGATGTGATCCGCTCTTGAAGCGAACCCATTTCGCGCGCCAGCGTCGGCTGATAACCCACCGCTGACGGAATGCGCCCTAGAAGCGCGGACATCTCGGAGCCTGCCTGCGCGTAGCGGAAGATGTTGTCGATAAACATCAGCACGTCCAGCCCCATTTCGTCCCTGAAGTATTCCGCCATCGTGATGCCGGTCAACGCGATACGGCTTCTAGCGCCGGGCGGCTCGTTCATCTGCCCGTAACAAAGCGCAACTTTTTCCAACACGCCGCCCTCTTTCATCTCGTGGTAGAGGTCATTGCCCTCGCGCGTTCGCTCGCCCACGCCCGCAAAAACGGAATAGCCGCTGTACTTGTAGGCAACGTTGTGGATCAACTCCATAATGATTACAGTCTTGCCCACACCCGCGCCGCCAAATAAGCCGACCTTGCCGCCCTTTGGATACGGCGCCAACAGATCGATCACCTTGATGCCGGTTTCAAAGGTTTCTGTTTTTGTTCCCTGCTCCTCAAAGCTCGGCGAATCGCGGTGGATTGGCCATCTAGCCGCCGCCTTTACCTCGCCGCCGCCATCGATCACTCTGCCCGTTACATCAAAGATGCGCCCTAGCACCCCTTCGCCGACAGGAACAGAGATCGAACTGCCGGAGGCGGTCGCTTTCGCGCCGCGTGTCAATCCTTGCGTGCCGTCCATAGCCACCGCCCGTACCCGCTTGTCGCCCAAGTGCATTGCCACTTCGCATACAAGCAGAGTTTTTTGCTCGCCGCGGCTAAACTCTATCTCGATCGCCTCGTTGATCTGCGGCAGATAGTCGTCAAACGCAATATCCACCACAGGACCGGTAATCTGAATTACCTCGCCAATTTTTCCAGACATCATAATCCTTTCATATTTTATTTCATCGCTTCCGCGCCGGAGACGATCTCGCTAAGCTCCGTAGTGATCGCTTCCTGACGGGCTTTATTGTATTGTAACGTCAGGTTGCGCGAAAGCTCTTTCGCATTTTTAGTCGCGTTTTCCATCGCCTGCATTCTCGCGCTGTGTTCCGCCGCCAAAGAGTCGATCAGCGCGTAGTAAAGGTTGAACTCTACGTAACGCTCGACAAGGACATTAAGAATCGTCTCGTCGCCTTTTGGCTCAAACTCGATGATCGATTCCTCCTCAAACTCCTCAACTCTCTCCAAATCCACCGGCAAGAGATGAATCTCCTTTTGCTCCTGCGTGATCATATTTTTGTAGCCGTTGTAGATCAGCGTTACCTGATCGGTTAGCCCGCTCATATAATCGCTTACCGATTTGGCGATATGCGCCTTTGCCTTTTCGTAGGATGGAGATGAGCTGAGTTCAGTGGTGGAATCATACAATTCTACGTGGTTGAATTTGAAATACTCAATCCCTTTTTTGCCGATTCCGCGCAGACGTACCTTTATCTTGCTCTCCTTGTAACTTTCCAGCTTATGGCTTACCGCTTTTATCGTGCGGTAGTTAAAGCCGCCGCACAACCCCTTATCGGCGGTTACAAAGATCAGATCCGCTTTTTTGACCTCCTGATCCTGCGCAAAGAAGCGGCTTTCTATGCCGCCGATGCGGAAGTGTTCGATCTGCCGCGCGATCATTGAAAGCATCTCGTTTAATTTCTGCGAATACGCCCGCGATTGAGAGGCGGTCTCCTCCGCGCGCTTGAGTTTTACAGTCGATACCAGCTTCATGGCAGAGGTGGTCTTCTGCGTATTGTGAACGCTTTTGATGCGGCGCTTGATGTCTTTTAGGGCTGCCATTCTTTACCTCAATCGGCGCCAAAGGCGCTTAAAAAGTCTTCCAACGCTTTTTTAATCTCCGCTTCCAAATCCTTGTCGATCTGCTTTTTGGAGTGGATATTTTCCAGCACATGCGGGTATTTTGACTCCAAAAAAGGATACAGCTCGGCTTCAAAGCTGCCGACATCCGCCGCGCTTACAGAATCCAGAAAACCTCTCGAAGCGGCAAAGATGATCGCCACTTGCTTCTCTACGGCTAAGGGAGAATACGGCGGCTGTTTGAGTACCTCCACCATTTTCTGTCCGCGCTCAAGCTGTTTGCGGCTTACCTCGTCAAGATCGCTGGCAAACTGGCTAAACGCCTGAAGCTCTCTAAACTGCGCCAGATCGCCTTTAAGCGTACCCGCGACCTGCTTCATCGCTTTGACCTGCGCCGAACCGCCGACGCGCGAAACGGATATGCCCACGTTAATCGCGGGACGAACGCCGGAGTTGAACAGATCGGTTTCAAGAAATATCTGCCCGTCAGTAATGGAGATCACGTTGGTAGGAATATACGCCGAAACATCGCCCGCCTGCGTTTCCACGATTGGCAGGGCGGTTAGGCTTCCAGCGCCGCGATCGTCGCTCATCTTCGCCGCACGTTCCAGCAGTCTGGAGTGCAGATAAAAGACGTCGCCCGGATAGGCTTCACGACCCGGAGGACGGCGCAGCAACAGCGACATCTCGCGGTAAGCAACGGCGTGCTTGGACAGATCGTCGTAGATGATCAGCGCGTGGCGCGAGCTATCGCGGAAGTACTCTCCCATCGTTACCCCCGCGTAAGGGGCAAGGTACTGCATGGCGGCGGACTCGCTGGCGGCGGCAGAAACGACAATTGTGTAGTCCATAGCCCCATGCTCTTCCAACCGCCTGACGATCTGAGCGACAGTGCTTTGCTTCTGCCCGATCGCCACGTAAATACAAATTACGTCCTGCCCTTTCTGATTGATAACCGTATCGATCGCGACGGTGGTTTTACCCGTTTGACGATCGCCGATGATCAGCTCGCGCTGCCCGCGTCCAATCGGAACGAGGGAGTCGATCGCCTTGATGCCGGTTTGAAGCGGCTCGTGTACCGATTTGCGCACCATAATGCCGGGCGCCTTTTCTTCCACGAATCGGATGTTTGACGGATCGATTGCTCCCTTACCGTCGATCGGCTCTCCAAGCGCGTTTACAACGCGCCCGATCATGCTGTCGCCAACCGGCACGGAAAGCAACTTGCCGGAACGCTTCACCGCGCTACCTTCGGTGATTGCCGTTGATTTACCCAACACCACCACGCCAACGCTGTCTTCGTCAAGGTTCAGCGCCAGCCCTTTTTCGCCGGAGGCAAACTCCACAATCTCTTCCGCCATAATGTTCTTCAGTCCATATACTTTGGCGATGCCATCGGCGATAGAGACGACCTTGCCCACCTCCTGAATATCAAGCTTCAGCTCGTAATTCTCAATCCGATCGCGGATAATACTGCTGATCTCTTCCGTTTTTATTGCCACAAATACTCCTTTCTAAATGCTAAAGTCCACGCAGGATATGCCCAAGTATCTGGGTTTTTATCTGCGCCTTTGAAAAATCCGCCTCCACGCCCAAATCCTCCACCGTAACCTTGATCCCGCCGTAGCTTCTGCTGTCCTGCGTAAGCTTTATAGCCGCTCCAAGCCGCTTTGAAAGAGCGCTTTCAAACTCCGCAAGCTGGCTTTTTTCCAGCGGCTTGCGGGAGTAGACCGTCCCGCTGTAAACACTCTTTTTTACGGCGATTGCCGACTGCACCTCCTTGGCGATATGCGGCAGCGCCCCAAGCCGGTTTTTATCGGCAAGCAGCATAAAAAAATTCAGTAGCTTTGCGGGTTTTTCCTTTACGCATGAGGCGATCAGATCGCTTTTTTTTCGCGCGTCGATCAGCGGCGACTTTGATATCTCTACAAATTTTTTGTTTTCAAACAGCAGAGAGACCGTGTTTAAAATGTTGGCGTAGCGCTCCAACTCCTCGGCGTTCAAGACCGATATAAGCGCCAGCGCGTAGCGTTTTGCGGCAGTTTTGTCGTTCATTTATGCCACCCGCTTTATGAGATTTTCTACTATAGCCTTTTGATCGCTGAGGAAATCGTCCGCGCTTAGAATCTCGCCCATCGCCTCCGTAACGACGGCGCGGATAATCTTGTTTTCTATCACCGTCTTATTCTCCTCCTTGAGGCGGTGAAGCAGCCTTACCTCTTCATCGCTTTTGATGGCTATCCTTGCCGCCGCCGCCGCCGCGTCTTCGCTTGCTAAAGCTATAATCTCCTTTGCCTGCTCCTTTGCCTGCTCCAGACGCAGTTGCGCATCCTCGCGCGCCGACTTCGCCTCTTTCGCGCGTTCCTGAGCCTTCTCAAAAACAGCGGTGATCGACTGCGTCCGTCCGGCAAAGAAGCTTCTAATATGCTTCGCAAGCAAGAGGTAGATCAGCGCGGCGAAAATCGCAAAATTTATCGTCCGCTCTACTATGTCGGCTTGCACCTCTGTGCTGGCAAAAGCACAGCCCGAGATCGCAAAAAAAACGATACAGATTTTTTTTATCATAAAATTTCCTTTAAGCCGCTGTAATAAACTTGATACGAAGACGCTCTTTAAAAAGCGGCGCCTGCCCTAGCAGCGCGTTTTTCAGTTCGGCTTTATCATTCTTGAGATTCTCTTCAAACCCGAGAATTTCGGCGTTTATCTTTTCCTGTTCTTCCGCGATCCGCGCCTCGGCTTTTTTGATCGCCTCCTTGTGCGCCTCGTCCCTTATCTTGTGCGCCTCGTGCCGCGCTTGTGAGATCGTTTCTGCCGCTAGACCGTTGAGCCTCGCCGCCTCGTCCAGATCATTCTGCGCCGAGTTTTGATCGCCCGCCAGATGGTTCTTTCGCGCCTCAATGTGGCGGAGTATCGGTTGGAAAAAGGTAAAATTCAGAATCGTCAGCAACAGCAAAAAAATAACGAAGAAGCCGCTCATCAGCTCCCATCTAAAATCGATCATAGGCTCTCCTTCTTCAAAGTGTGATAAATGCTATCATAGTTTCGCTAAACCCCCGCGCTTACTCGATCATCTCCAAAAACGCGTCGCACTCTTGCTGTGATTGAAACTCCACCAGCAACGAGGATCCTTTCGCCTTTGCAGAAAACCCCTGCGTCCTCAACGCGCCGACAATGGCGCCTACGCTGACTTTTGCGCTTGCAAGCGACACATTCTGCGGGCTTTTGCGCGTCCTTATCGCCTGTAAAAGCTGCTCTGTTTCCCGAACGCTCAACTTTTGATTGGCGATGCTGTCGATGACCTTGCGTTCCTCATCCGCGCTCAAGCCGACGAGTATTTTACCGTGCCCGTAGGAGATGCGCTCTTCGCGTATGGCGGCCTTGGCATAGTCTCCAAGCTGAAGCAGCCGCAATATGTTGGTCACGTAAACGCGGCTTTTACCCACGATTTCGGAGAGCGCCTCGTGCGTAAGGTTGTGTTCTTCGATCAGCTCGTGGAAAGATTGCGCAAGCTCCAGTGGGTTGAGGTCCTGGCGCTGAATGTTCTCGATCAAGGCAAGTTCGCGCAGCCTGCCGTAATCTATGTCGGCGACAACGGCGCGGATCGTTTCAAAGCCCGCCTGTTTTGATGCGCGAAGCCTCCGTTCGCCCGCGATCAGCATGTAGTTGTCGTCCTTTTTGATCACGACGATCGGCTGAAGCAAACCGTGCAGCCTGATCGATTCCGCAAGCTCGCTTAGAGCCTCTTCGTCAAAGTTCGTACGGGGCTGAAACGGATTCGGCGCAATCTCATCGACACGGAGATTCATCACCAGATCGGCGGCGTTTCCCGCGCGGATATCCGCCGCGTACGCCTCCTCTACCTCGTCTAAAATGGCGCTGATGCCGCGTCCAAGCGTCCTTTTAACCGCCAACTTTGGCTCCCGAAAGGATAGCGCCCGCCAAGCTCTGATACGCGGTCGATCCGCTGGACTTCACGTCGTATAGGATCACCGGCTTGCCGAAGCTGGGTGATTCCGCAAGCTTTATGTTACGCGGTATGTAGATATACTCCTCGTCGCTGTCGCTGGAGGCGAAAAGCTGGGTGTTGAAATGCTCCTTTAGATCGGCAAAGACCTGCTTTGACAGATTGTTGCCGCTCGTAAACATCGTGGGCAGGAAGCCTTTTACCTGCAAGGCGGGATTGATCGTCCTTCTTACCAGCTTGATCGTGTTCAGAAGCTGCGCGAGTCCCTCAAGGGCGAAGTATTCGCACTGAATTGGGATGATCACGCTGTTCGCGGCGCTAAGGGCGTTGATCGTAATAAGCCCCAGCGCCGGAGGAGAATCCAGAATGATGTAGTCGTAATCGTTGCGGACTGTGTCGAGCTTTTCTTTAAGCACAAGCTCCTTCTGCTTGAACTCTTTGTCGTAAAACTCCTTCTCGATGCCCACCAGACCGATATTCGACGGGGCGAGATATAGATTGGGAATGTCGGTTTTAAGAACGATCTTGCTCAGCTCGCTGATACCTATTAAAACATGGTATATGTTGTAATCGTAGTCGCTGCGGCGGAAGCCGTAGTTCGTCGTGGCGTTTGCCTGCGGATCGATATCCACCAGCAACACCCTTTTTTCAGCTACCGCTAAAGAAGCGGCAAGATTTACAGCCGTCGTCGTCTTCCCAACCCCGCCTTTTTGATTGGCGATCGCAATAACCTCACTCATCGCTTGCTAAACACCCTTTCGTTACCGATCGTGATTGAACCATCCGCATTAAGCGTAGAATTCCATAGCGGCATTTTGCGTCCTTCCAGATGAATTTCATATCTCCGGTTTGGCTCGTATTCTATGGCAAAACGGCTAAAAATAGCGCCCCAACTCTCGCCGCGCCGGATATTTTTCAGGTAATCCGCCAGCAACGCCTCTAAGTTACAGGCGATCTCAAGCGCGCCAAACTCTTCGCTCGGCGGGAGTATGTTGAGTCCGATTCCGCAGACAAGAACCGATTCAAAAAGTTTGGTGATCACCCCACCTATCTTCTTATCGCCCAGATAGAGATCGTTAGGCCACTTCATCCACGCCGCCGATCCCAAGCGGCTCAGGCACTCTTTGAAGAGAAAGCCGAAGTAAAGCGAGGCTGACTGCGGCGGCAGATCGGCGCTCAAAGCGCTTTGCGGCAGGGCAAAAGAGAGCGCCAGATTGCCTTTTAAGCCCAGCCAGCGGTTGGCGCGGCTGCCAATCCCGCCGGTTTGATCGAGCGTCCAAATGGCAATCGGCGGCTTCAGCCTGCCGTTTTTAAGCGCGCTTTCCAAAAAAAGCTGCGTGGAATCCACGCTTTCAAGATAGTAAGTCTCCAACGCCAAGCCTTTTCCCGTTGATGTAATCGGCGGCGTTTACCGCCTTTTTGGAAGGGGCTTGTACCGTTTTAACCAACGCCGCGCCCTCTTTGCACGATACGATCACCCCTTCTTGGGTTATTTCGGCGATCGCGCCGATCGCCGCGCCGCGCCCCTCAACCGTTTCCAGATCGAGCAGCTTTAGCCCGCTTTTGAGCATCACAGAGCCATACGCCGCTAACAGCCGCTCCAAATGGATCGCGCTTTGATCGAAACTCGCAATGGTGTCGGCGCGGTTAAAACGACCGACGTATGAGGCATCGCAGCGCGCCTGCGGCAGAGGGCGCAGCCGATCTCTGTTTCTCAGGGCGTAGAGCAGCAACCGCGCGCCGTTTTGAGCAAGCGCGTCGGTAAGCGTCTGTGTGCTGTGCCCTTTCAGCGCAACCTGATAAAAGGCGATCAGATCGCCCGCGTCTAGCGATTTTGTCATCTCCATCAGCGTCAATCCGCTCCACGTTTCGCCATTTAACAGCGCCGCTTGAATTGGCGAAGCGCCGCGATACTTGGGCAGCAGCGAAGCGTGAAGATTCCAGCATGGCGCGATCTCCAATATCGCATTGGTAAGTATCTGTCCGTATGCCGCTACGACGATCAGATCCGGTTTGATCCGCGCGATCGCGCCGGCGGTTTCACCGACCTTTTCCGGTTGCAGGCAAGGGATGCCCGCCTCCAGCGCCGCGATCTTAACTGGCGGCGGCGCTAAGATAAGCTTTCGTCCCGCGGGTCGATCCATCTGCGTTACGACCAGCTCAACGCCGATCTCGCCGCTGGCGTCAAGATCGCGCAGAATCGCCGCCGCATAACGCGGAGTTCCCATAAAAACGATGCGCGTTACGGACAAAAGAGAGTCCCTCTCTCGCTCGCGCCGGTTTTGAGAAAATTGCTCGCGTGCGTGAGATCAAGCCCGCTTGCCAAAAACATCCTGCGCCCATGCGAGACGAGAAAGTCTGCCGCCTTGAGCTTGGTAACGATCCCGCCGGTGGCGAATTCGCCGTTAGGAGTGGGGCTTTCGTTCAAAAGCGCCGCGTCTAAACGTCCGCGCACAACTTTTAATGGCGCGGCATCGGGGTTGCTTTTGGGATTTTTGTCGTAGTAGCCGTCAATGTCGCTTAGCACGATCAGCAGATCGGCGTCGAGATAGTGCGCCACTTTCGCCGAAAGCTGATCGTTATCGCCGCGCAGAAGCTCGTCGATTACGACGGTGTCATTTTCGTTGAAGATCGGCAGAATCCTGTGCTTTAGCAACGTATTGACGGCGATCTTCACGTTTTCGGAGTGGGAGAAGTTGATAAAATCGTCCTTTGTAATGAGAATCTGCGCCACGCGGATAGAGTGAGGCTCAAAGAGTTTGGAGTAAATGTTCATTAGCAGCGCCTGCCCTATTGCCGCTAAAGCCTGACGCTCAGGCGTTTTTTTGTTGGAAAGCTGCGGCATAACGGTATGCCCTGCCGCCACCGCGCCGCTGGTAACGAGCAGCACTTCGTGTTCATCACGCGAGCGCGCTAAAAAAGCGCTCAGCCGCTCCATTCGCCCCATGTGCAGAGCGCCGTTTTCGCTCAGCGTCGAGGTGCCTACTTTAACAACGACTCTCATCGTCTTTTACCTTCGAGATCAGCTTGTCCAGACGAAAGATCAACTGCGCGATGTTAAATCCAGCCACGGAGCTGATCGGCATTGCGAAGGCGGGCTGATCGCCGGAGCCGATCGCTTCATACTCGTAAAGCCGATCGCTGCCAAACGGTAGCGAAGATGCTGGGCGCAGTCCTTGCTTTTTTAGAAACTCTTCCGATCTCTTAGCCGCGCCGGACGGATCGGCGTCAACGCGGCTGAACGCGATGGCAAACGATCGCCGCGACAGTTCCGCCGAGTAGCGGCCAAGCTCCGTTTTAAGCTGATCGTACTGTTCGTCCAGCGAGCGCCGCCCCGCCGCGTCCAGCATAAAAAGCAGGACGCGGGCGCGCTCTATATGGCGTAAAAACTGCAATCCAAGCCCCTTTCCGCCGCTCGCGCCGCTGATAATGCCCGGAATATCCGCCATAACAAAACTTCTGTACTCATCGACCGGCACAACGCCCAGAGACGGGGTGATCGTCGTAAACTCATAGTCGGCTACACGCGGCCGCGCAGCGGATACGACGCTGATAAGCGTGGATTTGCCCACGTTTGGAAAGCCTACCAAACCCACGTCGGCAATGAGTTTCAGCTCCAGCCGCACGGCGCGCTCTTCGCCCGGCAGACCTTTTTGCGCATATACGGGACGCTGATTGGTGGAGGATTTGAAACGCGCATTGCCCAAACCGCCCTTGCCGCCTTTTAACAGGAGAGCCGCCACGCCGATCTCCGTCAGATCGAGCAGCATTTCGCCGCTGTCGGCGTCAAATATCTGCGTGCCGGCGGGGACTTTGAGTATCAGATCCTCGCCGCTTCTGCCCGTTTTGTTGTGCGATCCGCCCTGCTCGCCGTTTTGCGCCTTGAAGCGGTGGTGCCCGCGATAGCGCGACAATGTGTCTGTATTGTTATCTACGGCGAAGATTATGTCGCCGCCATCGCCGCCATCGCCGCCGTCAGGACCTCCCTGCGGAACAAACTTTTCACGCCGGAAGCTGACGCACCCCGCGCCCCCTTTGCCCGATGATACGGTAACATCTACGCTGTCAATAAACACAAAACGCCTTAGCTGAGAATCCCCGCGAGTGAGGCGGGAAAAGATTACTTACCGACGGGAACGACCGAAACTTTCTTTCGACTGTCGTCCTTCTGCGCGAACTTTATATGCCCGTCGATCAACGCGAAGATCGTATGATCCCTGCCCAAGCCCACATTCTCACCCGGATGAATTTTCGTGCCGCGCTGACGGATTATGATGCCGCCTGCGCGGACAAACTCGCCGCCAAATTTTTTGACTCCAAGCCGCCGACCGATCGAGTCGCGGTTGTTCTGCGTACTGCCCTGCCCTTTTTTGTGTGCCAATGTCTATCCTTAAACTTATGGTTACAGCGAAATTTCCGTGATTCTCACGCGGGTAAAGTCGCGGCGAAACCCGCGCTTTTGCTTGCTGTCTTTGCGGCGGCGCTTCTTGAAAACGATCACCTTTCTGCCACGTCCCTCGTTGATCACCTCGCCCGATACCTTCGCGCCTTTGATCAACGGAGCGCCCACCGTGAGCTTGCCGTTATCCGAAATAAGCATTACATCATCAAAACTGACCGCCGTTTTAGGCTCTTTGCTCATCTTGTCAAACAGCACGACATCGCCCTTTGAAACCTTATACTGCCGCCCGTCGGCTTTGATAATCGCGTACATAATGCCTGCCTTTGCCTAGCTGAAAATTGAGGCGCGATTTTATCTAAACAAAACTTAACGCGCCGGAAAACTCTCTTGGCAAAGGCGGTTGCGCCGTAGCCGATCTTCCGCTTTAGATCGCTGGACTAAAAGTCGTCAAAGGTGAGACTTCCCTTTGAATAATTGCTTACAGTCGCCTCAAAAAAGTTGGATTTCTGATCGTTAAACTGGCTAAATTTATCCACCCATTTGATCGGATGCTGGGCATTGTAAAGAGGCTTTAGCTGTACCGCTTTTAAGCGGTTATCACAGAGATATTTTATGTACTGATCGATAATCTGATCGGTAAAACCCAATATCTTGTTGTTGGATATATGCTGCCCCCATTCTATTTCCAATTGTGTCGCCTCATCAAAAAGCTGATATGCCCGATCCTCGATCTCTTTTGTGAATAGATCCGGACGATCTTTACGTAGCGAATTGAGCATATTTTGAAAGATGAGCAGATGGCTTATCTCGTCGCGCTGAATAAAACGAATCATCTGCGCGCTTCCAAGCATCTTGCCCGCCCGCGCCAGCGTGTACATCGCCGTAAAGCCGCTGTAGAAGTAAATCCCCTCCAGAATCTGAACGGCGTACATAGCGAGTACTTTTTTCTCGTCGCTAGGGTCTTTTACCAGATCGTCGTACACTTCCGCAATATAACTGTTTTTCTTGTACAAGATTGCGTCTTTGCGCCACATATCGTATATCTCTTCGGTGTTTTCGCTGATACTCTCTACCATAACCGCGTAGCTGCTTGAATGCAATGCCTCTTCAAAGCTCTGCCTAGCGATCAATACGTTGATTTCTGGCGCGGTGATGATTGGATTGATATTATCCTGAAGCTGATTCGTCTGTATGGAATCCATAAATATCAGTTGGCTTAACACCAGATCGTACATTCGCTTTTCGTCTGCGCTCAAAACCTTGTAGTCTCTCGCATCTTGAGTCATATCCACTTCTTTGGGAAACCACGTGTTGGCAAGCATTAGGTCCCACAGGTTGATCGCCCACTGGTATTTGACCTTCGTAAGTTCCACCAAACCGGTTGGGTTGCCCGCAATGATGGAGCGATCGGCGACGCCCTCCTTGGACATGGGGTTGTAGATTTTCTTCCTGCTCATACCAAAACCTCCCGCTGAAAAAATGTATGTGATTTTATACTAATAAGCGTAAAACCAGCTTTTGGAGAGTTTTTTGAAATGAGGATGCGCAACCTCCTGTCTTTTCTAACAGCCGCGATCATCTATCTGCCGCTTATGCTGCTGTTTTTATGGGCTAACAGGCAGTTTGCGGTTGAGCCGATCCGCTATGTCGCGCTTCCGCTTGGGTTCTTTATTGACGAAACGATCGCTTTACCTTCCGCCTCAGAAAACCCTCTCCAGCCCGCCACGCAGAATGCCGTCGGCGAAGAGGTGCAAGTGAGCGATCCGTCGCTGGAAGATAGTCCGGGCTCGGTTTCGGTAAACGATCTTAACCGCGTGTTTGAACCAATGACGACGACGAATGCCACGGAACTAACGATACCCGCTTCCGAACTTGGGGAGCTGTACGGAACGATGCTTTTGAGCCTTACCGCGGGCGAAAGGGAGTTTCTTGAGGAGAATCTAAATCCGATTCAGGTGATCACGCAGCGCTATCTCACAATGCGCGGCTATCCGCGTTTAGCGGTGCAGAAAAATATGACGGGCGACGCGATCGTGAGTTTTACGCTCTACCCAAACGGCGACATCACCCCGATTGAGAAGCTGCGATCGACCGGCTGGAGCCTGCTTGACGATCACGCGATCGAAACGATTAAATCCGCTTACAAGGACTACCCGCACCCAAAAGAACCGGTCAGGGTGAGGATGCGCGTCTTATTTCGGCTGTTTTGAGGGCAAGATCGATGTCCTCCATAGTCAGCTTTTTTGAGGCGGGATTGCGCTGAAGGTGGTTGATCGAGAAGGTCGCCATAACGCTTCCAAATGGCGATGAAAATATGCGTCCGCGCGCTTTCTCCGTCTTTTCGACCGAACCGGTAAGCGCGCCAAAGGCATACGTGCCGAAACAGAGGATCGCGTTTGGCTTGACACGCTCGCACTCGTTGATTAAAAATGGGGCGCACCGCTTGACGTACTCTTCCGAGAGGGTGCCGAAGGAGTGGCATTTGATCGCGCTGGTGAGGTAAATGTCGTCGATCGTCAGCCGCATCGCCCGCTCGATGATATTTTTGAGCATCCTGCCTCCTTCGCCGGAGAACCAACGCCCCTCTTCGTTTTCGTATGCGTTTGGCTCGTCCACCACGATCATAAGCCCCTTCTTCGCGCCGCCTATGGGATAGAGTTTGCGCACGCGCTGTTTGGACAGCGCGCACAAGCTGCACTGGGCAATTAGGCTGCTCATCTCCTGTAGATTTACGTCCAAACCGTCGCTTACGCTCTCTTTGAAGCTATCGCAGTAATCGATCCCGCAATCGCGCAGATCGTAGAGGGCGGCAAGCTGTTTTAGCAGTGTCAGGGAACGATTCATCGGCGGATTTTACTACAATATGCGGCAATGATCGATTTTGAAAACAGAACCGACTTTGAGATTGCGCTTTCTCCGCTGGAGAAGATTGCCGCGCGCCTGAGCGAAAAGACGATCGAGCTTATTCTGATGGGCGACGAGGAGATTGGGAAGCTAAATGGAAAGTTTCGATCGGTTGATAAGGCGACGGATGTATTGAGCTTTCCAATTGAGGGATTTTTCGGCGCGCCGCTTGGCTCGGTGGCGATATCGATCGACGCGGCGAAGCGACAGGCGGAGGAGTTCGGACATTCGATCGAAGGCGAGATCGCCGTATTGTTCCTGCACGGCGTTTTGCATCTGCTGGGGTACGATCACGAGAGAGACGACGGCGAGATGACCGCGGAAGAAAGCGCCCTGCAAAAAGAATTTAATCTGCCCGCGGCGCTGATCGAGCGCCAAACCAAGCGAAGCTTAACTAAACTTCACCCCTGAAAACGGAGGAAATATGAAATATCTGTTGAATACCATTTACACGATGCTGACATCGACACGCCTATCGATCTTTTTATTGGTGTTTATCGCGCTTGCCTGTGCGGCGGCGACTTTCATAGAAAACGACTTCGGCTCCGCCGCCGCCCGCACGGCGGTTTACAATAGCGCGTGGTTTACCTTTACGCTGTTTTTGCTGGCGCTGACGCTCTTGGGCAACATGATCAAATTTAATATGTGGCAGAAGGACAAAATGCCCATATTCATCTTTCACAGCTCGTTTATCATCATCATGCTGGGATCGTTTATCACGCGGTACTACGGGTATGAAGGGTTGATGTACATACGGGAGGGAGAGAGCGCGGATACCTTTTTAACCTCCGATTCCTATATTAAAGTCTCCAGCTCTGGATTGAGCGCCTCATTTCCCATTCTTCTTTCGCCGATCGGCTCGCACAGCCACGACTTCAGCGCGAACCTAGGAGGCGGCGCTCCCGTGGAGATCAAAACGAAGGCGTTTTACCCCAACGCGGCGGAGGCTGTCGTTCCCGATCCAAACGGCAAGGCGTTTATCTCTATTGTGGTGGAAACAGGGGCGAAAGCGCCTATGCTTGTGGAGCTGTTTGAAGACGAATATGTCGATTTGGGAGTAACGCTTTTGGGCTTTGGCAACGCTTTCAACTTTGAAAAGCCCTCGATCGTAATCAGCCGCGACGCAAACGAACTGAACGTTAAGGCGTACTCCGATCTGATCCGTACCAATATAGATACGCAAGAGGCATCCAACCTTAGGGCGCACACGCTTCACCCGTTTGATTCCAACGCCGAATACTCCACGATCAGCGGCGTTAAATTGACTCTGCGCGGCAATCTGGGGGGGGCTGTAAAAAGAGTGGTGCCCACGCAGAGCAAAACCGGCATGAGCGCGGTGATCGCGGACGTGTCGTACAAGGGCGAAACGAAAGAGGTGGCGCTTTTGGGCGGCAGTCCGCTTGCGGGTAGAACGGTAGAGGCGGAGCTTGGCGAGAGAAAATTCAACATATCCTACGGCGCGGGAACGGTGGGGCTACCCTTTGCGCTGAAGCTGAACAAGTTTATCCTCAAACGCTACCCCGGCTCCGCCTCTCCCTCATCGTATGAAAGTCAGGTCGTCGTGCAGGATAACGGCGCTGAGCAGGAGGAGCGGATATATATGAACAATATCCTCACATACAAGGGATTTCGCTTTTATCAGCACTCGTACGACAAAGACGAAAAGGGGACGGTGCTTTCCGTCGCGAACGATCCGGGTACTTGGACTACCTATCTGGGCTACACGCTCCTGTCGATCGGGTTTTTTGCGGCGTTTTTCAGTCCAAAGAGCCGTTTTAGAGAGATTGTTGCGCAGATGGAAAAAAACCGCGCGAGACAGCGGCTGCTGCCCATATAAAACGTAAGCGGCGATCGTGCGGCGGCTATCATCAAAAAGTGCCGATCGCGCATAAACCGACAGCAAATTATCGCGGCTAGATATTCCTTGACGTGTTTAATGCAGCTTAGAGCTCTTCAACGATCCGCGCTGTCGTCTCGCACAGCCTCTCTATCTCGCCGACGGTGATCGCAAACGGCGGCATAAAATAGACGGTGTTGCCAAGAGGACGTAGCACAATCTCGTTCTTCAGCGCTTCCCTAGCGATACGCACGCCGATACGCGCCTCTCTTTCAAAACCCATTACGTCAAACGCCGCTATCATTCCACGTTGACGTGTTTCTTTTACTCTGCCGATCGCGGCTATTTTTGCCAAACCGTTTTTCAGCGCCTCTATCTTAGCCCCGTTTTCTAGTAGGATTTTTCCCTCTGTCAGCTGCTCGATCGTGGCGTTCGCGGCGGCGCAGGCTATTGCGTTTCCCGTGTAGCTGTGCGAGTGTAAAAAGCTCCTCTCTTTGAGATAGTCATCGTAGAACGCAGCGTAGATATCCTCTGTGGCGAGCGTAAGCGAAAGCGGCAGAAACCCGCCTGTGAGACCTTTGGAAAGCGTCATAAGATCGGGCGCGATCCCAGCCTGATCGCAGGCAAACATAGTGCCTGTGCGCCCAAACCCCACCGCGATCTCATCGGCGATCAAATATACGTCAAACTCGTTGCAGAGCGATCGCAGCGCTCCTAGATAATCCGGATCGTACATCGCCATAGCGCCCGCGCACTGCACAAGCGGCTCAACGATCACGGCGCAGATCCGCCCCGCGTTTGCCTCCAGCACCGCGCGCATATCCTCGATCGCCTCCGCGCCGCCGCAAAGCGCGGGAGATTTTGCCTGAACGGTATGAAAGAGAAGAGGAGCGTATATTTTTTTGTACATGTCCACATCTCCCGCCGCCAAAGCCCCCAGCGTTTCACCGTGATAGCTGTTTTGCAGCGAGACCACAAGCGGACGGTTTTGTCCGCGGTTGAGCTTCGCGTGAAACGCCATCTTGATCGCCACCTCAACCGCGCTCGAACCGTCGCCCGCGAAAAAAACCTTGTTCAGCCCTTTTGGGGCGATGCCGGTGATACGTTCCGCCAGAGTAATAGCGGGTATATGGGTAAAACCGGCGAAGATCACCTGTTCAAGCGCGGCGGTTTGCTCCTGTACAGCGCGGACGATACGCGGGTTGTTGTGTCCAAGCAGATTTACCCACCAACTGCTGACCGCGTCCAGATAACGCCTCCCCTCAACGTCGATCAGATATGCCCCGTCTCCGCGCTCAATGGCGATCAGCGGCAGAATGCCGTCCGCGTAATCTTTCATCTGCGAGCATGGATGCCAGATATGTTTTAGGTCGCGCCGCAGCAGATCATTCACCACCCTGCTCCTTTGGCAGCAATACCCATATCTTTCCACGCGCCTTCATAGCGCCGGCTTTCTCCTCCGCCTCCCTGCCTCTGCCCCAAAAGAAGTCTGCCCGCGCCGCGCCTCGTATGGCGCCGCCCGTATCCTGCGCGATCGTAAGGCGGCTTAGATCGTCCGTGCTGATAAATACGGGCGCCCCAAGAGGTATAAGCGACCGATCGACGGCGATTGACCGCTTCTCCGTCAGCAGCGCTCCTTGCGTACCAAAAACGCCCAGCGTGGCGTTGCCCTCCTCAAAAAATATGAAGCTCTGGTTTTTATGCATAATTTCAAGCCTCTCGTTGGGATTCTTTTCTAGGTAGGCGCGGATCGTCTGCATAGACAGGTCGTTTTGAGCGATTTTGCCCGATTCGTACAGATACGCGCCGATCGCGAAATAGGGTTTTCCATTCTGCGCGGCGTATCCTATCTGATGAATTTCACCATCTTCGGTCTGTATCAGCCCGGAACCTTGAATGTGCATAAAAAAGAGACCGATTTGGTCGTCCACCCAGAAAAGTTCGTTCCCCTTCAGCGGCTCGCCGCTCGCTTCGATTTCGGCGCGGGTCATATACGGCACCACCATGCCGTTTTCCAGCAGTTGGGCGTAGAAGTTCTTGCGGTTGATCTCAAACGCCTTTGCGTCGATCACAACGAGATTGGGCGGTTTTTTGTATATCGGGTATAGGAATCGCTCCGTTTTTACGCGGCTGCCGTTTAAGAGCGGCAGATAGTAGCCGGTGATGAGCGATTCACGCCGATTGCCATCGCCGTAGATTTCATACGGCTGAAAGTGCGTTTCAAAAAACAGCCTCGCGCTCACCGTGTCGTCCGCGTCGATACCGTACGCCTCATTGCACACCTTTTCCCAGCTCAGGCTGCTGTCCATTTTGTGGCAGCTTTTTATAAACGCCGAAAGCGCTTCGCTGAGATCGTCCTTCCGCCAGCCGCCGATCGCGCTCCATGAAACGGGAGCGTAAACGGCGCTTTGATTTTTGGACTTTGGAAACATCTCGGCAAATTGCGGCGTCTCCTCCGCGTTAAACTGCGGCAAAAAGGCGGAGCAGCCTCCTAAGAATACGGCGGCAAGTGTTATAAGCATTGTATTTTTCAACGCGGCTTCCTCAATCGGTTTTTCTTTTTATCATAGCATTTTCTCAAACCATGGGCTTTGGAATGGCAAATGCTTGAATATCGAAGTTCTAACGCAACAGAAGGAGATTCGGCAGTGAGCTTCATCATCAACACCAACATCAAGGCGCTGAACTCAAACGTAAATCTCGCGGTTACGGATCGCGAGATGACCAAATCGCTCGAGAAGCTGTCTTCCGGCTTACGGATCAACAAGGCAAGCGACGATTCGTCCGGTATGGCGATCGCCGACAGCCTGCGATCGCAGGCAAATGCGCTTGGGCAGTCGATCCGCAACGCCAATGACGCGATCGGCATGATCGGCGTGGCGGACAAGGCGATGGACGAGCAGATTAAAATTCTCGACACGATCAAGACAAAGGCGGCTCAGGCGGCGCAGGATACGCAGAACTTCCAATCCCGCTCCGCGATTCAGCGCGACGTGATCCGTCTGATCGAACAGCTTGACAACATCGCGTTTCAAACGTCGTACAACGGACTCAAGATGCTTGCCGGTAGCTTTACCAACAAGGCGTTTGAGATAGGGGCGTATTCAAACGAGGTGATTCGCGTTTCCATAGGAGCGACCAGCTCGGATAAGATTGGCTCGGTGCGTCGGGAAACTTCGGACAACGTCACCCAAAGCGGCATTACGACGCTGGAATTTGACGTAGATGGCAAAAAGGTGGTTTTGGAGAGCGTCGTCATCTCCTCTAGCGCAGGGACGGGCGTAGGCGTGCTGGCAGAAGCGGTTAATAAAAATTCCGATGCGCTAGGCGGTATTCGGGCGACATACATTACGCAGACGACGGGCGCGGAGCAGATCAGCGCCGGCGCCATAAGCGGCCTTGTGATTAACGGCATCACGATTGGCGATGTAACTGTGGAGCAGGCGGACAGAAACGGCAACTTGAGAAACGCGATCAACAACTACACCACGCAAACGGGCGTTACGGCGAGCGTCGATGTGCAGGGCAGACTGAATTTGGTCTCCGCTGATGGCAGAGGAATTGCCATATCTGGAACGCACGGCGACGTTACACACATAGCGAGCGCCGATGAAAACAACTATGGCAGAATATCGTTCACCTCAACAAGGGCAAACGACATTATCGTCAAAGAAAATACTACTGGAGCGCTTGATGGCAAGCTCAACGCGTTTCAGGCCAATTACAATCTGCGTATGGTTACGGGCGTGTTTAACAAAGACGACATTCAGGCTGCCGCGGGCTTTGGCAACAACACGCAATATACGGAGGCGGAGTTCAACTTTGGATCGGGCGTTACCACGAGAGAGGGCGCTATGATCGTGATGGACATAGCCGAGAGCGCGATCAACCTTTTGGATCGTATCCGTTCCGACATCGGCGCGGCGCAGTTGCAGCTTGAAGTTACGCTTAACAACATCAGCGTTACGCAGGTTAATGTAAAATCGGCGGAATCCGGCATCCGCGATGTAGAGTTTGGAGCCGAAAGCGCAAACTTCTCCAAGCAAAGCATCTTAACGCAGTCCGGCAGTTACGCGCTCAGTCAGGCAAACGCCATTCAGCAGGCTGTTTTAAGACTGCTGCAATAGATAAGGAGGTAATTTATGACATACGAACTCACATCGCCGATACTCGGCTTTGAACAGGTGAAAAAGGTGGAGCTTCAAAAGAGCGACGATCTCTTTTCTTTGCTTAGCGCCGTTGACGGCGAAGGTTTGACATGGACGCTTATAAATCCATATCATTTGCGCGAATACAGCTTCGATCTCTCTTTGGACGTTCAGGAGCTTCTGGGGATCAACGAAAAAAGCCGCCTGTTGGTGTACAACGTCCTTGCGCTAGGAAACGAGACGGACGATTCTGAAATCAACTTTTTGGCGCCGATCGTTTTCAATCAAGACAACGGCAGGGCTGCTCAGATCGTTTTAGACGGCAAGCTCTATCCCGACTTCAAGATCGCGCATAAACTTTCTGAGTTTGTCGATCGCGTGGTTTAAGCGATGAAGCTGGGAAATAAGATCGTCTTGTACGCTCTGCTTCTTTTGGTGGCGGCAATGATCGCCTACTATTTTACAAACGTTTACGAGCCGGCGGATTACCAGCATCCGAAAGTTCGATCGGGCTTAGTCAAGTAACGTCCACTCTGGCTTCAAACTTCCGCGCGAAGCCGATTGGGTGGTATGAGAGCTTCGCTCTCCTAAGCCCTTCAAGCCCCAAGTCTTCCTCTCGATTGACGATCCGCTTATCCGCCCACTCGTTTTTCAAATGCGCCTGATTGAGTACCTGATAGCTACCCGGATAGCCCGCGCCATCCGCCTTCTCCACGTGTATCACCACACATTCGCTCGAAAGCTCCTCGCCGATCGTAAACCCCACAATTTGCCCCTCTGTACGCAAAATCCCGTAGCTACACGAAAAGCGCTTGTAATCTTTCAGCAGTTCGACGATCCCCTCTTGCTCGCCGCTTGCCCTGTAGGCGGATCGATCAAACCAACGGTTTATAAAGGCGATCGTCTCGCCGAGATTTAGATCGCTCAGCCGCTCGTAACAGATGCCGTAGAGCGTCTCAAAGCGGTTGACAAAATTCTTTTTCGCGTGGTAGGCTTTGCCCGCGAGCGCTATCAGCGCCTGCGCGTCATATAGGTAGTCATCGTGGTCGCCGTTGTGAAAAGTCTCAAGCCGATCTCCCGCGATCGCCTTAAGTCTCTCAACCTGCGCGATCGTAAGCGCTCTGAAGCAGAGCGGAACGCCCGCGCTTTTACAGTGCCCAATCAGCGCCTCAACCGCCACATCCGCGCTACCGAGCGGAAAGAGAAAACAGGGCGGTTTGCCGCTTTCTTGTTCCCCAATCACCAAAAAATCTTTTTCCGCGGCGACCGAAATCTCCCTTCCAAACCGCCAGAGCCAGAGATTGACAAATGTGCGATCGGCAGTCTCCTGCGCGGTTGACTTCAAGGCGCTGTCAATGGCGTCTTTATGCGTCAGTGAAATAGGTTCAAAATTCATCAAAACTCCAAAAAAGGAGTAATTTTATCCAAAAAAGCATTGGCGGCTAAATAAAGTTCCGTCTCAGTCGATCTTAATCTTTAACAGATAATATGCGGGAATTTATGAGAGTATAGATTTCAGAAAAAAAGGCCATAATACGGCATACCAAAATTAGGAGTGAATCGAATGAACATTAAAATTAAACTCGTCGCTGTTTTGGCAGTCAGCATTATAAGCCTGCTCATCGTTGGGATAACCGGCATGTTTATTGCGAGCAGCAACGTTAAGGCTCTCGACGACATTGAGAAGGTGCGTTTGGCGAAGATCATAAACATCATGGATTTCAGCCACGACGTCGTCGATCTTAAAAGGTTCGCGTTTAGGATTTCCAGTTTTGATCTATTGCCGTACGATCGGCAGCTTGCGGGGCTCAAAGCGTCTGTCGAACAGTACCGTGAGTTGATCGAAAAGACGCAGAGCTATATGCCGGCTTACGAAAAGATAAGTAGCATTGATGCTGGCGTACGCGCCGACTGGGAGGCGATAAAAAGCGATTTTAGCAAATGGATCGAACTTGACAAATCGTTTCTAAAAGAGATCGACTCCTCCCTGGCAAATCCGAGCGCGGACGCGCTTGCAAGCCTTTTTCGGCGCATGGGCTTGGAAAATCTGGACAACATAGCCGCTACGAACAAGCTCACGGGCGAGCTGCAAAAGTTTGTTACGATCAATGAAAAAATGGCAAGCGACACTGTTCTTGCCGCCGAATCCAAGACCAACACAATGCTTGCCGCCCTCGCAATCGTTACGCTTGCGGTCATCGCTCTTGTCCTTTTTATGATCTACTCGCTTTACGCGTCGATTGTCAAGCCTATAGGACGCGCCCGCGACGTGGTCGTTCAGGTGGCAACCGAGCATAATCTGAAACTGCGCGTGGGGTATCGCTCAAAAGACGAGATAGGCGAAATGATGTCGGCGTTTGATCGCATGATGGAAAAGATACAAGAGTCCGTGCTGGCGATCAGAAAGAGCGTGCTGGACGTGGATAACGAAGTGGTGAGCTTCAACAAAGCCGCCGAGACCGTAGCCGAAGGCTCGCAGGCGCAAAGCTCCGCAACCTCGTCTATGGCGGCGAGCGTGGAGGAGATGAGCGTAAGCATAAGCTCCGTATCAAACAACGCCAACGACGCGCAAAAACTGGCTGGAGAAGCTGGAGAGGTGAGCGTTCAAGGCGGTCAGGTGATTGAAAAAACCGCTGATGAGATGAGCGCTATGGTGGAGGTCGTTACGCGGACATCGCAGGTTATTCAGGCGCTTGGAGAGGAATCCAGACAGATAAGCTCCATTGTGCTGGTGATCAAGGACGTAGCCGATCAGACCAATCTGCTGGCGCTTAACGCCGCTATTGAGGCGGCAAGAGCGGGCGATCAAGGCAGAGGGTTCGCGGTCGTGGCGGACGAAGTGCGCAAACTTGCCGAACGCACGGCAAAATCGATTGACGACATCACCACCATGATCAACAAAATTCAGGCTTCCGCGAACGAAGCGGTAGAGGAGATGGACAAAGTTGTGCGTCAGGTCGAGCAGGGACAGAAGCTCACGCAGGAAGCGGGCGAAAAGATGCGCACGATCAAAGATCAGTCGGTCAAGGTTTCGGAAGCGATCGACGAAATATCCAGCGCCCTCAAGGAGCAGAGCCTCGCCGGACAGGATATTGCCAAAAACGTGGAAAACATCGCTCAAATGACCGACAAGAACAGCGAGGCATCCGCCGAAGCAAGCAACGGCGCTAAGCGCCTAAGCAGGCTGACAGACGATGTAAACTCCACTCTAGCGCAGTTTAAGGTGTAGTTCGAGTGTGCTTAACGGCTGGAAGTTTTTAACGTCGATGGGGCGCGGTTACTTGCAAACGCCGCGAATTCTGTTACAATGGATTGACAAAAGGAGGTCGCGTTATGGAAAAACGCCGATTGCTGGCTGTGAGCGCAATGGCGGCGTTTCTGATCGCCATTGGCGCTTTTTTTCATCTGCTTAGCGTTTCGCGCGCGGTTAGTTATCTTTCGGACAATTCAATCGCCTGTATTAACTGCCACGTGATGAACACGCAGTACGCCACGTGGGAACACAGCGCGCACCGCGAGGCGGCAAGCTGCGTTCAGTGTCATCTGCCCAGCGGTGGGTTTGACAAATACTACGCAAAGGTCAAGGACGGAATTATGCATTCCGCCGCTTTCACGTTTGGCACGTACGATCAAACGATCAGGATTGGCGCCTACGGAGAAGAGGTGGTGCAACGCAACTGTATTGAATGCCATCAGATATCGGCAAAGATACCAAGAACGGCGCACAAAGCCGATGAAAAAGGCAGACTCTGCTGGAGCTGCCACCGCGAAACTCCGCATGGAAGCGTGCGCGCGCTTAGTACAACACCGCAGAATCTTGGGGTTCAATTTACAACGAGAGAGGAGATAGGGCTATGAGACGTTACAAAATTTTGCTGGCAGGATCGCTATGCGTAACACTTCTGCTGGTGGTGCTGTCAGCCGACATTCACGCCAAAGAGGAGGAACGCAAAGCTATCAACAATACGGCGGCGGCGATTGAGAAGCCGACAATTACCTCCGATTGGCAGCGTTATTTTCCGCGCCAATATGGAGCGTGGAAGCAGACGAAGAACAGCCACGAACTTAGCGATATGGTCAAAAAGTGGCCTGCGCTCGCGATTGTTTGGGCGGGATACCCGTTTTCAAAGGATTACAACGCGCCAAGAGGACACTACTACGCGGTTCAGGACAACGTAAACACGCTTCGCGTAGGCGCTCCTAGCGAAAGTGTCGATAGCCCGCTGCCCACCGCCTGTTGGACATGCAAGTCGCCCGACGTAGTGCGGCTGATGGAGACAAACGGCGATCTGGACTTCTACACGGGCATGTGGAATCGGTGGGGCAGTGAGATTGTAAACTCGATCGGCTGTTACGACTGCCACAAGGCAAACAGCGGTCAGCTAAAAGTGGGCAGATCGTATCTTAACGCGGGGCTGACGGCGGCGTCGCTACCCACCTTTGAGCAATCGACTCATCAGGTCAAGCGCGATCTCGTATGCGCGCAGTGCCACAGCGAATACTATTTCCGCCCGACGCCAAACGGCGAGGCGACCGCGAGGGTGGTTACCCTGCCTTGGAAGGACGGGCTTGGAGCGGAAGATATGATGAAGTACTACAACACAGGAAGCAACTTCCCAAATGGCAAGCCGTTCTCTGACTTTGAAAACAAGCTCTCAAAGACCCCCATTGTCAAAGCGCAGCACCCCGATTATGAACTGCACCTGACGGGCATTCACGCCAAAAAAGGCGTTGCGTGCGCCGACTGTCATATGCCATATACGCAGGAAGGCTCCGTCAAATACTCCGATCACGCCGTAGGCAATCCGCTTACTACGGTAGAGAAAAGCTGCATTCCCTGCCATCGGGAGAGTGAGGCAAAGATTATGTCGATCCTCAAAGAGAAGTACGATCGCAAAGAGGTGCTCTTTGGCATGGCGGTGAACAACCTCGCGGCGGCGCATCTGGAGGCAAAGAAGGCGTGGGAAAGCGGGGCGAGCGCCGAAGAGATGGCAAAACCGCTCAGCCTGATCCGCGAGGGGCAGTGGCGCTGGGACTACGCCGCGGCGAGCCACGGCGGGTTCTTCCACGCGCCTGATGAAACGCTCTTCATCTTCGCCAAGTCAAACGATCTAGCACAGCAAGCGCGGGTCGCTCTCAAAGAGGTTCTTGCCGCGCACGGCGTCAAAAACTACGTTGCGCCCGACTTTTCCACGAAAGAGAAGGCGCAAAAGCTCGCCGGCTGGGATATGGCGTCTCTGATCGACGATAAAAAGAGGTTTAAGAAGACGGTGGAGCAAGAGTGGATCAGACAGGCGAAAGAAAACGGGATTCTGGATACGGAGATTCGTGATTATAAGGACGATGTCTCCTCCTACTACGGCAACGCGAAATAACCGCATACCGCCGCTTGCCGCAAAAGCGAGCGGCGGCAGTCCGTCCAGCGATGGGCGGAAGAGATAGATTTCTGGAGTGGCGTTGCAATGAAAGCGTTACCAAAAATAGCGGCGATCGCCTCCTTCTTAGCGGTAGTTTTGATTGGCACAGCGTTAGATCGCGGCGAAACCGAGCATTATACGCAAACGATTAAAATAGATCTGGAATATATGCCGGCTTACAACGAGCGCGGACACTCTATTTATAAATGGGGCGATTACAAACAGGAGGTCGCCCGTTATATTCAAGAGACGAAAATCGATCCGAGCGACAAGTGGGATTACAACGAGCGCGCAATGGCTTACGATGCTTTAGGCGATTACGACAAAGCGATCGCCGATTATACGGAAGCGATTAAGATCGATACGGACTTTGGAGTAGCTTACTATAATCGCGGGATCGCTTACGCTGGTTTAGGCGATTACGACAGCGCGATTGCAGACTGGACGCAAGCAATTCATATCAATTCAACCTTTAAGCAGGCTTATTACAATCGCGCAATCGCTTACGCCAATTTAGGCGATTACAAAAGCGCCACAAAGGACGCCCGTAAAGCGTGCGAACTTTACTATACGCGCAAAGACTATGGCGCGTGTAAAGTATTGCGGTATTTGACGCAAGAAAAACTGTTGCGCGATTAAATAAATTTTATCTTTGATAGTTGTACGATAATTGGCGTGTGCCGCCGATCGCAACAAAGTATGTTTTGTTGATCTTGATTGCAATTTTGTATCCGCGACTAAGAAGGAAAAATCAATCGGTTGATGTTGTGGCGGTAGATTAGGCGCGGGTTGCGAATTTGCGTGGCGTTGAGGCGGTATATTGGCTTTTGCCGCGCCCGTTTCAGTGGCGATCGCAATAAACGTCGCTCTTTTTTGAACTCATTATCAGCGCAATCGGCTAACTACGCTTTGCATTTTTTGCGTCTATTGCGTTCGTCTTTTGTTTTGCCCAATCAATCGCGCAATAGTTTTCTTTGCGTCAAATACTGTAGTGTCTTGCACTCGTCCAATTCGCACGCTTTGCGCGCGTCTTTTGTGGCGCTTTTATAATCGCCTAAATTAGCGTAATCGCTTGCGCGATTGTTGTATGCGATCGCATTGTTTGGATCGATTTTAATCGCCTGGCTGTAATCGCCGATCGCTTTGTTATAATCTTTTAAATTAGCGTAAGCGAGTCCGCGACTGACATAAGCGTTCGCGTCTTTTGGATCGATCTTAATCGCTTGATTATAATCGGCAATCGCTTTGTTATGATCGTGTAAATTAGCGTAAGCGTTCCCGCGATTGTAGTAAGTATCTGCATAATTCGGCTTGAGCTTGATCGCTTGAGAGTAATCGGCGATCGCTTTGCTGTAATCGTTTAACCTGGCGTAAGCAAATCCACGATTGACGTAAGCGTACGCATCTGTCGGATCGAGTTTAATCGCTTGATTGAAATCACCGATCGCTTTGTTATAACTGTTTGAGTTGCCATAGGCGAGGCCGCGATGGTAATAAGCCTTCGCATAATTCGGATTGATCTTAATTGCTTGATTGTAATCGGCGATCGCTTTGTTATAATCGCCTAAGTTAGCATAAGCGAGTCCGCGATAGTTGTAAACGATCGCGTTATTTGGATCGAGTTTAATCGCTTGATTGAAATCTCCGATCGCTTTGTTATAACTGTTTGAGTTGCCATAGGCGAATCCGCGACGGTAATAAGCCTTCGCATCTTTCTGATCGATCTCAATTGCTTGATTATAATCGGCGATCGCTTTGTTATAATCGCCTAAATTAACGTAAGCACTTGCGCGATTGTGGTAAGCCGTCGCAAGATTCGGATCGATCTTAATCGCTTGATTGTAATCAGCGATCGCTTTGTTATAATCGCCTAAATTAACGTAAGCAAGTCCGCGATTGTTGTAAGCCATCGCATAATTAGGATCGACCTTGATCGTTTGGCTGTAATCGGCGATCGCCTTGTTATAATCGCTTAAAGCATAGTAAGCGTTCCCGCGATTGTTGTAAGCTATCGCATGATTCGGATCGATCTTAATCGCTTGATTATAATCGGCGATTGCTTTGCTGTAATCGTTTAACTTGCCGTAAGCGACTCCGCGATTGTCGTAAGCCATCGCATGATTCGGATCGATCTTAATCGCTTGATTGTAATCGTCAATCGCTTTGCTGTAATCGTTTAACTCGGCGTAAGCAAATCCGCGATTGTTGTAAGGCATCGCATTGTTTGGATTGATCTCAATTGCTTGATTATAATTGCCGATCGCTTTGTTATAATCGCCTAACTTACTGTAAGCGTTTCCACGATTGTTATAAGCGTACGCATAGTTCGGATCGAGCTCGATCGCTTCGGTATATAGCGTTACAGCTTCTTGATAGCTTTTGTTATCATAAGCTGTATTTGCGCGCCGAAATATCTCGTTAGCGCTTGGCTGGGAATGGTTTGGCGATTGCGGCGGGACAGCGCTGATTTGGTTTTGAGCTACAACATACCATATTGCGCCTATAATCGCCAACGAAAATAGCAATATTGTCCAAGATAGGCCGGGAGCGACTTTTTTATTCCACAGCGAGCTTGGCGTTTGCCGCGTTTGTCGGCCGCTTATTTGACTAGCGGGTTGCGAATTGTCGTTTGGCGCAGGATTTAGGTTTTGCGGCGAAGGACGCGGCGATTGCGACGGATTAGAGTCAGGCGCGGGTTGAGAATTAGCGCTTGGGACGATAGATTGACTCTTGTCGTCGCGCAAAACTAAAGCCAAAAGATCGATGGTTTCGGCGGCGGCTGTTTCGTCGATAAAACAATCGTCTTTCAAAAAACGAATCTGCTGTTTCTTGCAGGCCGCTAGATCGCTTGCGTTTGCGATCTCTTGCCCCGCGCCCGTTTCGATTGCGACCATCAACGAATATAGCTCTTCTTTGAACTCGTCATTGGCGTAATCGGCTATGCGCGCTTTGTACCTCACGGCGCTAATCAAGGTATCTTTACCTTGCTCTTTTACTAGCTTTTCAACGATCGCTATAAATTGTGCGTCCATTTTGCCTCTTTGCGTCTATTTATCAATCGCGCAACAACCCCCGTTGCGTTAAGCGCTGCAACGATTGGCAATCGCCTAATTCGCACGCTTTGCGCGCGTCTTTTGTAGCGCTTTTATAATCGTTTAACTTGGCGTAAGCAAATCCGCGATTGACGTAAGCGTACGCATCTTTCGGATCGAGCTTGATCGCTTGCGTGAAATCTGCGATCGCTTTGTTATAATCGCTTAAATCAGCGTAAGCGACTCCGCGATTGGCATAAGCCATCGCATGATTCGGATCGAGTTTGATCGCTTGAGTGAAATCTGCGATCGCTTTGTTATAGTCGCTTAAATTAGCGTAGGCGAATCCGCGATTATTATAAGCCTCTGCATCATTCGGCTTGAGCTCGATCACTTGATTGAAATCGTCGATCGCTTTACTGTAATCGTTTAACTTGGCGTAAGCAAATCCGCGATTGTAGTAAGCGTACGCATCTTTCGGATCGAGCTTGATCGCTTGATTGAAATCGCCGATCGCTTTGTTATGATCGTTTAAATTATCGTAAGCGACTCCACGATTGTGGTAAGCAGGCGCATATTTAGGATCGAACTCGATCGCTTGAGTGTAATCTGCAATCGCTTTGTTATACTCGCCTAAATAATAGTAAGCAACTCCACGATTGTAGTAAGCGAGCGCATATTTAGGATCGAGCTTGATCGCTTGCGAATATAACGACACGACTTCTTGATAGTTTTCGCTATTTGAAGCTATTTCTGCGCGATCCAATATCTTGTTAATGGCTTGAATGTCAACAACCCATAACCATACGGCAATACCAATAAGCGCCAAAACTCCCACGATTGAAAAAAGTACAATTTTGCGCAGCGCGGATTGCGGTTGCGAGCTTGGCGTTGAAGCGATCAATTTACTACGATCGCCGCGAAGCGCAAACGCAAGCAGATCGATCGTTTCGGCGGCGGCGGTTTCATCGATAAAACGATCCTCTCTCAACAAACGAATCTGCTGTTTCTTGCAGGCCGCTAGATCGCTTGCGTTTGCGATCTCTTGCCCCGCTCCCACTTCAATGGCGATCGTCAGCAAACGCCGCTCTTCTTTGAATTCATCATTGGCGTGATCCGCTAAATACGCCTTGTATTTTTTCGCGTCGATTAACGTATCCGCGCCCTGCTCTTTTACTAGATTTTCAACGATCTCTATAAACTTCGCGTCCATTTTGCCTCTTTTGTTTTGCCGAATAATATTGCACCACTCATTAAATACGCACGGCAAATGCCGCCTTAACTATTTTGCGCTCTTAATGTCAGCAATCGAACGCGTCCGCGCGGATTTCCAGATTGCTGTAACGGCGGGCTGTATGGCGTTTGCGCGATCCGTGCGGGTTTTGACGCTCGCGCCGCCTTTGCGCCGCCTTTGCGCCGCCTTTGCACCCCACAGTTTTTGAGCTTGTTAATCGAGATACTTGACTTTTAAGGAATAAAACCCTAGTATTCCACCCGATTTTCAAAAAAAGGAGAAAAAGTGGGTTTCACCAAACCTATCATCGGCTTACTAGCGGCGTTGGCGACCGCCTCCG
>JAIRKM010000030.1 GCA_031260125.1 Helicobacteraceae bacterium | reverse complement strand
ACTCCATGAAGCGTTTTTTACGCTCCACAACGATCTGCCTGTTTTCTCCGCTTCTTCTCTTCTCTTTGTCTTCAAACGAACTATACGCCTACATTCTAGGAAGCGCAAGCGAAGATTACTTTAGCTTCGGATACTACTACTTGAACAAAACGGGCGCAAATGACGCAGGGCGGCGCTTCGATTGAAATGATCGAGCGCATCGGAGGCGCGTTCGCAACGATCTCAATTGGCGCTTCAATGAAAACACCGTTGGATTCGCTATGCAAAATCAATCCCGCGATCAAAGCGCTACATTTTGATTCGATTGGCGGGTTAAGGGCGAGCGGCAAACTAATCGCCGCGCTGATGGAGTTTTCAGCCAAAGAGCCTTGCGGCGAAATTAAGCGCCGCCGCGCGCCTCGCCGGTACGCTACTCAATACGCATTTGCCTGTTCGCTTTCGATCGGTTGCGATCCGTAGCTTAGCCAATGCGCATAAAGCCGCTTTAGTATAATATCGCCGCTTTACATTGTCGCGCCGATCGTGCGGCGCCGAAAGGAGACCGATGCGACTAGCGTTATTGATTTTGCCGTTTGCCTTTGCAAGCCTCTGGGCGCTAGAAAATTGCGCGTATGAACCCGCGCAAGAGGCGTTTATGCGAGGCGATTACAAAAAGGCTCTTGAATACTACGACGTTTGCGTCGCTAACAACCAGAAGGCTTCCGACGCCTATCTTTTGCGCGCGAATACATATAGGGAGCTAAACGATAGCGTGCGCGCTTTTGCGGATTATGACAAGTCAATCGCGCTTGCGCCCAAAAGCTATGAGATATATGCCGCGCGCGCTTACGCCCATAAGTATTTTGGCGATTATCAAAAGGCGATCTTGGATTACGACAAGGCGCTGGCGTTAAATCCAAGCTGGAGCGAGATCTATTACAATCGCGCTTTGATCAAAGCCGAAATAGGCGACTACGACGCGGCGATAGACGATCTATCCGTGGTGATCGGGCGCGATTCGTACCGCAATTACATATATTTTTACGCGCGAGGTTATATCTATGCCGCTAAAGGCGACCACCATAAAGCCATCGCCGATTTTACGAGCGCGATTGCGGGCAATTCAAACTTGCGGCAGGCCTATGAATGTCGCGCTATATCATACGAAATTACGGGCGATTTGGAAAACGCGAAAAAAGATAGAGAGATCGACGATATTAACGCTTATATACCCTGCGCGGCGCCGTGGTAATAACAAACGAGGAGCTACCGTTTTTGAGCTAAGAGCGCGGTTTAAGCGCGAGAGGCGAGAGCTATGCGCGTAATATAGAGTTCGTTTCGCGGACAATTAGCGCGAGCTATCAAGCGCCGAGAACTAGCTTGATATAAGTTTGCTTATCGCGCCGCGATAAGGTCGTTTAATTTGAATTAGAGTTTTCTCGTTGCATAAGTTTAACGTTTCCATCGGCTGGATCGTAAATCCAGTATTTATCCGTATTTAATTCGCCGTCTTTTAACTTGCCCGTAGCCGGTCCCGTAATCGCCGTTTTAGCGCCAAGCGCTTTTGTAGCCCATTCTTCTCTATCCCACTCAGGATCGAAAATCAGCGCCAAAGCCGTGGAGCCTCGCGTCTGATCGTTCGCGTTAGAGTTGCGAGACAAGATCGGATTATCCCACGATTTTAGACTCAAAGCGTTTGGATAACCTCTCGCGCTAAAGCCCTGTTCGTCATTCGGCGCGGCGCTATTATACGGGCGAATCGTTATGTTATATGAGTTTCTCGCGCGATCGAGCGCGACTATCGGTATAGCGGATATGATTTTGCCTTTAGGATGCATTAAGAGCGTGTGCATCTCTTCTATGACGCCTTTTTCTTTTGTAATTTCGTTAGGCGCGATTTTCAGATCGCTTAATATCTTTGTCGTTATTTGCGATATATCCGGCTTAGGTTCAACCGCGTCGATTTGATCGGCGTATTCGATAATCTCTTGCGCGGTTTTTCCGTCAAGAAAGCGTACAAACTCGCCCTGTTTTTCCTTCACGAGGGCGCTTAACGCTTTTGAAAGCCGTCTTTCATCTTCGCGCGTAATTTCATAGGATATTTTATTTTCAAACTCAAGAATCGCGTCTATAAAAGCGCGAGACTTCGATCTCTCAATAGCTACAAACGCGTTGCGAAAGCGTATTCGCTCTTCGGGCGCAAGCTCTTTCAACGCCGCTTGCATTGAAGTCTTTAACGTATCTAAACTGCCGCTGTCAAGCCTAACGCCGCCTTTAGCCTCGTCGCTAAACCCTGAAAACAGCGCCGCGTAAATCGCCAAAACGCCTATAGCAAAAAGCCTCTTAAACATTGTTTGCCTTATACCCTATTTGCTAATAAGTTTCGCCGTTACATTCGGCTAGTTGCCGCGCTCTGAACGCGAGGCGCATTCAAAGCGCGTTTATGCTCGTTTATACGCCGGCGTCTTGGCGGCGGCGCAGATAATCCCACTGCGCGTCCACGTTTTTTTGCCATAGCTCCAGAATATGCGCGTTTTCGGGCTTGAATAGATGCTTGAAACGTCCCTGCAAAGCGATATACTCTTTCACGGGCAGTTTATGTTTCGGCTCGTATGTGATCGTAAGTTTATAGCCGTATTCGTCGTCGTTGTGTTCGATCTGATAAAGCGGGCAGACGCACGAATCCACCATGACCTCGCTAACCTGCATCGATAGCGCCGGATCAAACTTCCACTCCGTAGGACACGGACTCATCGCGTTGATAAAAACGGGACCATTTGCCGCAAACGCCCTTTGCGCTTTGGTCACCAAATCCTTCCAAAACTTGTGTCCGGGCGCGATCTGCGCGACAAGTTCGCATTTGTGCGCCGCCATAATCGCCACGAGGTCTTTCTTGTGCTTCTTTTCGCCGTAGCTGATCTTGCCGGCGGGCGAAGTGGTCGTGGAGGAGCCGATCGGCGTAGAGGAACTGCGCTGACCGCCCGTGTTCATATAGCCTTCGTTATCGACGCACACGTAGATAAACCTGTGTCCACGCTCCGCCGCGCCGCTTAGCGATTGAAAGCCGATGTCGTATGTGCCGCCGTCGCCTCCGAAAGCCAAAAACTTGATCTCTTTATCGTTGTAGCTTTTGCCTTGATTTTTCAGCGACGTATGCATCGCCTCCACGCCGCTGATCGCCGCCGCCGCGTTCTCAAACCCCACATGCACCCAGCTTACGTTCCAGCTTGTGAAGGGGTAGATCGTCGAGCAGACCTCCAGACAGCCTGTGGCGTTTGAAACGCACAACTCGTCGTCCGTCGCGTTAATAAACTCGCGCACGATCACGCCGTGCGAGCAGCCCGGACACAAACGATGACCGCCTTGAAAACGCTCGATCGAGGTTGAAAAATCCTTTAGGTTTTTAATCTGTTTTACTTCGCCCATAGCGTCTCTCCTTAAACGTAAAAGCTCAGAGGTTTGCCCCTGAGGTTCACTGTTTGCATAATCGGTTTTACCCGTTTGCCCGCTTTTGTGCATGCCTGCGCCTCGTCGAAGATCGTCTCTAAATGCTCCGTCGTCGTGTCGCGCCCGCCAAGCCCGTAGATATAGTTGATAAGCGTCCCTTTCAAGCCGTTTTCCACGATTACCGCCGCCGTTTCGCCGTAGAGCGCGCCCGTCGTGCCAAGCGGCGCGGAGCGGTCTAACACCGCGATCGTTTTCGCGTTTTTGATCGCTTCGGCAAGCTCCTTTTTGGGGAACGGACGCCACAATCTAACGCCGACCACGCCTACTTTTCGCCCGACTTTTCGCAAATTATCCACCGCGATCTGCGTCGTGCCAAAAACGCTGCCGATCGCAACGATAATTTCGTCCGCGTCGTCGGCTTTGTAGCTTTCAACGACCTTATACTCGCGCCCCGAAAGTTTGGCAAACGCGGCGAAACTCTCCTCGATAACCTTTTGGCTTTCTACGATCGCGTGATTGTGGCGCATCTTGTGTTCGTAATGCCACTCGCCCTCCGTCTGCGCGCCGTAGGTAACGGGATGTTCGGAATCTAGCATAGGGTTATGCGGTTTGTAATCGCCTATAAAGCTATATGCGCTCTCGTCGTCCAAGCTCAAAACCAACTCGGTCGTGTGGCTTGTGATAAAGCCGTCTTGATTGACCGCGACGGGCAGACGCACGCGCATATCTTCGGCTGTTTTGAAGGCGATGAAGTTCAGATCGTAAGCCTCCTGAGGATTGAACGCACAGATGTTAATCCAGCCCGCGTCGCGCCCCAAATACATATCGGAGTGATCGCCGTGAATGTTCAGCGGCGCGGCTAAAGCGCGATTGACGACGTTCATCACAATCGGCAGCCGCATGCCGCTTGCCTGATACAACACCTCGATCATCAGCGCGTAACCTTGAGAGCTTGTCGCCGTAGCCACGCGCCCGCCCGCCGCCGCCGCGCCCACGCACGCGCTCATCGCCGAGTGTTCGCTCTCTACCATCACAAACTCGCCTTTTACTTCGCCGTCGGCGACAAATTGCGAATATCGCTGCACAATCGGAGTAGACGGGGTGATCGGATACGCCGCCACAACGTCGATCCTTGCCTGACGCATCGCCTGCGCGGCTGCCATATTGCCGTCCCAAACGACCTTTTCTTGAGTCGCCATCATTGCTCCTTTTTCTTTTCTTCTTTGGCAGGCCACGCTTTGATCGCGTCCTCTTGTTTTACCTGATTTGGAAACATAACCAGCGATTTCGGATTGGTCGGGCAGACGTCGGAACAAAGACCGCAACCTTTGCAGTGATCGTAGTCGATATGCCCGAATTTTTTATCTATCGGGATAATCGAGGTATCAGGACAGCTAATCCAGCAAAATTGGCAGTTAATACAGCCGGCGGGATTAAAGATCGGTTTCAAAACCCGCCAATCCGATACGCTGTGTTTAATAGAATTATTCTCATGGAAGATATTCTTAGCGCGATCTCCCTCGAAAGAGAACAGCGTCGCGCCCGCCTCAAACTCGCTCCAACCTAATAAATTATGCTCGTCAACCATAACGCCTCCTTAATTAACTTCGTCGTAGGCGCGCTTAATCGCCTGTAAGTTGCCGTCGATAATTTTCTGCGGAAACTTCTTGAGTATTCTGCCCATAGAGGCGGAAAAGCTCTCTATATCAAACGCTTTAGATACCTTTACAAACGCGCCTAGCATAGGCGTGTTGGGAATCGCCCGCCCGATCGTCTCTTGCGAAATTTTAATACAGTCGACGACGCTGACGTTTTTGCCCGCTAGATCGGGAACCTCTTTGATTAGCTCCTCTTTGGACAGATGAGTCGTGATGATAAACCGCGTGTTTGGTTTGGCGTCGTAGGTAACGTTGGTATATACCAGCGACGGATCGATTACCAGCACGTAATCCGGAAGCATCGATTTGCTGTGATCGACGATCTCCTCGTCGCTGATACGGTTGAACGCGTGCATCGGCGCGCCGCGTTTTTCGGCGCCGTAAACCGAAAACGCCTGCACGAATTTGCCATCTTCCGCCATGACCTCGCACAGCGCTTTGGCGCCGGTAACGGCTCCCTGTCCGGCTCTGCTATGCCACCTGATTTCTAGCATTTTCCGTCCTTGACTATTTTGGTTTTGCATGTATGCAGTACGGATTGTAGGCAAGCGTTACTTAAATTTTCATCAATCGG
>JAIRKM010000005.1 GCA_031260125.1 Helicobacteraceae bacterium | reverse complement strand
GTAATCCGCATACAAGAGGGAAACGTCCGCTATCTGCTGGGACACATAAGCGCGACGTAGCGGGCGCGCCGACAATCAAAGGCGCGGCGTGTATAATGCGCCTTTTGGTTTTGCCCAGCCCTTTTGGGGCGCGTAGCTCAGTTGGTAGAGCAGCTGACTCTTAATCAGCGGGTCTAGGGTTCGAGTCCCTACGCGCCCACCAGTTAGCAAGCGCAAGATCGAGAGATCGCGCTAAAATTGCACTTATTGGGTTTGAGTACATCGGGGTGAAAACGGGAGTTGCAACTTCGCTTGGATTGACAATCAACGAGGCAAAAAGACGGTGGAAAAAGAGATAGAGCAAAGCGCAAATTCGCCCAAAATGGCGTAAATAAAACTTCACGCTTACCACCCAAACCCAATGCTTAGCAACTTGATAGCTGTCGCGCAATCGGAGCTTTCTTTGTCCGCGCACCTCTCACGCAATCCGGCGCTTTGCAATTTTGTCTTCTCGCAGGCTTGCTTATTGTCCTTTTCCTCGCAGGCGTATTTGATATATATGTCAGTCAGCTTTTGCGCGAACTTAACGGCTTTTGATCGATCCGCTTTTAGATCGAAACCTCTGTGTCCGCCGATGTAAGAACCCGCAAGCAAAGCGCAGGCGCTTGCATTTTCGTTGCCGCAAGACTTTTCAAGCAGCTTCATTGCCTGCTTGCTGTTGGTCGTAACCAAATCCATTGCCTCTTTGAACTGCTCTTTGCCCTTCTCTCGATCCGCGCCGCATCCTCCAAGAAATATTGCGGCGGCGGCAATACCGAACAGTGCCAGCCAGCCTGCTGACATCCTCTTTAGAAGCGTCATTTCATCCTCCTTTGAGCCGCGTCTTTATTTACGCGAGATTTTTTAGCGGCGTTACTGCCTGCCCATTACCTTTATAAAGAGTTTTAGCAGATAGGGATCAAGCTCATTTTTCATCTTCGTCTGCATAAGATTGAGCGCGTCAAACGATGACATAGCCGGCTTATAGCTTCTCTTAGTGGAAAGCGCGTCAAATATATCGCATATCGCCACAATTCGGGCATAGAGGCTTATATCGCCCGCCATAAGGGAGTCGGGATAGCCTACGCCGTTTAGCTTTTCATGATGATGACGTACCGCCGTTAGTATTACCTCGTCCGTTTCGCGTTGTTCTTTTAGGATATTGTAGCCATAAACGGGGTGATGCTTCATCTCCCTAAACTCAACCTCAGTCAGCGCGCCTAGCTTGTTGACAATCTTCAAATCGACCTGCGCCTTTCCAAGATCGTGCAGAATGCCGCCCATGCCAAGCTGTTCCTGCTCTTTTTCGCTCAGCCCGGCCTCCCTTGCAAGTCCTACGGAGTAAACGGCGACATTCACGCAATGGGTGTACGTGTAGTAGTCATAACTGACAACTCTGATCAGCGAGCTAATAGTTATCTTGTTTTGCACTATACCCGCTATCATAGAGTTGATACTTAACTTTGCCTCTTGAATTTTTTCGGCTTTAATCTCCGTCCTAAATAGATCGTCGATGATTTTGCTGGTGGAGCTGTAAATAGCGCGGCTCTTTTTTATGATCGGAATGCTATCGTCCGCGAGAGTCAGCTCGATCTCTTCGCTCGGTTTAAGGGTAATAGGCACATCCAGCGGTTTTGTTTCAAACGAATGTTTTGTGGCGGTGTCTTTAAGCGTGTCTTTAATTCTAATCTGTTCCATAACTTCCTTTAGCTTTCTTTCTTAATTGTATCAGCCCGTTTCCCAGAAGGCAGGCTCGTCTGATCCTGGCGCGCCGCGCAATATCTCGTACGGTTTGAAACGCACCTTATAATTCAAACTTCTATTCATCGCCACAACATAGCCCAAATAGAGGTATGGGACATTGCACGAAGCGGCGATCTCTATCTGTTTGAGAATCGAAAAAGTACCGATTGATCGGCTGGAAAAATCTGGATCGTAGTAACAGTAAACGGCGGAATGCCCCTCCGGCAGCACATCGGTAAGCGCGACGCCGATCAGCCGATCGTTCAGATAATAGGTAAGCTCATATCCAAAATCTTTTGCGTAATCAACAAAGGCTTCGTAGTATGTCTGTTCGCCGTTTGGTTCATATTCCCAGCCGCGAATATCCGTTCGATTCTGGTGAAACCGCTCAAACATCGCCAAACGCTCATCACTGACAGTCGGACGGCGGACGACCGTTTTAATATCGGCGTTGATTTTTGCTACGCGCCTAAAGGATCGTGTCCAGTTGAATTCGGCGGTTTTTACCCTGAGTGATTTACATTCGTTACATGTTTCGCATGCAGGACGGAAGAAGAGCCGCCCAAAACGGCGATAGCCGCGCTCAAGCATTCCAGCGTAACCGCCGCGGTTTACCCCGCCCACATGGTAGAGAATGTTGCTTTTCACCCCCGCCAGATATGGACACGGTTTGGCGCTGCTGATAAAGATGCTCGTTGTTGTCGACTTCATTCGCATAGTCTAATTAAAATTTGATAAAATCGGTGCAAAAAAGGATGTTTTTGATGTCTGGGACGGCGTATCTTTGCTGGAAGGCTTTTCATATTATTGCGTTTACTTCGTGGTTCGCCGCGATGTTTTATCTTCCTAGACTTTTCGTCTATCACAGAGAGAACTGTGAAAACAAAGGTTTTGTGAGCGTTGTAAAGGTGATGGAAAAGAAACTTTACAAATTCATAGCGCTTCCGGCATTCGCCGCCACCGTAACAAGTGGGCTTGTAATGCTGTGGGATCGTCCGGAATATATTGATCCGTCTGTCAGCGGAGGCTGGCTTCACGCTAAATTGACGCTGGTGGCGCTTTTGATTGCGTGGTTTATTCACAACGGAGTAATGCTAAGGCAGCTTGCAAACGATACCTGTACCAAAAGCGGCAGATTCTTCCGTTTTTACAACGAAATTCCCACGATCTTTTTGCTCCTGATCGTTCCAATTGTGGTGTTAAAGCCGTTTTAATTTCTCTTTAGCCACTCTTCAAGCGTAGTTTTATCCGTGCGAACGGCGGCGGCGCCGCTTTCCAAAAGAGAGTTTTGCAGGCAATCAGCCTGCGGAGTATCAGGCAAAAGAATAACGGAAGCGTTTTTAAGTGCCTGTGCGATCAGCGGCAGTTTTTTGGGATTGTCCACAAAGCGCATCGATTCTATAGCGTCATTGCCAACGGTTGCTAAAACGAAGTAGGGCGCTTCAAGCGGCTCCTTTGCTATTGTAAGGCGATCGATCGAAGGGTAGGCGGCGGTAAACGAAGCGCTTTCTTTCTTGATCGCAAGCGGCCTGCCCGTTATCAGATGAACAGCCGCCTTTTTTCGGGCGCGCTCAACAATGCGCGAAAACGTGGGGCGCGACACGCCAAACCGCAGGGCGCACTCATCTTGATATAGCTGGCAAAAATCGGCGAGAAGTAGCGCGTAAAGCTCGCCTTGCTCCATCTCAACAACCTCTTTATCCACGCTGTTTAACGCGACAAAATCACAGTAAACCGCTTTGAATCCAACGGTCGGCACAGCCTTTTTTCTCCCGCGCATCGCTCTCCTTTTGAACATAAGTTCATTATTCTAACATAATTTTGAACATTTGTTCGTTAATCAAACAACGGTTACGATTAGCGATATGATCATCAGCGATACAAAAACCATCCATTCGCTACTTGCAGATCGCTTCAAGGGCGAGATTATTCTGTCGCTTGGCGATCTTGAGCAGCCGGAAAAACTAAGCGGCATGTCAAAGGCGGTAGAGCGCGTTGTTAAGGCGAAGGATCGCGGTGAAGAGATAACGATCGTCAGCGATTACGACGTTGACGGGGTAGTTGCCAGCGCCGTTTTAAGCGACTTTTTTGACGATTGCGGGATTGATTCGTGTGTCATTTTTCCGGATCGCCTTACGGAAGGATACGGCATTTCCAAAGCGCTTGTTGAAAAAATTAAATCGCCCGTGGCGATCACGGTGGACAACGGAATTCTCGCCCATGAAGCCGCCAGTATGGCGCGTGATAGGGATATAAGCCTCATCATCACCGATCACCATAATCCGTCCTCGTCGTTGCCGGATGCAGAGGCGGTGATAAATCCAAAACTTGGCGGTTTCTTATACGCGGAGATATGCGGCGCCGCAGTCGCGTGGTATCTGGCGGCGGCTCTGCGTAGCGCGTTAGGATCGCGCTTTAGCATCGCCGACGGGCTTGATCTAGTTGCCATTGCCACCATCGCCGACCGCGTACCTCTGCATAACTCTAACCGAGTTTTTGCCCGCGCCGGACTCGCAAAACTGAACGCCTCTAAACGCCCCTGCTTTGAGGTGCTGCGGCAAGTCTGCGGCAGATATGAGCTTGGCTACGACGATATAGCGTTCCTGATCGCGCCGAAACTGAACGCGGCTGGGCGGTTTGCCAGCGCGGAGATTGCGCTTGATTTTATACGCGCAAAGAGTTTTGGAGCGGCGGCAGAGGCGTACGGAAAGCTGGATCGACTATCCAACGAACGTAAAGCGGTTGAAAACAGCGTGTTTCAAGAGGCGCTTAAACAGGCGGACGAAACGCAAAACGCGATCGTCGTCGGCGGGGCAGGGTGGCATGAAGGGGTGATTGGGATTGTGGCGGCAAGACTTGCCGAAAGGTTTTGCAGGTGTTCGGTGGTTTTTTCCATAAACGGCACAGCCGCAAAGGGCAGCGCCCGTTCATACGGCGATGCCGATCTGTACGCTCAGCTTTTGGCGTGCGGTGAATTCTTTGAAAAGCTCGGAGGGCACAAAAAAGCTGCCGGAATAGCGATCAGAACCGATATGATCGAGCCGTTTAAGAAAAAATTCCTCTCTCTTTTTCCAGAAGAGACGGATAAAAAGTATCAAAAGGCACTTGGCGAGCTGCATCCGTCTTTGATCACGCCGCAATTGCAGAAAATTTTTAAGGAGTTTGAGCCGTTTGGAGAGGGTAACCCAAAACCGCTGTTTTACGCGCGGGAGTTTGCGGTCAAGCGCTTTAACCGCGTTGGGAAAGACAACAACCATCTGCAAATATACTTCGAGAACGGTCTACATTCCGTTTACTTTAACGCGCCGCACGTGGAGACAAAGAGCAAGTTCAGTTTCTTCTATTCGCTCATGTTTGACGAGTATCGGGGCGAACGTCGGGTAAAACTGCGTATAGAGCGGATCGACGACGCCTCATAGATTTTGCCCAAACCATTTTGATATCTCCGATCTGATCGTGTTTCTAAGCTGTACTCCGGCAATGAAATCGTGCGTATGCGCCTTTTTCAGCAGCGTTACCAGCCCGTTGCGATCCTTTGTGAGATACGGATTGTCCACCTGTTCCAAATCGCCTAGAAACACGATTCGAGAACCTTTGCCAAGCCTTGTTCCTAATAGCTTCACATCGGCGGGGGAAGCGTTCTGCGCCTCGTCAAATATGATGAATTTACGCGAAATTGTTACCCCTCTGGCATGCGCCAAGTCCACCATCTCTATGTTATTTTTTTCGATAAAGCGCTTTGTAGCTGACTTGCTCTCCATCGTGTTTACATCGCCGCTGTATTCCACCGCGTTCTTCAGCGATTTTTTGCGCAGATCCTCAATGATCACGTTGATCGCGGAAAAGAGCGGGTACATAAAGTAACTCAACTTGCGCTCTTCATCGCCGGAGCGATACCCCAACCGCTCGTTGGAACTAACAGCCTCGATCGTGTTTCGCAGATAGACGATCCCGTCCACCATGTCCTGCTGGCAGAGGATAAGCCCCGCCTGCAGTGCCATTAAGGTTTTGCCGCTTCCAGTACTGCCGGAAACCGTCGTAACCTTATTTTGCGGGTGCGTCAGAATGGCGAGCATAAATTTCTGCTCTAGGTTATGCGGCGCGATTATAAGCGCGGGGTTTTCGTATAGCCGATTAAAATGGCACTCTTCCTTCGCGCCGCCTACCATGATGAAAAAGCGCGGACGTCCGCTCTCGTCCATCTCCTCATACTGCGACCACTCCTTTATGCTCGCGTTCGGGTTGATGGCGCCAGGCTTGTGAAAGAAATCCAAAAGCTTATAGTCGCTCACCGCGTTTTCGTAGAACGACTCGGTTTTGATTCCCTTTGTAAGCGCGATGATTTTAAGCGATATATCGTTTGTGATCAGCTTTAGATTGTAGCTGTGAGCGATCTCGATGATCTTTTGATCGTTGCGTTCGTTTGCAGCGTCATAGCTCTCGCGGTGTATTACGATAAGCGGTACTTTTCCCTTTTCGATGCCGTAATCGCACTTAAACCCATAGAAGTGATCGCCCGCTTTGCTTCTGCCTCTGCGTTTTGGCAGAGGGGTTACGTCGCTGCCGATGAAGGTGCGGAAAAAAGAGCGGGCGAAGTACCCCATATTTGTTCGCTCGCTTTTCTTATGATCAAGCTCCTCCAGTACCACGTTGGTGATATATATGCTGTTCTCACCACCATCGCTGAGCAGATAAATGTTATCTGGATTATCCAGAATGATCGATGTGTCGATCAGAAAGTGTTTACGCATTCTTATTCCTGTTTCCTTTGTCAGCAAAGCGCGTTCCATTAACGATCGCGAGTATAAGCGCCGAAAGCGGCAAAGCGAAAAGACCTATAAGAAAAGCCACCGCCTCAAACGCTTCAAAGCGCCGCAGGAGAAAAAAGAACAGGATCAGCGCCAGATAGCCGGCAAAGCGGATCGGCGCGAAGAACCGCATAACGTAAGGCGCTTTTGGAACGCCTGTCTTTTTATCTTCATTTCTCAGCCAATTTTCATCCGGAGGAGGGGCATTTTTCACAATCCGCGCATAGTGCAAAAAGCTGGCGATCGCTGCGACAAACGCGCCGATCGCCGCTAAAAGAGAGTTCAGCGCCCACACGAACCCGCCGTACGCGAGCGACGCGAGAGAGCAGAGCAGGGCGGCGATCAAGCCTATGACGCAAAACCGCCCGATCAATCGTCGTCCTCGTCGTCTTGCCTTTGCGCGATCTTGTAGCGCGGATTCTCCTCTAGTTCCTTCATCTCGGCGCGCAGCCGCTTATAAGCCTTTACAAAGTTCAACACCGCCGCACCCGCGCCCCATGCAATTCCTAGAAAAAGAAGCCAGTCGTAGCCGAAGAGCTTTTTCATGCCTATGCCGATCGCCGCGCCGATCGCCACCGCCGCTGCCATAGAGATCGCCAGACTTAGATCGCTAGCGCCTCTTATGATCTCTTTTGTGGAAAGGTTCATATTGCCGACCTCATCGCCTCTTTCGCCGCTAGAACCGCAAGATCGATCAGATCGTCTGTCGTAGCGAGTGAAATAAAGCCTGTTTCAAACTGGCTGGGCGCCAGATAAACGCCGCTTTTGAGCATAGCCGCATGAAACTTCGCAAACCGTTTAGTATCAGATTGAAGGGCGTCATTAAAGTTTTTTACCTCGTTGTCGTTGAAGAAAAATCCAAACATCGATCCTCTCACGCAGGTTTGCAGAGCCGCTCCTGCATCCCTCGCGGCGCGGGCAAAACCTTCCATCAGGCGCTCGGCGCGGGTTTTAAGCAATTCGTAAATGTCCGGCGTCTCATTGATGATCTTCAAGGTGGCAATTCCCGCGCTCATAGCGATCGGATTGCCGCTGAGCGTTCCCGCCTGATAGACGCCTCCAAGAGGCGAAAGCGCGTCCATGATCTCTTTTTTGGCTCCCAGCGCCGCGGCGGGCAGCCCGCCTCCTATTACTTTGCCAAAGGTTACGATATCCGGCTGAACAGAGGTATAAGCGCCTACGCTTCCAGCGCGAAACCCGCTCATAACTTCGTCAAATATCAGAAGCGCCCCTTCGTGATCGCATAGTTCGCGCAGCGTTTTCAAAAACTCTTCATCGGCGGGGACTAAACCCATATTGCCCGCGATCGGCTCAATTACCACGCACGCTATGGTGCCGGCATACTCGTCAAACAGCTTTTCTATGTCGGCGGTTGAGTTGTAGTCGGCAAGTAGCGTGTGCTTCGCCAGATCGGCGGATACGCCGAGACTGCTGGGAGTACCAAATGTAGCGGCGCCGCTGCCTGCTTCTACCAGCAGCGAATCGCTGTGCCCATGATAGCAGCCGCGAAACTTCATGATGTTATCTTTGCCAGTAACGCCGCGCGCGAGACGAATCGCGCTCATCACCGCTTCCGTGCCGGTGCTGACGAACCGCAGTTTGTCTAAAAACGGATAGGAGGCGAGAATCATCCGCGCCAGGCGGCTCTCAAGCAGGGTTGGAGCGCCGAAGCTCAGCGATTTTTTTGCCGCTTCAATGACGGCGGCGGTAACGGACGGGTGAGCGTGTCCCGCTATCATCGGACCCCAGCTCTGAACGAAATCAATATATTCGTTTCCCTCAATATCGTAAATTTTTCCGCCTAGCCCGGCGCTGATAAACGGCGGCGTGCCACCAACGCTCTTAAACGCCCTTACGGGGCTGTTTACGCCGCCAGCGAACAACTCTTCGGCTTCGGCAAAGGCCTCTTTATTTGTCATTTATGCTCCTGTAAAAAGGAAAATTATAGCAGTTGTAACGACAGGCGATACGCGGAGGATCTGTCGTTGCGATGAACGAAACGGCGCTAAACGACAGCGCGCATATCCACGCCCGACGGACGGGCGCGCTCTGCCGCTTCGCATTTGCTCAACAATAGCGGAAGAAACAACTCGTAAAGGCGCGGTTTGGACGTTAAGCTATTATCTTCTAACGCTTTGCTCTGCTCGCGATTTTAGGCATTTTGGCTAAAATTTCGCCTCTTGTTTCAGCGATCTGCCAATGTAGCTCAGCGGTAGAGCACTCGCTTCGTAAGCGAGCGGTCGCGGGTTCAAGTCCCGCCATTGGCTCCACAAGTTGGCAATAGAGAGAGCGCTAACGGACGTTTGTTATTTGCTTGGAGTTTCTTTCTCCCATATCCAACGTCCATCGTCTGGCCGCCACAAAAATACCAGTGCAAGCGCGACTATCCACGACAGACCCACGAAAAGCCCGCAAAATCCCAAAACCGCAATGACCTTTAACTGAACGCCGTTAAAGCCTCGCAGCTTCGCCACTTGAGCTGGAACATACGCCACATATGCCACTATGGCTACGACAAGCAAGACAAATCCTATCAAGAAATCCGGAGCCGACAAAAAATACGATGTCGCCAATGCGGCCAATGCCGCTTCGATCCAACCGATTGCAAGCGATAGTAATCCACCCGATAACATTTACTCCCCTTTAACAAAAAGTTGGCAATTGTAGCAAATTGCCTAGCTCTTATTTCGCTCAAGAGAGTACTCTGCTTCAAAGAAGGTTATTACGCCTAAGAACGCTTCGCTGGTTCTGTATCGCGGGCGTATCGCAGGTAGTCGATCCCATATTTGGCGCGGACCTTTTGCGTGGCGTCGTTGAGCGTTCTGTTTTTGAGATCGTCTTTATACGACAGCAGGTTTGTAGTCGTTCGTTTAGCGTGAAAATCGCCCGCGCTGACGCCTAAATAGGTAACGGCGTCGACGCAAGAGTCCGCAATCTCGTCAAACGTTTCGGAGGCGGCGCGGCGCAGTAGCGCTTCGCTGAATACGCGATCGTTAGATACTCTTACCTGTTTAGAGGGCGCGGAGCGATAACCTACCGTAAACGAGAAACTGCCCGGCTCCAGCTCTAATTGCGAAAGAGCGAACGCAAGGTGTTCGGCTAAGATCAGGAGCCTTCTTTCAACTTCGCTTCGATCTTCGATCGGATCAAACACGCGGGAGATACCTACGCTTTTTCTAGGCGATTCTGGCAGAACTTGTTCCGATGGTTCGCCGCGCAGCTCGCGCAGTAGCTTTTGCCCGTTCTTGCCCAAGCCCTCAAGCAGCGGCGGCGCTCTTAACGCCTCTCCTAACGTATGTACTCCGAAACGTTTTAGATACGCCGCCGTTTGTCTGCCTACGCCCATAATCGCCTCAATCGGCTTATCTTCAATAAAAGAGGGAATATCTTCTTTGAATACGACGCGCGTTCCAAATGGTTTAGCGCTTTTTGCGGCGAGTTTGGCGATCAGTTTTGAGCTTGACGCGCCAATCGTAGAGGGCAGTCCCAGCGTTTTATAAACCTCTTGCTTTAACTCGCGGATAAACCTATCCGTCTCTTCGTCTTTGATCCAGCCGCGCAGATCGCCGAAAAACTCGTCTATGCTGAACTGTTCAAGCAGTGGAATGCGTTCTGCCAATAGATCGGCAATCGTTTTGGACAGCTTGTGGTAGAAAGGCATATCGCCGGGCAGGATTTGCAGCGTCGGGCATAGCCGTAGCGCCTCGTGAAGCGTCGTTCCCGTCCTGATATTTAACGCTCTGGCTTCATAACTTGCCGCCACAACCATACCGCGTACTTTGCCGTTTTCGATAAAGTGATCGCGCCACGACTTGCCGCCGGCGAACTTGTTGTAATAGCAGGCGCCGGAAAAAGCGCCGCGACGCTCCGTAAAGGCGGCTTTCGGCTTGTTTTTGGGCGAAAAGATGGCGGTATCGTTTCTGTTTGCGACTACGGCAGGAACGCCCTTGAACGGCTTATATCGCGTCCTCTCTGCGCTGACGAAAAAGCAATCTAAATCAAGGTGGATAATCATAATTTTATTGTAGTGGTTTTTT
>JAIRKM010000077.1 GCA_031260125.1 Helicobacteraceae bacterium | reverse complement strand
GCTCCGATCGCAGCCCGCGTTATGCCCAAAAGCACCGGAACAGCCAAGGCGGGTTCTCCGCCTAGCCGCATCAAGCGCAGATTCTCATCTTCAAAGCGGCGGCGGCTGACCAGATCGTTAATGATGAATTTCGTGTCGCCGCTGTCAACAATTTTCACCTGCCGCAGCATTTCGCTGATGATCACCTCCAGATGTTTGTCGTTGATGACCACGCCCTGCCGCCGGTAAACCTGCTGTACTTCGCTCACAATAAACTGCTGAAGCTGCTTTTCGCCCAAAATGCGCAGAATGTCGTGTCCGGATACCAACCCGTCCGTCAGCTTTTCGCCCGCGTGGACAAATTCGCCATCTCGAACAAGTATCTGCTTGCCCTTTTCGATCAGATGCTCCCCGCCGGAGACGTTTTCGCCCTCGATAATAAGCCGCTGTTTGTTGCGAATGGGCTTGCCAAAGCGCACGATACCGTCGATATCGGCAAGGATCGCCGCTTCTTTGGGCTTGCGCGCCTCAAACAGCTCCGAGACGCGCGGCAGACCGCCGGTGATGTCCCTGCTTTTTGCCACCGCTTTTGGCATCTTTGCCAAAACCTGCGCTTCCGTTACCACCTCGCCCGCCTGCACGAAGATCGCCGTTTTTGGCTCCAGCGCGTAGCGGCTAAGCGAAGAACCCTCTCCGGCTAGAACGATTGTCGGCTTATATTCCGGCGGATAGTACTCATTTACCATCAGCCGCACCTGCCCCGTCAGCTCATCGACCTGTTCGCTGACCGTAATGCCAGGGATCAAGTCCTCCAGATGAATCGTCCCTCCAATTTCGGCGATCACGGGAACGGTGTATGGGTCCCACTCGGCGATCACCGTCTGCTCGTCCGCCTCCGGATGCGCAATCGTGGTGTTGAGATCAACATTGGTGTTGTCCGCTACGTCAATCACGCTTCCCCGCACGATGTAGTGGCGTACCGCTTCGCGATCTTGCTCGTCGGCGACCACGGCGAAAAGCCCTTTGGATTTCACCGTATGCCCCGTCTCAATGCCGTGCGTGCGCTCCAGAAAGTCCCCTTTGAGCATGTAGTATTTAACGATCCCCTTTGCCTGCGCGACGATCTTCATCGGCATAGGCGCTCCGTCCTCAACGCTTAATTCCGCGCCGTAACTTATGCGGTTTGGCACGTTGTAGCTCTCTTTGATCAGCTCTACGATGCTCTCGTCCGCCTCAACGTAGTCGCCATCTTTATACGGCAGATAGAACTTGCTTTCAATTTTGCCGGAAACGCCCGCCAATTCGTTGGGTTTTGCAATGTCGCTCCTGCGCAGATGAAACCGCGCCTGCCCTTTGTCGCTGTCGATCGTAAGCGTCTGCTCGTCGTGAACGATCTCGACGCTTATCCTGCCCGCGAAGGGAGCTTTGATCTTCGGCTCCACAAGAAGCACGGCGGCGTTTCGGCGGTTTGCGATCACGCTTTTGCCGGCGCTGTTTTTGAACACCTTGAGGTTGTAATAACGGATAAAACCCTCTTTGTCCGCGACGATCCTGCTCTCCTCCTGCGTTCTGGAAGCGGCGCCGCCTTGGTGGAAGGTTCTGAGCGTGAGCTGGGTGCCGGGTTCGCCGATCGACTGCGCGGCGATGATGCCCACCGCTTCGCCTTTTTGAACGATCCGCGATTCGCCCAGATTCAACCCGTAACACTTTGCGCAAACCCCTTTGTACGCCTTGCAGGTGAGGGGCGTGCGGATTTTCACCGATTTGATCTGCGCCTCGCTGATGATCCGTACTTTCTCCTCGTCCAGAAGCGTCCCTTCGGTAAAGAGAACTTCGTTCGTAACGGGATCGATCACATCTTCCACGATCACCCTACCCAGAATCCTCTCTTCAAGCGATTCGATCAGCTCGCCTCCCACGGTGATGTTGGAGACCTCAACGCCATCGTGCGTATCGCAGTCGTCGATCACGACACGCACATTCTGCGCCACGTCGATCAGCTTTCTCGTGAGATATCCGGCGTTGGCGGTTTTGAGCGCCGTGTCGGTCAGCCCCTTGCGCGCTCCGTTGGTTGAGATGAAGTACTCAAGGACGTTAAGTCCCTCTTTGAAGTTTGAAATAACCGGCGTTTCGATAATTGAGCCATCCGATTTCGCCATCAGCCCGCGCATTGCCGCAAGCTGGCGAATCTGTTGCGCCGAGCCGCGCGCGCCGCTGTCCGCCATCATATAGATCGAGTTGAAGCCCTGCCTGTCGTTCTGAATGATCTTCATCATCGCTTCTGAAATGCGGTTGTTCGTGTCCGTCCAGATGTCAATTGTCTTGTTTTTGCGCTCCTGATCGGTCAGCAGCCCCGATGCGTACTGCGCCTGAAGCTCCTTAACGCTCTTTTTGGAGGCGGCGATCAGCTTCTCTTTGTCGTCCGGCACTAAAATGTCGGTCGCCGATATGGAGATTGCCGCCAGCGTGGCGTATTTGAAACCCAGATTTTTGAGGTTGTCCAAAAACTGCGCCGTCTCTCTGATGCCGCCGTTTTTATAGACATAATCGACAAGTTCGCCGATCGTCTTCTTTTTCAAAACGCGGTTCCAGAGAGGGACAGATACAAAATCAGGCAGGATCGCTTTGATCAAGATCCGCCCCGCGGTTGTCGGCACGATCTGAGAGTCAATCAGCACCCGCACTCTCGCGTGCAGATCGACGACATTGCTGTCAATCGCCACAAGAGCTTCGTCAACGCCGCTGAAAAGTTTGTTTTGCCCCTTTACGCCCTGCTCCTCCATAGACAGGTAATAGATGCCCAGCACCATATCCTGCGATGGGGTGGCAACCGCGCGTCCGGTCGCCGGCAGAAGAATGTTCATCGAGCTTAGCATCAGAATCTTCGCCTCCGCGATCGCCTCCTGACTAAGCGGCACGTGGACAGCCATCTGATCGCCGTCAAAATCCGCATTAAAGGCGGTACAAACCAGCGGGTGGAGACGGATCGCCTTACCATCGATCAGCTTGGGGTGAAACGCCTGAATGGAGAGCTTATGCAGCGTCGGAGCGCGGTTGAGAAGCACCGGATGCCCCTCGACAACCTCCTGCAGACACTCCCACACTTCGTTGCCCTGCTGTTCGATAAGCCTCTTTGCCTGTTTGAGCGTCGTGGCAAAGCCTTTTTCCTCCAGCTTCGCCATTAGATGCGGCTTGAACAACTCCAGCGCCATAATTTTCGGCAGACCGCACTGATCCATATTTAGCTCCGGTCCAACCACGATCACCGATCTACCGGAAAAGTCCACGCGCTTGCCGAGCAGGTTTTGACGAAAGCGCCCCTGCTTGCCCTTGATAATTTCGCTCAAAGATTTAAGCGGGCGTTTGTTTGCGCCCTTTACGGCGCTGCTTCTGCGTCCGTTGTCAAAGAGCGCGTCAACCGCTTCTTGAAGCATACGTTTTTCGTTGCGGACGATGATCTCCGGCGCCTCCAGCTCAATAAGCCTCTTTAGGCGGGCGTTGCGGTTGATCACGCGGCGATAGAGATCGTTGAGATCGCTTACGGCGAACTTACCGCCTTCAAGCGCCACAAGCGGACGGATATCCGGCGGCAGAACGGGCAGATGCATAAGGATCATCCACTCCGGACGGTTATTGCTGTTCAGAAACGCCTCAACCACCTTTAGTTTTTTGACCAGCGTTTTCAGCTTCGCTTCGCTCGTTGTCTCCTTGACGCCCAATTTAAGCTGCTCGTACATCTCCGGCAGGTCTAAGCCCTCCAAAAGCTCGCGAACGACAGCCGCGCCCATCTCGGCGTGAAAACCGGTGTGTTCAAACCGCTCGTTGAGTGTGAGATACTGCTCTTCGTTCAGGATATCGCACTTTTCGACTTTAGTCTTGTTTTCAGTGTCGTAAAACGCCTCGCCTGGCCGATCGACTATATACGCCTCATAGTAAAGAACGCGCTCTAAATCTTTCATCTTGACGCCCAGCAGCGTTCCTATACGGCTTGGCAGGGAGTTGACATACCAGATGTGGGCGACCGGCGTCGCAAGCTCAATATGCCCCATGCGGTTGCGGCGCACCTTGGACGTGGTAACCTCTACCCCGCATTTTTCACAGATAAGCCCCTTGTAACGCATCTTTTTGTATTTGCCGCAGAGGCACTCGTAATCGCGCACGGGACCGAAAATTTTGGCGCAGAAAAGACCGTCGCGCTCTGGTTTGAGCGTGCGATAGTTGATCGTTTCCGGTTTTTTGACCTCCCCGAAACTCCAGCTTAAAATCTTCTCCGGCGAAGCGATCATCACCTGTAGGGCATCAAAATCCTTCGCCTTCTCGTCCGGTCCGACAACAATCTGCTCTAATCTACTCATCGTCAAGTTCCTTATAAACATTTATATCAAGCCCCAAAGCCTGAAGCTCCTTGTTCAGCACAAAGAAAATTTCCGGCACGCCGCTTACGGGCATATTTTCACCGCGTGTGATCGCCTTGTATGTCTGTACCCTGCCGTCCGTGTCGTCCGATTTGACTGTAAGCATCTCTTTAAGCGTATAAGCCGCGCCGTAAGCCTCCAGCGCCCACACCTCCATTTCGCCAAAGCGCTGCCCGCCGAAAAGCGCCTTGCCGCCAACGGGCTGCTGCGTAACGAGCGAGTATGGTCCGGTGCTGCGCGCATGCGCCTTTTCGTCCACGAGGTGGTGAAGTTTGAGCATATACATATAGCCGACATTGACGCGCTCCAAAAACTTTTCGCCCGTTTTGCCGTCGTACAGCTCGCTTTTGCCATCGCCGCTTACCTTTGCCATATCAAACAGCTTTTTCAACTCTGCCATCGACACCCCTTCAAATACGGGACTTGCGAAACGAACGCCGCTTGCCCAGTCTCTGGCGTATCCCAGCAACTCATCGCCGCTGATCTGCCGCAGAAATTCAACCCCTACTTTAAGGGGCGTAACGGAGGCGATTTCTATCATCTTCGCCCGTAGCTTTTCGACGTAATCCTCTCTTTTCGCTTCGAGCAGTTCGCCAAGCTGATCGCCCAGCCGCTTGCCGACTGAGCCTAAATGCACCTCCAGAATCTGACCGATGTTCATACGGCTAGGGACGCCGAGCGGGTTTAGCACAATTTCTATGCTGGTGCCATCGGGTAGGTAGGGCATATCGTGTTCCGGGACGATCGTGGAAACGATGCCTTTGTTGCCGTGCCGTCCCGCCATCTTATCGCCCACCTTGAGCTTGCGCTTCGTGGCGATATAGACCTTCACCTGTTTGGCAACGCCGCTTGGCAGAATGTCGTCCTTCTCCAGAATGGACAGCTTCTCCTCATAGTCGTTTCTGAGGCGCTCTTTTTCACTTCTGAAATGCTCTCTGATCGCCTCAAACTGGCTCTGCGCCTTTTTATCCAGTCCGGCAACGAGAGACTTCAGCGCAAAGCGGTTGATGTTTTTTATCTCTTTCTTATCGACGCTTTCGCCCGCCTTGTAAGTCTTACCGCCGATCGTTACGTCTTCCACCAGCTTCTGCTTGGAGAGAAAGCTGTTGATGCGCAAAAGCTCTTCGCGGTCGATCATCTGCAATTTGTCGTTATGCTCCAGATCGTACTCGGACTTCTGCGTGTCAAACGCCGCCTTCGCTCTTGAAATCGCCTCCTTGTCGTCGTCTTCCTCCGCTCCTCTTTTTGTAAAGACCTTCACATCGATCACGACGCCCTCCATGCCCTCCGGGCAGTAGAGCGATTTGTTGACGAAATGCCCCGCCTTATCGCCGAAGATCGCGCGTAAAAGCCGCTCTTCCGGCGTGGGCTTTACATCTCCTTTGGGGCTTACCTTGCCCACGAGGATCATTCCCGGTTTTACATAGGTGCCGATCCTGACAATGCCGCTTGGATCGAGATGGAGGATATCTTCATCCTTGATGTTGGGCAAATCGCGCGTTATCCTCTCGTCGCCGTGCTTGAGCTCTCTAGCTTCGATCTCCTTTTCGTAGATGTGAACGCTTGTGAACGTATCCTCACGTAGCAGCTTCTCGCTTACGACGATTGCGTCTTCGTAGTTAAAGCCGTTCCACGGCATAAAGGCGACCAGAACGTTTTTGCCCAGCGCAAGCTCGCCGCGATCCATATTGCTTCCGTCCGCGAGAAAGTCTCCCACCTCCACGAGATCGCCCTTTTGGACAATCGGGCGTTGATCGAAGTTGCTGTTTTGATTGGTGCGCAGATACTTTTTGAGCGGATAGTGATCGATAAACGCGCCGTTTTCATCTTCGCCTAAAACGTAGATGTTTTTGCTGTCCACCTTTTCAATGACGCCGCCTCGCCTCGCCTTTATGTTTTGCCACGCGTCGCGGGCGATCACCTTTTCCATTCCTGTCCCCACGATCGGCGCATCCGTCCAGATCAGCGGTACCGCTTGGCGCTGCATATTTGATCCCATCAGGGCGCGGTTGGCGTCGTCGTGTTCAAGAAACGGGATCAGCCCTGCCCCCACGCCGACGACCATCTTGGGCGAAAGATCGATCAGTTGCACGTTTTCTCGTTCCGTCAGAATAATTTCGCCATCCTTTCTCGCCTCGACCAAATCCTCCGCGATCTTGCCGTTTTCGTCTAGCTTCGTGCTTGCCGGCGTGATGATCAGCCCCTCTTCTTGCGTCGCGGTTAAATCCACGATTTCATCGGTTACAACGCCGCCCGTCACGCGCTTATAAGGCGCCTGAATAAAGCCCAGCTCGTTGACCTTCGCGTAGGTTGAAAGCGTGTTGATAAGCCCGATGTTCTGACCTTCAGGCGTCTCGATCGGACAGATCCGCCCGTAATGCGTCGGGTGGACATCGCGCACCTCAAAGCCGGCGCGATCCTTTACCAGCCCTCCCTCGCCAAGGGCGGAGAGCCGCCGCTTATGCGTGATTTCGCTGAAAGGGTTTGTCTGATCCATAAACTGCGAAAGCTGTCCGACGGAAAAAAAGTCCAAAATTGTGGTCGTGATCAGCTTGGTGTTGATCAGATCGTGCGGCATCAGTTCGTCGTACGAGCTGATCGTGGCAAGTTTGTCGCGGATCGCCTTCTGCATTTTGACAAGCCCCTGATGTAGCTCGTCGGAGAGAAGCTCTCCGATCGCACGGATACGCTTGTTGCCGAGGTGATCGCGATCGTCGATGTGCCCCTGTCCATTTTTCACCTTGATAAGGTATTGAACGGATCGGATGATGTCCTCCGGCGTCAGCACCGTTACGTACTCTGGCACGTTGATCCCCAGCTTGTGGTTCATCTTCATTCTGCCCACTTTGGTTAAATCGTAGCGCTCTGGGTCGAAAAACAACTGGTTGACAAACAGCTTTGCCGCGTCTTTGGTAACCGGTTCGCCCGGCCGCATAACCTTGTAGATTCTTATTGCCGCAAGATCGTTCTCATCGTCGATCTTTTCGGTTTGCTTGAGCAATCTAAGCGATTCGTTGTCGAAACTAAAAGCGCTGATGATCGATTTATCAATGCCCGGCGCGTGATCGTTGGCGATCTCGATCTTGTCGATTCCCAGTTCCAGCAACTTTTTGAGCTTGTTTTCATCAAGCAGCGTCAGCGTGTCGTAGATCACCTCGCCGCTCTTTTTGTCGTACACCGGTTCAGAGAGGTGGCGCTCCATCAGTATCTCCGCAGGGTACTCCACAAAGTCCAGCCCCTCCTCACGCAGCTTTTTCGCCCTTGAGGCGGTAAGGCGTTTGCCGGCGGTAACGATCACGTTGCCGTTGGCGTCTTTTAGATCGTAGTCAAGACGCCCGTTGTAGTAGAACTCCGGTTCAAACGGGACGAGAAAATGCCCGTTTCCCAGTGTAACGGTGAGGCGCGGATAAAACAGGCGGATAATATCCTGCTTGCTGTAGCCCAGCGCGCGAAAGAGAATCGTAACGGGCATCTTGCGCCGCTTGTTGATCCTCACAAAGAGCGTGTCTTTCGCGTCATATTCAAAGTAGAGCCAGCTTCCGCGTCCGGGTATGATTTGCGACGTAAAGATGAGTTTGTTTGCCACCGTGGTGGAGTCTTCCTCCTTGAAAATGACACCGGGGCTTCTGTGAAGCTGATTGACGACGACGCGCTCCACGCCGTTGATAATAAAGCTGGTGCGATCCGTCATCAGCGGGATTTCGCGGACATACAGCGACTGCTCTTTGATATCCTTTACCTTGATCGCCTTGCCCGTCTTCTCGTCCTTTTCATTGACTAGAAGCCGCACCTTGATCTTTAGAGGTACCGAGTAAGTAAGACCGCGCTCCATCGATTCTCTGATCGTGTATTTGGGCTTGCCGAATTCGCTGCCAAGATATTCAAGCGTTATATTGTTGTGTTGATCGTGTATCGGGAAGATCGACCTGAAAACGCGCTCAATTCCGCTGTTTTCGCGTTTTTCGCTGCCGATCATCAAAAAATCGTCGTAACTGTTCTGCTGTAGCTGCAATAGGTTTGGTATAGGCAGCAGTTGGGGAAACTTTGAGAAATCAACTCGCAGGCGCTTGCCAGACTTCAAACTGTTCAACATTGAACACCTCTCTTTAGGTGAAATAATTGGTTTTGGAATACGTTTACGCGCGCACAATCGTTACGCGCCGGAGGTGAGGGGCGCGAACGCCCCACAGCAAAAACTAAAACCGCGCGGCAAAGAGCAATGTGCCTAGCCGCAAAGAGTAAAAACTATTTAAGCTCAACTTGAGCGCCGGCTTCTTCAAGTTTATTCTTGAACACTTCAGCTTCCGCCTTTGGCGCGTGTTCTTTCACGAGGCTAGGAGCGCTTTCAACCAAATCCTTCGCCTCTTTAAGACCCAGACCGGTCAGCTCGCGCACAGCCTTGATCACGTTGATCTTCTTGTCGCCAGCAGCTTTGAGGTAAACATCAAATTCGCTCTTCTCCTCAACCGCCTCCGCGGCGTTCGCCGCCGCGCCGCCCGCAGCTACCGCAACCGCCGGAGCAGCGCTCACGCCGAACTTCTCTTCAAAAGCCTTAACCAGATCGTTAAGCTCGACTACGCTGAGCTTGCCGATATAATCAAGCAGATCCTCTTTTGTAATTGCCATTGTTTTCCTTTTTTAAGTTGTTGTCGCTTACGCAGCGAGTTTTTTTGACAGATTGTCAAGACCGGTAACAAATCCGCGAAGAGGCGCCGTCCAGACGGAGAGCAGCATTCCGATCAGCCCTTCTCTCGATGGCAGCTTGGAGAGCGTGTTGATATACTCGCCGTCCACTCGCTGATCGTCGATATAGCCCTGCTTGATCGCAAACGTCTCTCTGTTTTCGGCAAACTTGGCAATCGTTTTGATCACGCTGAGCGTTTCGCCGCCCCAGATAAAGACGTTTGTGTCTTTCAGGGTCAGACCCTCTTTTTTCGCGTTTTTAAGCGAGATCGAAGCGAGGGTGTTCTTTGCCACCCGCATCGATCCGCCCAGCGCGCGCACCTGATTTCTCAAATCTTCAAACTCCTGAACGTTTAAGCCCTTATAGTCGCAGATCAGCACTGCCTCCGCCGACTTAAATGCCTCTGTTAAAGAGTTGACGATTTCTGCTTTTTCTGTCTTTGTCATTCTTCTCCTTTCTGACTAGCTTCGGCGGGTTGTATTAAGTTCAGTTGCCCAAACGCCCGCTGTCTTCAGTCTGCAGAAATCAACTAGCCGCGAATCTCGATCAGCTCGTTTACGTCGAGCATAATTGAGGGCGACATCGTTAGGCTCATCGCGGCTTTTTTCATGTACCTGCCTTTTGCCGTGGCGGGTTTCATGCGATTGAGCGCCTTGAAGAGCGTTTCGGCGTTCTCTTTAAGCTTTTCGCTCTCGAAGCTCGCCTTGCCGATACCGGCGTGAATGTTGCCTTTTTTATCGACTTTGAAATTGACCTGACCGCCCTTAGCGTCCTTAACCGCCTTTTTTACATCGGCTGTCACCGTGCCGGTTTTGGGATTGGGCATAAGACCCTTAGGACCTAGTATCTTCCCGATTTTGCCGACGACGCTCATCATATCTGGCGTGGCGATCACGATATCAAAGTTGATCTTGCCTTTGGCGACATCTTCGGCAAGATCGTTCTCGCCTACTATGTCCGCGCCCGCTTCTAACGCCTCTTTTGCCTTGTCGCCTTTTGCGAAAACCGCGACGCGCACCGTTTTGCCCGTGCCGTGCGGCAGAACGACCGCGCCCCTGATCATCTGATCGGCGTGGCGTGGATCGACGTTGAGCCATACGGCAAGCTCAACCGTTTCGTCAAACTTTGCGCTTTTAAGCTCCACGATCTTCTTTGAGGCGTTATCCAGCGAGTAGATCGCCCCCTTTTCAAGTTTTTCGTTAAGGCTTTTGATCCGTTTTGTTACCCGTTTCATTCTTCCTCCTAATCCACTACCTGAATACCCATGCTGCGAGCGCTGCCCTTAACGCTCTTCGCGGCGGACTCTTCGTCTGTGGTGTTCATATCCTGCATCTTCTGCTTTACAATTGCCTTTATCTGATCGCCCGTGATCTTGCCGACGATGTTTTTAAGCGGGTTATCCGTTCCCTTTTCAACGCCGGCGGCTTTTTTTACCAGATCGGTAACGGGCGGCTGCTTGGTAACGAATGAAAAACTCTTGTCTTCGTACACAGTGATCACGACGGGCAGATTCCATCCCGCCTGATCCTTAGTCTTTTCGTTGAACTCCTTGCAAAACGCCATTATGTTCACGCCCTTTTGTCCCAAAGCCGGACCGACGGGCGGAGATGGATTTGCTTTCGTCGCCGGTATAACCAGCTTTATCTGTCCAATCACTTTTTTTGCCATAAGCTGCCTTTCAAAAATTAAACGATCTTTTCAACCTGCGTGTACATCATCTCGACCGGCGTTGATCGCCCGAAGATCGAGACGTTCAGGCGCAATTTACCCGTCGTTGTCTCGTACTCTTCAACAACACCGAGAAAGTTTGCGAACGGACCGTCTACGATCCGCACCGCCTCCGCCGTGTCAAAGAATATCTTGGGCTTGGCGGGACCCTTGTTTGCCGCTTTTTCCAGAATAAGCTGAATGTCCTTTTCCTGAAGCGGAACGGGCTTTTTCTCCTCTCCGATAAAGCGCGTAACGTTTGAGAGCGATTGTATCTGATGCCAAAGGGCGTTATCCATATCAAGCTGAGCAAACACATAGCCCGGATAGAGACAGCGCTCCACCGTTTTTTGTTTGCCTTTTTTGATCTCGATCACATCCTCCGTCGGCACTACGATATCTAGTATCTTCTCTTTCAGCGCAAAATCATTTTTAAGCCGCTCGATCGCGCTTTTTACGCTCCGCTCCCTATTGTAATAGGTCTGAACCGCGTACCATTTATGCGCCATATCCGCTCCTATCCAACGATGATCGAAAAAACGCCGTTATACATCAGCAGATCGACAAGCGCCAGAAAGAGCGTAATCACCGTAACGACTGTAAAAACCGCTATAAAGGCGCTTTTCACCTGCACTCCAAGAGGAAAGATTACCTTTGTCAGCTCCGCTTTAGAATCCTTCACATAGGCGATCAGACGGGTGAAAAAATTTTTCATTATTTTTCCTATACTTTCTCAACTCGCTTGGCAGGGTAGGTAGGATTCGAACCCACAACCTACTGATTTGGAATCAGCCGCTCTACCGTTAGAGCTACTACCCTAGCAAATGTGGCGCTTTCCATAACTTTCAGGACCGCAATCCAGCCTTCTTCCGCCCGCTCTCCAACGAGAGCGGCGCGGTTATATCTTCGTTTCCTTGTGCGCGGTGTGCTTTCTAAGACGCGGACAAAACTTTTTGAACTCTACCTTGTCGGGATGAGTCTTTTTGTTTTTTGTCGTAGTGTAGTTTATGTCGCCGCACTCAACGCATTTAAGCCCAATCTTATCGCGCATGCAATACTCTACTTATTGATCTTGGTAACAACACCCGCGCCGACGGTGCGTCCGCCCTCGCGAATTGCAAAGCGCGTGCCTTCCTCGATCGCAATAGGAGCGATCAGCGCGCAGTTTACCTTTACGTTGTCGCCCGGCATAACCATCTCCACGCCGGAGGGCAGAGTAACCGCGCCCGTAACGTCCGTGGTGCGGATATAAAACTGCGGTCGATAGCCCGTGAAGAACGGAGTATGCCTTCCCCCTTCCTCTTTGCTCAACACGTAGATTTCCGCTTCAAAATCCGTGTGAGGGGTGATGCTGCCCGGCTTTGCCAGGATCATGCCGCGTTCCACTTCGTCTTTTTTTGTACCGCGCAGGAGAATTCCGCAGTTGTCGCCCGCTTCGCCCTGATCCATCTCTTTGTGGAACATCTCGACGCCGGTAACAATGGTTTTACGGGTCTCGCGCAAACCGATGATTTCCACTTCCTCGCTTACCTTGACAATCCCTCTTTCGATCCGTCCCGTAACGACGGTGCCGCGTCCGGGTATGGAAAAGACATCCTCAATCGGCATAAGGTAGGGCTTATCGGTATCGCGCTTGGGAGTTGGAATGTACTCGTCGATCGTGTCCATTAAATTGAAGATCTTCGCCGTCCACTCGTCCTCTTTGCCTTCCATGCCCGAATCGAGCGCCAGCTTCGCCGAACCAGAGATGATGGGCGTTTTATCGCCAGGAAACTCGTAGAAGTTGAGAGTGTCGCGCACCTCCATCTCCACAAGCTCAAGCATTTCCGCTCTTTCGCCTTCATCTAGCTCGTCTTCTTTATTGAGGAATACGACTATATAAGGTACGCCGACCTGACGCGCCAGCAGAACGTGTTCCTTCGTCTGAGCCATAACGCCATCCGTAGCCGCGATTACCAGAATCGCGCCGTCCATCTGCGCCGCGCCCGTGATCATGTTTTTCACGTAGTCGGCGTGCCCCGGACAATCCACGTGGGCGTAGTGGCGCTTCGCCGTCTCGTACTCGACATGTGAAGTGGCGATAGTAATACCGCGCTCCTTCTCCTCCGGCGCATTGTCGATCTGATCGTAAGCCTTCTTCTCTCCGCCGTATTTATTGGATAAAACAACGGTAATCGCCGCTGTCAACGTGGTTTTGCCATGGTCAACGTGACCGATCGTGCCGATGTTGACATGCGGCTTGCTGCGGACAAACTTCTCTTTTGCCATCTTTGATCCTTCCTTTCCCTAATCTAAGGTCTGTTTTATTCAGTAAAGCAAGCGGAGCCCATAAGAAGAATTGAACTTCCGACCTCTTCCTTACCAAGGAAGTGCTCTGCCTCTGAGCTATATGGGCGCACGGTTTTGGAGCGCGTTTAGGAGTATGAAGGTAGCTTCAGCTCCCGAACTCACTGGCGCTTCACTGGAGCGGGAGACGGGACTCGAACCCGCGACCCTCAGCTTGGAAGGCTAATGCTCTAGCCAACTGAGCTACTCCCGCATGACATTTAGGCGGCCAACCGGTGGTGAGAGAAGGATTCGAACCTTCGAAGGCAGAGCCAACAGATTTACAGTCTGTCCCCTTTGACCGCTCGGGAATCTCACCGTGCCTAAAAAAGCCCAGCGCGGTAAAACGCTGCTTTTAACTTTACTGAAAACTTCTAAACTGGAGCTGGTTAAGGGATTTGAACCCCCGACCTGCTGCTTACAAGGCAGCTGCTCTACCAACTGAGCTAAACCAGCCCAAAGTTTAAGCGTGCAATTTTAGCAGGGAAAGCTTAAACGCGCCATACCCCGCCCGCCGGTTTTGGTAGAAACTCTGCCCAACTTCGAAATTTTACGCGCTATTATAGCCGATAGTGCTGAAAGAGAAGGACAACGGCGATCGGAAGGGCTTTTTTTCTACGCTACCGCGCTTTGGATCGCAGCCGCCTAAAAGCCGCGGCGCTGGCTAAACCGCCGCGTAACCGCGTTTTTACCCGTCTTCTGCTAAAATCGCGCTTCTTAAATGCGCCCCGATAGCTCATCTGGATAGAGCGCAGGCTTCCTAAGCTTGAGGCGACAGGTTCGAGTCCTGTTCGGGGCATACCACTACGTACTTTGTTGGCGTTTGTTAGCGCTAGATTCAGTCAAAATACCCTCTCGTTGTATAAAAATTGTATAAAAGGGCGCATAAGCCCGATCGTGCCGCTTCAGCGCATAAGAGCGCCGGGGTTTTGCGGCGATTTTAACATTATTTGCTATTTCATTCTCAAGTTCAGCAATTTGCGGCATATTTTTCTCCTAATTTATTAGTTAATAATGTCTCAAAATAGTTGTCTATTTTATGTTTTGCGTCTGGAACCTTTCTGAATTTAAGACGGCTTTTTCTTAAAATTGGGTTTGTTTTCAAACTTTGGTAAATAAAACATTCTCGTACTTTCAAAAATTCATCGTTATCTATAATCACATCACAATTACCGATAAAATACGGCATTTTGTCAACATATTGTTTGAAGATATCTATATAGCAGTAATACGGTAATTTTTCCGCCAAAACATAAACGGTATTGTAGGTATCGTCTTCAATAAAGGTGCGGTTTCGGCGAAGCGCGTTTATATCTCTTAAAGTCCAGAATTTTGCAACCGGCTTGTCTCGCTCGTTTAAGTATTTGCGGTTTGGATATTTTTGGACATAATTCGCAATAGTATCAAAGTCCGATAGGCGAAAAGTACCGTCGTCTTTAACTCTGAATTCATAATTTTTAATATATTCATAATCCATTCCGATTTTATCTCGCTTATAAAAGGCGATCAAAATTGGAAAAGCCATTGACCGTGAAGTGTCTGAAAATTCGTGGCTGCTGACGATGAGCCCGTCAATAAGTTGATAGTTTCCGATAAAATCTTTCAGCAGAACAAAATTTGATTTTTTTACCAGATATGAAAGAGGGTGTAAGACGCAAACATAGTCGGCTTTTAATTTATTGTAGGAAAGCAAAAACGACATTCCAAAATCACGAGTTTTCACGTCGCTGTCAACTTCATTTGCCGCTGATTTATCTTTAATATCTTGGCGAATTATTGAAGTAGTGTCGTTATATGGCGGATTTCCAACTATCACAAGTTTTTCACTATCAGCGATTTGATAGTTCTTGCGAGATATATTGTTGAGTGAATTTTCAACAAAAAATTCCACATTCTGAACATTTTTTTTGGCTTCATCAATGGCTTTATTATCTATATCGACGCCAACCACCCGCCCAAAATGTTTATCGTGTAAAAAAGAACCGTAACCGCAAGATGTATCAATTAAAGAAAGAGCAGAAAGATCGTCAATATTTCTATCAATAATTTCAAAAGCGATTTTGACGAGATGGCTTGGGGTGTAGAAACTACCCAAATCAATTTGCGATTTATGAGATAAATGCTTTTGGCTTTCTACCATAATCACATTTTCGTCTTTTTTTTCTTTTAGCTGTTTCCATACGAGAATTATAGCACAAGGTTTAAAAAATGAAAGATACTTACCTTAGGACTTGCAGTAAGCGGACTTAAAAGCTTATGAGTATAAATAAAGCTTTGACGCTCCAAGAAAACTCGCAAAGCAGACAGATGCAGGCGTTAAGGGATTAAATAAGATTTTGTCCGCATTGTCAAAATTGCGGATATATTCAAGCGCAAAAGACTGCTTAGCGCGGCTGTTCTAACGATTTTCGCCTGAAAAGATAAACAGCGGCAAACATGGCTATTATCCCTGCGCCAATTACAAAATATTTGAATATTTCCAAACACTGCTCTTTAATCAATCTCCTATATTGAGCACAGGCGTATGTTTTTTCCGTTATAGAATCGCACGCTTTGCTGTAATAATGCCGCGCCTCATTTTTATTTTCGGATAAATTATCATAAATATCGTCAAGCGCGGCACAGCCGAAATCCGCTTCATCATTGCAGGTTTTTGTGAAAAGTTCAATAGCCTTTACGATATTTTTTTCAACGCCCCTGCCCTCTTTATACATGTATCCAAGCTCGTTGCAGCTAAGAAGTTTCCCTGAA
>JAIRKM010000028.1 GCA_031260125.1 Helicobacteraceae bacterium | reverse complement strand
GGTGATCAAAAAAGAGATTGCGATTGCGCTTTTTAACGGAGCGATTTTTGCCGTATGCGCGGGAGCGCTCGCTTGGGCGTGGTTTGGCAGGCCGCTTTTGGGTGTGGCGATCGCGCTGGCGCTTTTAGCGAATATGCTTTACGCGGGCTTTTTTGGCGCGAGTATCCCGCTGGTTTTGAAGCGCTTTGGGATCGATCCCGCGGTGGCAAGCGCCGTACTTTTAACCGCGATTACAGACGCGGCTGGATTTTTCACCTTTTTGGGTCTGGCTACCATAATTTTACTTTAAGGGGTTACATGTGAGTGAAGGCAGAATAGAGATTGGAGCGCAGCTTGACTTCAGCGAGCCGTGGAGCATATTTAGGGTGATGGCGGACTTTGTGAACGGGTACGATTCCCTTAAAGAGCTAGGACCTTCCGTTACGGTGTTTGGCAGCGCGAGAACAAAGAGCGATCATAAATACTATAAAGCGGCGCAGAAACTGGGATACATGCTTGCGGAGAATGGGTTTAATGTGATAACGGGCGGCAGCGCAGGCATTATGGAGGCGGCAAACCGCGGCGCGTACAGTTCCGCAAAAGGCAAATCGATCGGACTAAATATCGAACTACCGCATGAACAGGCAAGCAACGCTTATCTCGATCTCGGCTTAAAGTTTGATTACTTTTTTGCGCGCAAGGTTATGCTGGTGAAGTACTCCTACGCCTACATAATTTTTCCGGGCGGTTTTGGAACGATGGACGAGCTTTTTGAGGCGCTGACGCTGGTTCAGACGAAAAAAATTTATCCGATCGGCATATTTTTGATAGGCGTGGATTACTACAGCCCGCTTCTGGACTTTATACGATCGAGCATGATAGAAGAGGGCGCAATTGCCAAAGAGGACGCGGATTTGATAAAATTAACCGACGATCTTGATGAGGTTGTGAGTTTTACGAAAAAGCATATTTTTGCTCGGATTAAAGAGATGGAAGAGATCGGACTGACGAAGCTGAGCGATTATTCGCGCCTTAAAAAGTTTCAGGAAGCGCACAATCAAAGGAGCAAATAAATGGCGCACGATTGGGAAAACGCCGACGACTTTGACGGCGGGCAGTTATATGCGGAAGAGGGCGACATTCCGCTTGAGGACGATATTGACGACATCTTGCCGGACAACGATCTGCTAGAGGACGATTCGTTAGGCGATGGCGGCAGGCAAATTGGCGATCGCGGTGGATACGACGATGGCGACTACGAGTACGGCGAGGAGGAAGAGGAAGATTATTATGAGTAGTCCTTCCAGCCGCCTTGAGAGTAGCGGGCGGTTGTCATTCGCCCCGATCGATTTCGCGATTGCAGCTTAGCGCGGGGCGATAAACGCTAAAAACACCGCGCCTATCGCGATTCTATATATGCCAAACGGGATAAAACTGAATTTTGATACGAACTTCAAAAAGCCTCTGATCGCCAAAACCGCCACAAAAAAGGAGGTGGTAAACCCGATCAAGAGGTTCAGCAGATCGCCGCTGTTAAAAGCCGAAAGGTTCTTTGTGAAGTCGTAGCCCGCCGCGATCAGCATCGTGGGGACGGCGAGCAGAAACGAAAATTCAATCGCCGTTTTGCGATCAAGACCGCACAGCAATCCCCCGATGATCGTAGCCGCCGATCGGCTCACGCCGGGTATCATGGCAAAACACTGAGCGCAGCCGATCAGAAACGCCCGCCCAAAGCTTACACGCCCAAGCGCGTCAGAGCCGCCCGCGCCATCTCGCCTCTTCATATACAACTCAACCGCGATCAGCAAAATCCCACCGGCGATCAGCGACACGCACACAATTTCCATCGAAAAAAGCTCCTTTATGCGCCGGTAAAAAAGCAATCCGATCACGCCAGTGGGGACAAATGCGGCGCACAGCTTGAGCAGCAGCCTTCTATCACCCACAAGCCGCCTGAAATAAAAGAAGATCACCGCCGAGATCGATCCGAGCTGAACGACAATCTCAAAGCTTTTATGCGACTCAGATTGATCGATACCCAAGAGGTGCGACGCGAGGATCAGATGAGCGGTGGAGGAGACGGGCAGAAACTCCGTTACCCCCTCGACGATACCGAGCAGAAACGCCTCGAAAACACTCAAACGGCGCTGCCCCAGTTAAGTTTCGCCTTGATTGCGCTGAAAAAGTTGCGTTCTGGCTTATGGATCATCTTTACAAGCGAATCGCTCATTGCGACAGAGATTGAATCGTTAAGAGAGATGTTGATCATATCTTGCCCGTCGATGATCAAAACCCCCTCTTTTTCGTGAATTTTCAACTCCACGTCAAAATGCGTCGGAAGAACGAGCGATCTCTGATTCAAAGAGTGGGGGCAGATCGGCGTAAAGATAAAGTTTTTCGCGTATGGATAGACGATCGGACCGCCGGCCGAGAGGTTGTAGCCGGTGGTGCCGGTTGGGGTGGCGACGATCAGCGCGTCCCCATGATAGGTGTTTGCCAGCGTGCCGTTGATGATCAGGTCAATGCGGATCATTCTCATCTTCTGATGGCGGATCACCACGTCATTAACCGCGTACAACACCTGTTTTTTGCCCTCTATTTCGGCGTTGAGTTGAATGATCATCCGCTTTTCCAATTCGTAATCGTGTTTTAATAGGCGGTCGATCATCTCCTTGATCTCGCCCGATTGCACATCGGTCAAAAAGCCCAACGTACCCATATTGTTGACGCCTAGCACCGGTTTGTCATATTTGAAGCTACGCCGCGCGAGGGAGATAAGCGTTCCGTCTCCGCCGATCGAGATCAAAAAATCGGATCGGCTGTAGAGCGCGTATTCGTCAACCCCGCCCTCCACGCCGATCATTCGGGCGCACTCTTCTCCTAAAAGCGTCTCAATCCCAAGCGTTTGCAGGTACGCCTTGAGGTCGAGGAAGTACTCCTTTAACGACGGCGATTTGGGGCGTAGCCGCACACCCACTGTTTTGATCTTTCCAATTCGCTCGTTTACGTTCAGCATTAGTCGGATTTTACAGATTCAAAGCTAAACGCCGTTCAAAGCTAACGCTGCTGTTTCGCCGCTTCCTCCATAATCATCTGTTGAAGCTCTGGCAGATGCTCCTGCACTTTTTTCGAGCCAAGCGTCATGCTTTCCGCCATCAGTTTCGGCGCAACCCGCGCCATCTTCTTGCCCACGGCTGTAGAATAGAAGACGTTCATCTCCTTTAGCTCTGCCGCCGTAAAGTTGTTTGTGTATATCTTGATCAGATCGGGCTTGAGGCTCTTATAGCTCATATATTTGCTGAAAAAATTGCGCATTGTGTTTTTGTACGGCACAAGCGCGGGGTTCTGCTGCACCTGTAAATCCAACGATTGTTCGATCGCGTCGTTAAATACCTGCTCTAAATTTGTCAGTTTCAACAGGTTCTCCGCCTCTTTTACCGCCGCGCTGTCAGCAGCGGCGAAAGCTGTCGCGCCGCAGATGGCCAAAACACAAACCGCCAAACGAATCAAACTCATGAAAACACCTCCTTAAAAATATCACCCTGCAATCTTATACCTTGCGCCCTTTGTCCCTTCGCGTCAAAAATTACAATTAGGCTAAAATTGCCCATTCAAAGCTAAGGGATACTGAATTTGAGAACGCACTACGCGACAGAGCTTAATACGCAAAATATCGACCAAAGGGTGGCGTTGGCTGGGTGGGTGAACAGCGCGCGCGATCATGGAGGCGTTATCTTTATCGATTTGCGCGACAAGTCGGGATTGATTCAGATCGTTTGCGATCCCGCGCACAGCAAAGAGGCGCACGCCGCGGCAAGCGGTGTCAAAAGCGAATACGTCGTGCGCGTGCAGGGCAGGGTAAGAGCGAGAGACGATCGCCTGATAAACCCCCGCCTGAAAACGGGGGAAATCGAGGTGGTCTCGGACGTAATTGAGGTGGAAAACAAAAGCCTAACGCCTCCTTTTGAGATCGCAGATGTAAAGGTTGCGGAGGACACGCGGCTTAGATACCGCTTTTTGGACTTGCGCGATCCCAAACTTCAGGCAAATTTCGCCCTTCGCTCGGCGGTGAGCCACGCCATGCGCGTCTCGCTGCGAGAGCATGGATTTATGGAGATAGAGACGCCTATCTTAACGCGCCCTACGCCGGAAGGGGCAAGGGACTATCTGGTTCCCAGCCGCGTTCACGCGGGAGAGTTTTATGCCTTGCCGCAGTCGCCGCAGCTTTTTAAGCAGCTTTTGATGGTTGCGGGGTTTGATCGCTACTTTCAGATCGCCCGCTGTTTCCGCGATGAAGACCTAAGGGCGGATCGCCAGCCGGAGTTCACGCAGGTTGATGTCGAGATGAGCTTTTGCGATCAAGAGGCGGTAATGACGGTTGCGGAGAGACTGCTTGCCGATGGGTTCAAAGCCGCCGGCATTGAGGTAAAACTCCCTTTTGAGAGAATGAGCTACGGCGAAGCGATGGAAAAATACGGTACGGATAAACCCGATCTGCGCTTCGATCTGCCGCTTGTTGATGTGCTGGATATTTTTAAGGATACGGCGCTCAAAGTGTTCGCCCAGATCGCCTCCGATCCAAAGAAAAACCGCATCAAGGCGCTTAAAGTTGAGGGCGGCGAAACGCTGAGCAGAAAAGAGATCGACGCGCTTACGGAGTTTGTCGCAAAGTTTGGGGCAAAGGGGCTTGCGTGGCTTCGTCTCAAGGACGGGGCGCTGACGGGACCGATCGCGAAGTTTTTAGACCCGACTGAACAGCGGCGGCTTATAGAGACTCTCGGTGCTGAAGATGGGAATCTGATCTTTTTTGGGGCGGGAGACAAAAAAACGGTGCTGGATTATATGGGGCGTCTGCGCGTCGAGGTGGCAAAGCTGCGAAATCTCATCGACGAATCGCTGTTTCGCTTCTTATGGGTGGTGGATTTTCCAATGTTTGAGGTTGATGACGCGCAGAATGTAAGCGCCCTTCACCATCCTTTTACCCGCCCTCAGTCGCTTGATGGCGCTGCTCTTGAGGATATCCTATCGATCGCCTACGACATCGTGCTTAATGGCTTTGAAATAGGCGGCGGAAGCATCAGGATACACGAGGAGAGCATGCAGCAGAGGGTGTTTGAAATTTTAGGTATTAGCAGGGAAGAGCAGCAAAAGAAGTTCGGCTTTTTGCTGGAGGCTTTGCGATATGGAGCGCCCCCGCACGGCGGTTTCGCGCTGGGGCTCGATCGCCTGATCATGCTGCTTGCGAAAGCGCCGAGTATCCGCGATGTGATCGCCTTTCCCAAGACGCAGCGCGCGCAGTGCCTTATGACATCCGCGCCATCGGAAGCGGAGGAAGCGCAGCTAAACGAACTGAACATCAAGGTTCGTAAAAAACAGAATAAAGGAGAACAATGAAGAAACTTTTCCTGGTAATCGGCGCGCCTGGCAGCGGCAAAACGACCGACGCAAATCTGATCGCGAGCGGCGCTCCAGAGCGAATCGCGCACTTCTCCACGGGAGACCTACTACGCGCTGAAATAGCGACAGGGAGCGAGCTTGGCAAAACGATAGACGGCTTTCTCTCCAAAGGCAACCTCGTGCCGCTGGAGATCGTCGTTGGCACAATTGTGAGCGCGATCAAAAACAGCGAAAAAGAGGCTGTAATTATCGATGGCTATCCGCGCAGCGTCGATCAGATGATGGCGCTTGACGCGATCCTCAAAACCGAAAGCGGCATAAAGCTTACGGCGGTGATCGAGGTTGAGGTAAGCGAACAAACCGCCAAAGAGCGCGTGCTGGGAAGAGCCAGAGGGGCGGACGACAAAGCGGAGGTGTTTGGCAACAGAATGCGGGTATATACGGAGCCGCTTGAAGAGATACGCAGATTTTATCAAGTCAAGGGTCTGCTCAAAAAGGTCAGCGGCGAAGGCGCAATCGACGCGATCGTCGCTGAGATGAACGCATTTATTCAAACTAAGATGTAAAGGAAGAGAGTGGATATTTCGAAACTAAAGGCGGGCGAGAACCCGGGAAAAGTAACGGCGGTGATCGAGATACCGTTTGGGTCAAGCATTAAATACGAGTTGGACAAAGAAAGCGGCGCTGTTGTAGTCGATAGGGTTATGTTTTCAAGCGTGTTTTATCCCGCAAACTACGGCTTTGTCCCGTCAACGCTGGCGGACGATGGCGATCCGATGGATATTTTGGTGCTGGGCGAATACGCGGTACAACCCGGCTCAGTCATCAAGACGCGGTTGATCGGCGTTCTCTTTATGGAGGACGAGAGCGGGCAGGACGAGAAACTTATCGCCGTCCCCATCAGCAAGATCGATCCGCAGTTTGACAAAGTCGTTACCGTAGACGATCTGCCGGAGATTACCCTCAAGAGGATCAAAAATTTCTTTGAAACTTACAAAATTTTAGAACCCGGCAAATGGGTGAAGGTGAAAGAATTCAGCGGACCTGACGCCGCAAAAGAGATACTGTCCAAGTCGATCGCCGCGTATAAAAATGATGGGTGAGAGCTTTTCAATCTGGATTGACTATCTGGAGCGGGATTTTATCGATTCAAAGCTGCCGTACTATCTGGAAAAGGGAGCCTCTGGAATCACCACCAATCCCGCGATCTTCAAATCCGCCTTTGCCTCGTCAAAGGCATACGGGCGGCAAAGAACCGCGCTTAAAGGCAAACAGCTTTACGAGGCATTCGCCATAGCCGACGTGCAAGCGGCGTGCGATAAGCTACTGTCCATATACGACAAAACGGACGGTTTTGTCTCCTTAGAGGTAGACCCCGCCTACGCGCACGACGCCGCAAGCACAATCAAGGAGGCAAAAAGGCTTTTTAAGGCGATAAACCGCGAAAATGCGATGATTAAAGTTCCCGCGACAGAAGGCGGATGCGCGGCGATCGGGGAACTGGCAAAAGAGGGTGTTCCAGTCAATGCTACGCTCGTTTTCTCCGCTGAACAGACCGCAAATGTTCTGCGGGCGCTCAAAGGCGCAAAGCAAGCGGCGGTAATCAGCGTCTTTGTTAGCCGCTACGATCGCGCTTTAGACGAGCATCTTCCGGAAGAACTGCGGGCGAAAACGGGGATTATGAACGCGGCGCAACACTACAATCTAGTCCGATCGGCGGACGAGAAAAACGTGCGGGTGCTTTTTGCCAGCACGGGCGTAAAAAATGGCGCGCTACCGCCCGATTACTACGTGAGATCGCTTGTTGGCAACGGCGTTGTCTGCACCGTTCCCCCCGAAACCTTTGAAGCCTACTTAAAAGGCGGCGGCTGTAAGGAGAGCCTGCCGATTGACGAAAGGGAGATTGCGGACTTCTTTGGCGAACTGGCGAAGCGTGAAATCAAGATGAGCGGACTGCACCAGCGTCTGCTTGATGAGGGCTTGAGGCAGTTTGAAACTGCTTTTGCCGATATAATACGGGCATTAAGTTAGTCAGAAAACAACACTAAGGAGAGTCGATGGCGTTTGAAATCAACATTGAGGAGCTGACGTTTGAGGTAACCGAGCGCGTAAAAGGTTATCTGGCGGAGCTGATTCGCATGGGAGGCAGCGATCTGCATATAAAATCTGGCAGTCCGATTATGGGGCGGATCAAGGGCGATATTGTACGCATAAGCAAGGAAGTGATGGAGCGCAACGACGCGCTTACGATGGCGAAGGAGATGCTGCGAAGCCGTTTTGGGGAGTTGATCGAACGCAAGGATGTGGACTTCACCTTTCAGCTTAACGACGACTACCGCTTCCGCGTCAACGCCTTTTTTCAAAAAGACGGACTCTCCGCAGTTTTCAGAACGATTCCCACCGACATTATGTCAATTGAGAAGCTCAATCTGCCTATCGCGTTAAACAAGATCTCCAGCTATAAGCGCGGGCTGGTGCTGGTAACCGGCATCACCGGCAGCGGTAAGTCCACCACGCTTGCCGCTATCATAGACGCGATCAACAATAAACAGAAATCGCACATCATCACCATTGAAGATCCGATTGAGTTTATTCACCAAGATAAAAACTGTCTCATAAGCCAGCGGAGTATCGGCGAAGACGCCGTAAGTTTCGCGAGTTCACTCAGGAGCGCTTTGCGCGAAGACCCCGATATTATTCTTGTGGGTGAGATGCGCGATCTAGAGACGGTAGAGATCGCGCTACACGCAGCGGAAACGGGACACCTTGTGCTTTCCACGCTTCACACTATGGACGCGAAAGAGACGATCAACCGCGTAATTGGCATGTTTGACCGTATGGAGCAAAACCGCATCCGCCTGACGCTTGCCAGCACGATTGTAAGCATCATCTCACAGCGGCTTGTCAAGACGCTTGATGGCAAGCGGACTGCGGCGGTTGAAATACTGATGAATACGCCGCGTATCGTCGATCTGATCGCCAAAAATAGAGACGATGAGATTAGGAATGCCATGCAGGAGGGGACTGAAATCTACGGGACGCAGACCTTTGATCAGTCGCTTTTGGGTCTCTTCAACGCTGGCAAGATCAGCGAGGAGGAGGCGATAGCTAACGCTTCCATAGCCGATGATCTCCAAATAAGAATTCGCGGCGCTATAGCGGAGAAAAACGACACTCCCACTGGCGG
>JAIRKM010000017.1 GCA_031260125.1 Helicobacteraceae bacterium | reverse complement strand
TCGACTATATTGATCGCAACAATCTGCCAATCAACCCTCTGTATAACCGCGGTTTCAAAAGCATTGGCTGCGCGCCCTGCACCCGCGCCGTCAAAGAGGGCGAGGAGATACGCGCCGGTCGTTGGTGGTGGGAAAATCCCGAACACAAAGAGTGCGGTTTGCATACGAGGAAAACGGCTTGAATAAACTCGACAGATTAGAATCGCAAAGCGTATTTATTATCAGAGAGGCATATAAATCGTTCAAAAACATAGGTATGCTATGGTCTATAGGAAAGGACAGCACCGTTTTATTGTGGCTTGCAAAAAAGGCGTTTTTTGGGCATATACCTTTTGAGCTGATACATATCGACACAAGTTTCAAGATTCCAGAGATGATCGCCTACCGCGACAGGATAGCCGAAGAGCTAAAGCTAAGGTTAGTAGTGGGGCAAAATAAAGAGGCGCTTAAAAACAAGAGGACTTTTATAGATGGGCTCGATCGGATCGCCTGCTGCAAAGAGTTAAAAAGCGAGGCGCTAAAGCGTACGCTTGACGGCGTGTGGGGCGGAAAAATATACGATCCGCAAACGCGCAGATGGGAGGAGCGGCAAAACGCAAGCGCCTATAACGCCGTCATCGTGGGTGTCAGGAGCGATGAAGAAGGAAGCCGCTCGAAAGAGCGCGTCTTCTCGGCAAGAGATGAAAAAAGCGAGTGGGACGCGAGTACGCAGCCGCCGGAGATGTGGAATCTGTATAAAACAGAATTTGCCCCCAAAACACACGTGCGGGTTCATCCGCTTCTTGAATGGACGGAGCTTAACATTTGGGAGTACATAGACAGGGAAAAAATCCCCGTTATTCCCATATATTTTGATCGCGGCGATGGAAAAAGATACCGATCTCTTGGCTGCTACCCGTGTACGAGTCCGGTCGAATCGATGGCTAAAACACCAGCCGAGATCATCAAAGAGCTTGTGAGCGGAAAGTTTAGAAATATAGCCGAGAGATCGGGGCGCGCGCAGGATAAAGAAGGGGGAGGCACTCTGGAGGCGTTAAGAAAAGAGGGGTATATGTAATGCGCGCAAAACGACATTTAGACAGAATGAACATCGTCATAACCGGTCACGTCGATCACGGCAAAAGCACGCTGGTGGGGCGTATGCTGGCGGACACCTCATCGCTGCCCAAAGGAAAGCTCGACGCGCTTAAAAGGCAGTGCGAAAAAAACGGCAGGATTTTTGAGTACTCAATGCTCTTAGACGCGCTTGAAGACGAGCAGCGGCAGGGGATAACGATAGATAGCGCGAGGATTTTTTTTAAGAGTAAAACACGCGAATACATCATTATAGACGCGCCGGGACATATTGAGTTTTTGAGAAATATGTTAAGCGGCGCTTCCCGCGCGGTGGCGGCGGTTTTGGTGATAGACGCGATCGAGGGCGTGGCCGAAAACTCCAAACGGCACGGGTTGCTGCTATCGCTGCTTGGCATATCTCAGACGCTAGTCGCCGTCAATAAACTCGATCTGTTCGGCTACGACGAGGCGGTTTTCAGAAGGATCAAAAACGAATACGAAAAATACCTAGAAAGCCTAAACGTCAAGCCGCTGGCGTTTATCCCAATCAGCGCGAGAGAGGGCAAAAACGTCGTAACGAGCGCAAGCGAAACGCCGTGGTATAACGGAAAGACCGTTTTGCAGACGCTGGAGAGTTTCCGCAATCTTCCCTCAAATGAAAAGCTGTTCTTCGCTATGCCGCTGCAAGATGTTTATCGTTTCAGCGACGATAACGACGAGAGAAGAATATACGCCGGCACGATCGTAAGCGGCGAAATAAAAAGAGGCGATCTCGTCCGTTTCCTGCCCTCAAATAAAGAGGCGCATATAAAAAACATAGAGGTTTGGAACGCGCCTAGCAGGGAGTCCGCCAAAACGGGAGAGGCAAGCGGCTTTACTCTCAAAGAGGAGATATACGTCAAAAACGGAGAGGTTATGGTAAAAGCCGACGAAAGCGCGCCGATCGTCGTAAGCTCTAAAATCAGGGCGAATCTTATCTGGCTTGGCGAGCGTCCCCTTGTCTTCAATGAAAGCTATCTGTTGAAGCTAGGCGGCGCGAAAACTAGCGTAACGCTTGCAAAGATCGAAAGGGTTTTAGATAGAGATTTCAACGCGCAAGGAGGCGGCGGCGGGCTTAGGCGCAACGAGTGCGGAAGCGTCATACTCTCTTTATCGCGTCCTATGGCGCTATCGACCTTTCACAACAACGCCGCTTTAGGGCGGTTTGTGATCGTGGACGGATACGACGCGGCGGCGGCGGGCATTGTGCTAGAAAGCCTCAAAGACGAGGAGAAAGGCGAAATGCCGGACGGTTTTGAAGAGGAGCTTTTTGCCCTTTTAAATAGGTATTTTCCGCATAGATTTAGCGGTACATTTTCATCAGACAAGGAGAAGCGGTGCATATAATCATTAACGGCGAGTCAAAGGAGTTTTCGCGGGAGGGCGCAAGTGTCGCCGAGCTGCTCACAATAGAGAGTGTGGCGCAGCCGGATATGGTATCCGTCCAGCTTAACGGCGAGTTTTTACGCCAAAACGAATACGAAACGACGCGGTTAAAAGACGGCGACGAGATCAATTTTCTTTACTTTATGGGCGGCGGAGCATGAAAGAGTGGAGCGACGAGGAGCTAGAACGCTACTCGCGGCATATTATCTTAGAAGAGGTTGGGATCGAGGGACAAGAGCGGATCATAGACGCCAAAGTTCTCGTTATCGGCGCGGGCGGTCTTGGTTCTCCGATCGCGCTCTATCTCGCCGCGGCGGGCGTGGGGACGATTGGGATTATCGATGGCGACGCGGCGGATCTAAGCAATCTTCAACGGCAGATTATCCATACGACAAAGGACGTGGGCAAGCCAAAGACGTTAAGCGCCAAAGATAAAATGTTGGCGATCAACCCGCATATTCAAGTTGAAACCTATCAAACGATGATAACGGCGGAAAATATTCAAAGCGTTATCGCGCCATACGATTTTGTGATCGATGGCACGGACAACTTCGCGGCAAAGTTCCTGATCAACGACGCCTGCGTTTTGCTCAAAAAGCCCTACTCTCACGGCGGCATTTTGCGCTTTTCAGGGCAGACGATGACGATCAAGCCGTATGAAAGCGCCTGCTACGCTTGCGCGTTTGACAAGCCGCCGCCCGCCGGAGTCGTCCCAACCTGCTCTAGCGCGGGGATTTTAGGCGCGGTTGCGGGTATGCTGGGGACGATCCAAGCCGCCGAAGCGCTGAAGTTTATCGTTGGCGTAGGCGCGCCGCTGTACGACTCGCTGCTCTGTTTTGAGGCGAAAACGATGAGTTTTCGCAAGGTCGCGCTGAAACGCAACCCCAAGTGCCGCGTCTGCGGCGAAAACGCGCATATCGTTCTAAGCGATTACGAACAACCCACCTGCGATCTAAAGCCATGATCAGCCTTCCAAAGCGCATATACGACGCGATCGTCCTTCACGCGCAAAAGGACGCGCCGATCGAGGCGTGCGGCTATCTAGGCGGCAAAGAGGGCGCGGTCGCTTTGCACTATCCAATGACAAACGTCGATCGTAGCGCGGAGCATTTTTCGTTTGATCCAAAGGAGCAATTCGCCGCGCTCAAAGAGGCGAGCGCGCAAAAACTGCGGCTGATCGCCTGCTACCATTCGCATCCCGCCACGCCCGCACGACCGAGCGAGGAAGACATAAAGCTGGCCTACGATCCCAATATCAGCTATATCATCGTTTCGCTTGAAAACGGCGCGGTCGATCTGAAAAGTTTTAGGATCAAAGACGGCGAAGTAACCAATGAGGAGGTTGTTATTGTATGAACGGCTATCAAATCCCGCAAAACGTCTATGACGATTTCGAGGCGTTTAAGCGTTCTTGCGAGGAATACAAAAGCGGCGCGATCGACGATCTGAAGTTCAAAACCATCAGAGTGCCGTTTGGCATATACGAACAGCGCGAAGCCAATACCTATATGATCCGCGTGAAATTAACGGGCGGATTGATTTCGCCGGCGCAACTTGCCGCGCTCGCCGATCTTTCAAAACGCTACGCAAACGGCAAGCTACATATCACCACACGCGGCGGCGCGCAGCTTCATTACGTTAAGTTTGACGACTTTTTGGCGACGATCGAGGGATTGCACGCCGCGCAACTTACGGGGCGCGGCGGCGGCGGCAACACGGTGCGAAACGTTACGGCGGACATATTAGCGGGCGTAGCCAAAGACGAGGTTTTCGACGTAACGCCGCACGCGATCGCGCTAAGCGAAAAAATGCTCGCGCAAAAGGACTCTTACGCCCTGCCGCGCAAATACAAAATATCTTTTAGCGGCTCTAGCGACGATCGCGGCTACGCGACGATTGCCGACGTAGGCTTTATAGCCAAAATCAAAGATGGCGCAAGGGGTTTTAAGGTTTTTATCGGCGGCGGTATGGGCGCCAAAAGCCGCGTCGCGAAGCCGTATTTGGAGTTTCTGCCCGAAGAGGAGATATTTTTGCTCTCGCAAGCGATCAAAGAGGTTTTCAACGAACGCGGCAACCGCAAAAACAAACGTAACGCAAGACTTAGATTCTTGATTGAGGAGATCGGTTTGGACGAGTTTAGAAAACTTGTCGATGAAAAGATAACCGCGATTAGAGCGCGCGGCGATCACCGCCTAGAGTTTAGGGCGATTGACGAACCGGAGCCTACAACCTCCGCGGCGGGCGTAACGCCAAGCGGCGAAGAGCGGCTATGGCGCGATCGGTTTGTTTACGAGCAAAAACAAAACGGTTACTACGGCGCGAAGATACCGCTTCCGCTTGGCGATCTAGACGCAACGGCTGCGATCGCGCTTGCTAACGCGCTGCCAAAAGATCGCCAAACGATCCGCCTTGGAAGCGATCAGAATCTCTATTTGCGAAATCTAAGGCTAGAGGAGCTGATCGCGCTGTATCCCGTCGTCAAAACGCTTTCGCCACAAACGCAAAAGAGCGCAATCTTAGGCGATGCGGTATTTTGCACGGGCGCGGCTACATGCCAACTTGGGATCGCCTCTCCGCGAGGGGCGTTAAGCGCGATCGAGCGCGCGCTTGTTAAAAGCGGCGTCGATCTGGACGCGCTCAAAGGCTTTAAAATTCACATGTCGGGCTGTCCAAATAGCTGCGGCAGACACGCCGTAGCCGATCTGGGGTTTTTCGGCAAGGCGTTGAGAAAAGAGGGCGCGGCGTATCCGGCTTACAACATCGTAGCGGGCGCGAGGATTGCCGAGTCAAACTATCGTTTCGCCGAGCCGATCGGAGATATTAGCGCCTATCGTCTGCCGCTTTTTGTCGCAGACGCGCTGAAGCTGTGGCTTGACGAAAAGAGCCGATACGCCTCTTACGCCGATTGGATAGACGGCGGCGGCAAAGAGAGGTTAAAAGCCATAGCCGAAACTTACGCCGATATTCCCTCTTTTGAGGAAGATAAAAATCCCTATTACGACTTTGGCGCGACGGCGCAATTTTCGCTTGCCGGACGCGGCGCGGGCGAATGTAGCGCGGGCATGTATGATCTGATCGAAGCGGATAAAAAGGCGCTTAAAGAGGCGTTAAACACCGCCGATTGGACGCGGATTCGCTTTCTGGCGGCGCGAATGCTTCTTATCGCTCGTGGCGAGGAGGCAAGAAGCGAGGCGGAGGTATTGACGGCGTTTAAGCGGCTGTTTATCGATACGAAGCTGATAGACGCCGCGTTCGCCGAAACGTTAGAGGGCGCGGCCAACGAAGGCGCCGCAAAACTCGGCGAAGCGGTGATCGCGCTGTATGGCACGATGGACAACACGCTCAAGTTCGAGGCGGAAAAAGCCGTAGCCGCGCCGCAAAAAGCCGAGAGGTTTAAGGACTATCGCGGCGTGGGGTGTCCGATGAACTTTGTGCGCGTCAAAATGGATCTCGCGCAGATGGCAAGCTTAGACATATTGGAGATTTTACTTGACGACGGATCGCCGATCGAGAACGTGCCGCGCTCGGTCAAAAACGAAGGGCATACGATCGAGGCGCAGACTCAAGAAGGCGCGGCGTGGCGCGTTCGGATTAGGAAAAAGTAAGAATCCTCGCGCTTACGCCGCAAGCGCAAAGCGCCCGCTTACGCGGGCAAACAAGAAAGCGTCGATCTTAATCGTCCCAAACGGTAACTTTGGTAAAGGTTTTGCGATCGGCATTGTCGCCTAAACCAAGTTGGCCATAATAGTTATTTCCCGTCGCGTAAATCTTGCCGTCATTGGATAGGGCAAGAGAGTGAAAGCCACCCACAGATATAGCGATAATGGTTTTACCGCTTAAAGAGGTAACGTCGGTAAAGGTATTGCAATCGGTTGTATCGCCTAAACCAAGCTGACCATAGGCGTTCTGTCCCGTCGCATAAACCTTGCCATCACTGGATAGGGCAAGGGAGTGATAGTCGCCCGCGAATATAGCGGTAATGTTTTTACCGCTTAAAGAGGTAACTTTGGTAAAGGTATTGCGATCGGTTGTATCGCCTAAACCAAGCTGACCATACTCGTTATATCCCGCCGCATAAACCTTGCCGTTGTTGGACAAGGCAAAGGAGTGATTGACGCCCGCGACAATAGTTTTGAACTGAACTTCGCTTGGGTCATTGTCGCCGCCGCCTCCGCCGCAACCAACGATCAGCAACGAAACAAACAGAACAGAGGAAACCAAGCCAATTAGCGATCTAGTTAAAAAACGGGGGGGGGGGGGGCGAAGGCGGATTTTGCTTGAAGGCGGCTAAAATCCGCACCGCTTGAAAGGCGATCCCTGCACGTTAGGGCGTTAGATTGATCAAACAACATTTATGATCCTTTCGGGTTCAATTAAATGCGAACATTCTAGCCATTTTTCACCGATTCTCAAAGCAAAAATAGACGATTCTTGTATCTTTTCCCATTCCCACGCAAAGCGCCCGCGTACGCGAGCAAACAAGAGAGCGCAAATCCAAAGCAAGCCCGCCTCGCGCCGCCGGTTTTTGAAAAACCTTCAATCTGATGAAAAATTAGGCGCTTATTAAAGAGCATTTCATATTATAGAATGTATAATAATTCTCGTTTTTATATCATAGCAAGGAGTTCAAATGATTTCGTCCACGTTCAATGCCTTTGTCCGCAAAATGGGGGGGGGGGGGGCGATAACGCCGCTTGCTTAACTTCAACCGCTAACGCCCTAGCAGCCAAACACCCTCGCCCTATCGTTTTAAGCGCGATAACGCAGCACGGCAAGACATTCGCGCCGCCATACAAAACAAAGGAATCCCTATGAGAAAGATCGCCCTGTTGGCTCTATTTGCCTCGTTGTGCTTTTGCTTTGAGATTACCGATATGGCGGGCAATAAGATAAAGCTGCAAGAACCTCCGTCAAGAGTTTATTCGCCCAAGCCGTACGGCTCGTACATGCTCTACGTTATGGATAGAAAACTGCTAGTCTCTTTGGTTTTTGCTCCCAGCGAAGAGGCTAGAGATTTTCTCGATCCGATTATGTATGAACTACCCGCGCTAGGGTTGATGAGCGAAAATGGACCGATCACGGACGCGGAAGCGTTGCTCGCTCAAAAACCCGATCTGATACTAATGTGGGACGCTTCGGCAAACGCAAAGCGCGGCGCGATAGATGACGCGATAGTCAAGGCAAACATTCCAGTCGCTTACGTCGTAGCCAAAAACCTTGAGGACTATCCGAAAGTCTTTCGCTTTTTGGGTAAAGCGCTCGATCGTAAAGAGCGCGGCGAAAAACTAGCGGCGCGTTTTGAAAAGACGATCGCGGGCGTAAAAGCCGCCGTCGCCAAAGCCAAAACAAAGCCAAAGGTCTATTACGCCGGAGGTTTTGACGGGCTGACTTCCGAATGCCACGATTCAAACCATGCCGAACCGTTAAAGATACTTGGCGATCTCAACGTTCTTCGCTGCAACGCCTCAACAAAAGGCGGACACGGGCATGAAAGCGTAACGATCGAGCAAATACGGCGCTTAAATCCCGACGTTATTATCGTCCAAGAAAAGATGTTTGCAGACGACGTGTTTAACGATCCGCAATGGGAAACGATCGCCGCCGTAAAAAACAAAAAGGTTTATCTGATTCCATCGCTGCCGTTTAACTGGTTCAACCATCCGCCGTCGTTTATGCGGGTTATGGGGCTTCAGTGGTTAGCGAACGTTCTCTACCCAAAAGAGTACCCAATCGATATCGCCGCGGAGACCAAGGCGTTCTACGCCGAGTATCTAGGAGTGGAGCTTAACGACGAGCTTTTGGCGCGGGTTTTAACGCCGCAGTCATTAAGGAGCGCAAAATGAGAAAGTTATTTATAGCGATCGCTATTTCCATCGCGGCGCTTGCCGACGATTTTAACGCAAGCGCCGAAACCGAAGATTTAGGCACGATCGATATTGTCGATCAGCGACGAGAGGATCTGCGGCCTGAGAGTTTGAATAACCCGTTCAGGCTAAACGCCAGCCAAATTTCTGGCGCGGAGGTATTTACGGCGGAAGATATTAAGAATCTCCAGCCTAAAGACCTGTGGGATTTGCTGGATAAAGCGACGGGCATAGATGTATCTAGCTGGGGACGCAGGCACCCTTTCGAGGTGAATCTACGCGGCGGCGGCAATCTTGTCTATGTTCTTGATGGCGCGGTTTTGCCGCCTGATATGACGAAAATACTACAAAAAATACCCGTCGATATGATTGAAGAACTACAGATCGTGCGCGGCGCCAGCGCGTTAAATCTTGCGCCGCTAATAAAGACGGGACAGATGAACGGAAGTACAAGCGGTTCGACTACTGGACCAATAGGCGGCGTGGCGGTCGGTTACGTATTGATACGCACCAAGCGCCCCAAAGATCGGTCGACGGTTTTGCGCGGTGCGGTCGAAATGTACGCCAGAGGCAATACGCTCGCGCACAAGGAGAGTATATGGACGGGCGATACGTTTGAAACCAAAAGCGGCGTTAAAGGCTACTTTGGAGGAATGATTAGCGCTTACGATCGCCCAAAGATCGATGACAATTGGTTTGACGGATCGCGCGCGCTTGCCGAAGCGCTTACCGTCGGCGCGTCGTATGGCAAGGCGGAAGTTAATCTGCTCATCTATAACGATGTTGGCTATTTAGAGTATCAGCGCGGCGTAGAGGATAATGGAACGCGAGGTACGCAACGCTGGTATTTAGACCCAATCAAAACGCGAATGTGGAGTCTGGACACAAAAATCAAATGGAGCGAAGATCAGACGAGCATTATCGATCTGTTTAACTCTCGTTACGAGCAGACGGAGTTTAGAGGCGGCAACAGGACATTTGCTAATCCGCATCCAGCCAACAATATCGATCATGTTGTTTCCAGTACGGGCGGATACGGTTTGCGCCATAACGTTCGGTTTGAAAGCGATACGATTCTAAACGCGAGCTACCAGCAGACCAAAACAAAAACCGTAGACTTTGAAAACTACAAAACGGGCGTATCGGGCTGGTCGATCGGCGCGGAACAAAAACTCTTTGACAACGCGCTTTCGTTTGATATAGGCTACCGGCAGGATCAAAAGCGCATCTATTACGATAAAAGCTCCGCCACAGCGCCGGAGAGAATGGAAAATAAGAAGCTGCCCGTCTCCAAAGCTTTGGCGTTTGGGCTAAACGCCCGCCCGATAAGCATGATCGATCTAAGCGCGAGGTACTTTCAGTCCAATCAAGGAACGCACAGCGATCTGGATATTAAATCCGCAAGCGGCGATCTAAGCGCCGAAAAACAGAAGCGATACGAGCTGTCCGCAAGCGCAGCGCCATTTGCCGCGTTTAACGCGCAAATTACCTATTTCGTCGTCGATGTAAAAAACGAAAAAAGCGCGACCAGCGCTACTTATAGTTGCGGCGGCGATATCTGCTTTTATTACGATCAAGCCGACGCCAAACGCGACGGCATAGAGGCTATTATGCGCGGTACGATCAATTCTGAGAGTACGTATAAGCTAAGCTGGACGCATATGCTTGGCGACGAACGAGACGGAGTAGAACAGCTAGGCGAGTTTCGTCCGCGCGATCTGCTTACAATCGCGGCGACACACAACTATGAAAATTGGCGCTTTAACATATCGGGCAAATGGGTGAGCGCCTATTCTTCTTCGGATCCCGGCGGCAATTTGTGGACTGATCTGCATTTAGGAGATTATAAGCGCTTTGATCTCAACGCGATCTACGCCTTTGAGTTTGGCGGCAAGAACGAGGGCGACGTTACGATTTACGGGCGCAATATCGGCGATGAACAATATGCGACAAAATATCATCGTACGGGCGGCGGTTATTTTTACGATCGCGGGCGCGTCGTAGGCGTAGAGCTTGCGCTTAAATACTAACAAGGAGAACGGCGAGCGGCTTAAAATGGGGATTGTTTTGCTTTTTTAAGTGAGTGGGCATAACGACGGTTCGGGCGTTTGAGCGGCAATTAACGATCGCCGAACTTGCCGATCGGCTTGGATTTGATTATTGCTATGGCGTTTACGATCGGTCAATGCCCGATTGGCTTTGACGAACCGATCGGCACGTTCAGGTTTGCCTTTGGCGGCGAGGCAGCCGAACGCACGCAAATAGTATTTATTGATCGTGGCTACCGCTTTATAAATTTGTCAATCTGGATCGAGAAATTAGCAGTTGATAAACAACCCCCGGCAACGCCCTACTTTCCCACAATCGTCGATTGCAGTATCATCGGCGAAGCGGCGCTTGACTTCCAG
>JAIRKM010000004.1 GCA_031260125.1 Helicobacteraceae bacterium | reverse complement strand
GCTCTAACGATCGAGATTGAGCCATATCTTTATATTTGCGCCGATTTCGCCGCTGTGCAGAAGCGTCGTTTTGTGAGCAGAGGCGGCGGTCAGTCTGCCGCCGTTTAACGCGGTACTCTCGTAGCACAAGATCCAATCGATCCGATCGGCGAGGCGATTCAACATTCCCGCGCCGCCCTCGATCAAGACAAAACCGCCGTCCGCGTTGAGTTCCGGCGAGATCGTAACGCTTCGGTTTGGAACGTTAAACAGCGGGATCGTCCTGTCGAAGCCGCTCTGTCTGGAGATAACCAGCGCGTTTGGCGCTCTGCCGCCGACGCGCCTTGCGTCCAAAATCGGGCGATCTTGCCTGACTGTGCCGCCGCCCACCACGATCAGATCGCACAGCGATCTCATGGCATGCGCCTCGTCTAGCGCTCGATCGCCGCTGATCTGCCCCTCGTCGATTGTGCCGTTGAGCCGCTGCGCCCACTTGAGCAAAACGAAGGCGCGGTTAAGCCAAATTCTAAACGGGGTCAAAAGCGCGCCGCACTCCTCGATCAGCACGCCGCGGGTGATGGCGATACCAAGGTTGCGCAGATATTCGCCTCCGCCGGTCATTGTGGGGTTGGGATCGCCGCTGCCGATCACCACTCTCGTAACGCCTAGGTCGGCTATCAGCGGCGCGCAGGCTGGGGTTCTGCCCGCTTTCATGCATGGCTCCAGCGTAACAAAGAGGCTCGCGCCAGCAAACAAGCCGTTGTGGTTATCGCGCAAGAATGCGCAAATTTCCTCGCTTGCCGTCAGCCTGCGCAACCGCGAGATCGCAGCCTCGTCGGGGCAAAGTTCGCAAAATCCATCGAAAAAGGCGGCGACCTCGGCATGCGCTCCGCCGGCTTTTTTGTGGGCGCTTACGGCGATCAGCCGCCCGTGGCGATCGAGCAGCGCCGCGCCGACCGCTGGATTTGGATAGGTTAAAAGCTGATACTTCCACGCCTCGTCAAGCGCGAGACGCATATAAAACTCATCTTCCATCAAAGACTACGTTCGCCTTCGCCACCTCGTCGAGACCTATCGCTTCGTATCCCTCCACAACGATCTTATCCTCCGCGCTTAACAGCTTGCCTTTGATTTTAGCGCCGTTTTTCAGCGTAATCTTGATCTTTTCGCCGAGAGCGCCGCTAAAATGCTCCGCCGTTTTCAGCTTGCGATCAAGGCCGCGCGAAGAGACCTCCAGCAGATACTCTCCATCGATCGGCGGTTTTACGTCCAGTAGCGGCGAGATAAGACGGCTGATCGAGGCGCACAGATCGACGTCCACGCCGCTGTCTTGATCGATATAAACGCGAAATATCATCTTGCCGCCTTCCCTTACGATCTCTACATCGTAAAGCGCCGCGCCGCGGCTTTTGATCAGCGCCTCGATCTCGTTCCTAAGGCTCTGCATCTCTATGTATCTTCTTAAAAATCTGCTCCAGATGCGCGGCTTTTTCAAGAGTATCGTCAAAAACGAAGTGGAGCGCGGGAGATTTGAACCAGCCGTCGTTTGCCGTTACAAAGCCCGCTAGAAAGCTGCTTGCCTTTTTGAGCTTGGCGATCAGGCGCGCTTGATCGTCCTTTGATATGCCGTCGGCGTTAATGTATAGGTGCGCGTCGCGTTTGCCCCGCGCGAGCTTGACCTCTAGCAGGGTAAGGGAGGAAAGCTCCGGATCGCTTAGCTCCGACATGGCGGCGGCGAGTCTTTCAAAAAGCGCGGACTGCGCGCGCTCCAGCCGAATCTGCGCCTCGTTCAACTCTCCGCCTTAAAGATGGCGGCGACTTCGGTGGTTTTGTATATTTGGATCAGATCGCCTGACTGAATATCGGGCGAGCCGTCCAATCCTATGCCGCATTCCAGCCCTTTTTTGACCTCTTTCACGTCCTCTTTGAACCGCCTGAGCGTTACGACTGTGCCGCCGTAAATCTCATCTTCACCGCGTATCACCTTCGCTGCCGCCCCTCTAAGAACCTCGCCGTCGATCACCATGCAGCCGGCGATACGCCCCCGTTTTGGAACGTCAAACATCTGCCTGACCTCCGCTTTGCCGATCAACTCCTCGCTGGTAACTTTGGAAAGCATTCCGCTTAGAATCCTGCTGACATCGTCTAGCAGATCGTAGATCACATCGTAGCTGTATATGCGTACGCCGAGCGACTTTGCCCGATCTTTGATGATCTGACTCGGCTTAACGTGAAAGCCGAGTATGATCGCGTTTTCGCTCGCGGCGGAGAGGGCGACATCGCTTGCGTTGATCTCCCCTACCGCCGAATGGACGATCTCCGCCTTTACCTCTTCGTTGCGCAACTTTGAGATGGAGGACGCGATAGCCTCAAGCGTTCCCTGTACGTCGGCTTTCAAGATGATTGGCAATCGTTTGAGTTTGCCCTCGGCGATAAGCGAACCCAAATCCTCTAACGTCGCCTTGGTTGAGCGCGAGAGAGCGCGCGAACGTTCATACTCGGAACGTTTCTGCGCGTATTCCTTCGCCGCGTCTATGTCCGCCATAGCAACCATCACATCGCCGCTTGAAGGTACGGCGTCCAACCCTACCACCAACCCCGCTTCGGACGGTTCTAGCCGCTCTATCTGCGCGCCGTGATCGTTTGTGATCGTCCGTATCCTCCCGCAAGAGACGCCGGATACGACAAAATCGCCCACCTTCAGGGTGCCGTTTTGCACGATCACCGTCGCCACCGCGCCGCGTCCTTTTTCCAGCGAGCTTTCGATAACCGTCGCTTTGGCGAAGGTGTCCGTTTCGGCTTTTAGCTCCATCAATTCCGCTTGCAGAAGGATCGTTTCTAGCAGCGTCTCTATGCCGGCGCCGCTCTTTGCGGAAACCCCCACGCACTCAATATCGCCGCCCCAGTCAAGCGGCGTAAGCCCCGCTTCGGCAAGCTCTGCCTTGACCTTGTCGATATTGGCGGAAGGCTTGTCGATCTTGTTGATCGCGACGACGATCGGGCATTTCGCCGCGTTCGCGTGGCTGATCGCCTCTTTCGTCTGCGGCATTACGCCATCGTCCGCCGCAACGACAATAATAACGATGTCGGTTGTGTTTGCCCCGCGTGAGCGCATCTGTGAAAATGCTTCGTGTCCCGGCGTGTCTATGAAGGTGATGCGCTTTGCGTCTTTACGCACGGTGTACGCGCCGATATGTTGCGTGATCCCTCCCGCCTCGCCGCTTGCCACGCGAGAAGAGCGAATGTAGTCCAGAAGCGATGTTTTGCCGTGATCGACGTGTCCCATAATCGTTACGATCGGCGGGCGCGGCGCGGTTTTTGCGCTGTTTTTATGTTCGCTGTCATAGATCGCGGCGTAGTCAAGCTCTTCGCTTACATCTTTCGTACGCACCTCTATCCCAAACTCAACGGAGAGAATCTCAATTGTGTCTTTGCCCAGAAAGTCATTTTTTGTTACAAGCGTGCCAAAGTCAAACAGCTTTTTAATAACCGCTGAAATAGGCTGCTTTATCTTTTCGGCAAACTCATAGACGCGCACGTCCTCGCTGATCTCAATCGTCTCCACCTTCTCGCGCGCCTCGCTTATGCGGGGGAAAGAGCGTCTTTTGCGTCTTTTTTGCCGCGAGATCGAATCTGTTCCCGCAATTCTGCCGGTGGCGGTAGTCAGCGTCTTCGCCTTCTCGTAGTCCTTTCTCGCGGTTCGCTCCTTGCGCTCCTGCTCCGCTAAAAAATCGCTTACGCCGATCGAGAGATCGGGCATCAAGACGACCTCGTCTTCATAGGCATCACGGCTGTCTAGCTCGCGATCGCTGAGCATCTCTATGCGCTGTCCCGCCTCTTTTCTGTTTGTAGAGACGACGACGCGCCGCTCTTTTCTTTTGTGCCGATCCTCCTGCGCCGTATCCAAAGCGACTTTGTTTTTACCGTAGGCGTGGACAAACGGTTCCGCTTTACTCTCTTGTCCGCCGAAACTTTGGCGTATCTGTGAGTTTCTCTTGTTGACGATCCGCAATCCGGATTTGACCTTTGCCTTTTCTAGCGGCTTTTCGTCCGCCGCGGAGATCACCTGCGCTTTTTGAGCGGGGGGAGGAGGGGGATCGCGCCGCGCCTGTACCGTTGGCTCTTTTACCGCCGGCGCCGTCGGAGCGCTTGGAGGACTTTCTTTCTTTGCCTCCTCCTTCTTCGCCGATTCTTTGGTGGAAACGCCCATCAGATAGTCGTATATCTTCGATGCCTGCTCGCTGGTAACCGAGCTTTGGATCGACTTGGCTAGAATGCCAAGCGCGCGGCTGGCTTCAAGCGCGTCCTTGTTGGCTCTGCCCGCCTCTTGGGCTATTTCGCTGATTCTTACTTTTTCCAAACAGATTCTCCTTTAAGAGCTTCAATCAGCGCAAGGTCTGGCTCTTTTACTCCGCATATCCGCGCAGCTTGTTTTGCGATCTTGGGTGAATGTAAGCACTCTTCGCACAGATAAAAACTCCGCCCGAAATTTCTATATCTCACTACGGCGGCACCCGCGCATTGCAACCGGTGCAGTTCGCTTTGGCTAAATCGTTTGCGGCAGACAATACACATTCGTACGGGCGACATTGGCGCGGATTATATCTTTACGCCGCTTTATTGTCAAAAATCCGCCCTTACTCCTTCCGTGTCAAACTCCACGCGCCTCACCTTCCACTGAGGAAACGATCTTTTCAGGGCGTTTTCGATCACTATGGCGGACTCCTCATCTAGCGCCATATTAAAAAAACTCGATCCGCTTCCGGAGAGAACGCTCATCAGCGCGCCATTGTCCAAAGCGCACTTTTGAACGTCAAAGAGCGGCGGCAGAAACCGCATTCTGATATCTTGATGAAACCGATCGCGAGAGGCGGCTTTAAGGTTGTCAAAGTTGCCGCTCATCAAAGAGGCGACAAGAAGCGACGATCTGGAAAGATTGAAGACGGCATCCTCCATAGAAACCCTTTTGGGCAGCGCCTTTCTGCTCTGGCGCGTAGAGATGGTTTTATCCGGCATCACAATGACGGCGCGGAGATTTTCATTCAGCCGCGCGCGCACAAAGCGGATCTCCTGCTCCTCGATCGCCGTAACGCAAAATCCGCCGAAGGTGGCGGGCGTGATGTTGTCCGGATGGCGCTCGTACACAAACGCCTCGCGCAGCAACGCCGTTTTATTGACCGTCTTTTTTGCCATAACGTTCGCCGCGAAAAGCGCCGAAACGATCACCGCCGACGAGCTTCCAAGCCCGCGGGAGAGTGGTATCTGATTGTCGAACCTAAACCGGAACTGCTTTCTAAATCCCGTGATCTCTTCGTACTTTTTGGAAAATATGCTCAAAAATATATTGCCGCTTCTCGCCTTGAGCATCTTTTCACCTTCGCCTTTTACCGAAACGCTAAAAAACCGCGATGGCGTTATATCGACTACGTTGTACATCTTTAGCGCGATCCCCAAGCTGTCAAAGCCCGGACCCATGTTGGCGCTGGTTGCGGGAACGGTGATTCTCATCGCTCCTCCTTTAGACTGCCGGCAGCAGATAGCGCGGAGCTGTGTCGCCGCTGAAATCCGCCATATTCAACTTTTCAGGCGGAATCAGCCGATTTTCCGGCGGATTCTCAAAGCTGATCAGTTCGATTGACGAGCCGTTTTTGACAAACCAGCGGTTCTTGTGCGAAAACACGGGCGCTCCGCCGGTGATGGCAAAGCTGCCGCATGCGGCAAAATCGATCTTCCGCGCCAGCGCGAAGGCGCGCATAAACACAAACCCCAGCTTGAGTCCCATAAAGCTGCCCGGACCGTTCACGTATAGAACCCGCCCAATCGAATACCGCCGATCGGCGGCGCTCATAAGCGCGTAGAGAGATTCGGTAAGCGGTTTATCACAGCTTTCCTGTTCGATCATTCCGCCGTTTTCATCGTACAGCGCGAAAAAATAGGGCTTTGCGGCGCTGATAAGCAGTACCGTTACGCTACGCAAAGACGCGCTCCAGCTCTTTTTCCGCCTCTTTGACGCTTTCGCTCTCCACGATCTCAAAAGCCTCGCTGTCGGATAAGATCGACTTTGTCAGAAGGTGGTTTAAGTGGTGACTGCCCGCGAACGCCTCGTATTTGCCCAGAAAGGGCGCGCCCAAAAACGCCATATCGCCGATCGCGTCGAGAATTTTGTGGCGTACAAACTCGTCAGCAAACCGCAACCCCTCCGCGTTTAGCACTCTCTTTTCGTCCAGCACGACGGCGTTATCCAAACCGCCTCCCAGCCCCTTGCCTATCGATCTTAGGTAGTTTGCCTCTTTCAAAAAGCCAAAAGTGCGGGCGCGGGCAATCTCTTTTATGTAGTTCTCTTTGCTGAATACGAAGCGGTATTCTTGACGCGAGATCGCGGGGTGATCGAACCTGATTTCAAAGCGAATCTCGTTGATCTTGCCGGGCGAGAGGCGGACAAACCGTCCGCCATCTCTGATTTCAATCGGCTTTTTGACTAGCAGCACCCTCTTTACCGCATTCTGATCGGCGGTGCCGGCCTCTTCAAAAAGTATGCAGAAACTGGCGGAGGAGCCGTCCATAATAGGCACTTCATCGCTATCAAGCACAACCTCCAGATTGTCGATCCCCATCGCTATAACCGCCGAAAGAAGATGCTCGATCGTGGAGACAGAAACATCGCCGTTGGCGATCACCGTCGCAAGCCGCGTGTCGGTTACGTTTTCCACCGCCACTTTGATCTGCCTGTTGACATCTTCCCGCACAAAGACTATGCCGGAGTCCGCCGGCGCGGGATTAAGACGCATTCGCACGGGATTGCCGCTGTGCAACCCCACTCCCATTATTTCTACCGATTTTGCTATTGTCCGTTGCTTCATTCCGTCTCCTCGATCTCTACCCTGCCGTTCTCCCAAAAACAGCGAAGCCCCTTTTGGCGCTCTTCAAAGACTTCGCCGTGAAATATGAGCAGCCCGCCTTTGCCTATACCGCGCAATATCGCGCACTCTCCTTCGCACACGAGCATTCCAAAAAGCGGCGCAAAAAGCGTAACGCAACCCGCGGCTTCAATCTGCGATCCGCTGTTTACGCGGGCGAGAAAAATCGCGTCCGCATCGGCGCGTACCGTTTCGCCCGAACGCACGGGTTTTCTGACGATCAGCGTCTTGCCGTCTTTCGATTGCAAGGCGGGGGCGCTGACGGACTTTGAAAAAAGCCGCGCCGATCGTTCCGCCCACGCATACACGAACTTCTCCTCTTTAAGAAACCCGTCGATCTCCGCGTTAAACTTGCCTTTGAGCAAAAAGAGATAAGACCTCATCAACGCCCCGTGCGTTTTTATATACTCCCTAAACTCCTCCGCGCCGGGGGATTCAAACTCAAAACAGCGTAGGTTAGTCTGCTTTACTCTCATGCGGCGTGGATTGTAACATCAAAATGTTGTTAGACTTGCGCTTATGTTTGAAGATACTACCAGTTTAGCGCTTACTTTAACGCTTTTTATCTCTGTTTTGTTGGGGTTGTTGGGGCTGGTCGCCTTTCTTTGGGGGCTGCGAAGCGGTCAATTCGACGACGAGGAGCGCTTTACGCACGCCGCGCTGTTTGACAGCGAAGAGGATCTGAACGAAGCGTACCAGCGAGAGATCAGGGAGAAAGAGGCGATCGGCGAGGAAAAACAGGCTTAAACCCCAACTCTTTCGGGGTTTAAGCGCCGTTACTTACTAATTTAGCGTCTTTATGTAGGCGGCTAACGTATCTAGGTCTGCCTCGTTGATCGGGTTGAGGTTGCCTTTCATCAAAGCGCCCATCCCGTAAGCGTTTCTCGTCCCTGCCTTATAGCCTTTAAGCGACTCGGCAATCTCTGCCTGTGTGAGGGTAGAGGGCGCTTTTCCCTTGTTTAAGCCGGGTTTGTCCGCCTTGGGCCCGTGGCAGGTAATGCAGGTCTTGTACAGAGCGGGACCTTTGGAGAGATCGATCGTCGCCGCGGATGCCGCAGGTTTAGGCGCGGGCGTAGTTGCCGCTGGTTTAGGAGCTGGAGTCGTCGCCGCAGGTTTGGCTGGAGTCGCCGCGGGTTTAGGAGCGGGAGTCGTTGCCGCTGGCTTTGGCGCGGGAGTCGTTGCCGCAGGCTTGGCCGGAGTCGCCGCTGGTTTAGGAGCGGGAGTCGTCGCCGCAGGCTTGGCTGGAGTTGCCGCTGGTTTTGGCGCGGGAGTCGTCGTCGCTGGTTTAGGAGCGGGAGTAGGCTTGGCTGTAGTCGCCGCCGCTGGTTTAGGTCTAGTAACCTTTGCCGCGGCCGGCTTAGTCGCCGTCGTATCAGCCGCGTTGGCGGCACAGAGTGCCGTGATCATCACTGCCGCCGGAATCAGCATCAGCGCAATTTTTCTCATCATCATCGTTCCTTTTTTGGAGAAATTTTCACGCAAGTTTAGCGCGCAAGGCTTAAACCTGTATTATATCCCCAAACCATTATTGCGCGGCAAACGCGAAGGATATATGAACGATCTGAACGAAAAAAGGGTGCTTATTATAGGGGGAGCGGGGTTTCTAGGGTCAAATCTTGCCATAGCAATTCAGCAGAGATTTCCAGCCTGCCGCCTTGTCGTTTTCGACTCATTTCAGACGGGGCATTTTAAGAATCTGCTCTCCTACAGGGGAGAGTTGATCGTGGGGGATATAAGAACAGATCGGGCGCGGCTTGAGGGTCGCGCCTTTGACTGCGTCTTTCACCTTGCCGGCGAAACAAACGAGGCAAGGCAGCTTTCGCAGGTAAACGCCTTTAGAGATACGCTCGATCTCGCCGTCCAAAACGGCGCCGATCTGATTTACGCCTCGTCGTCGCAGGTTTATGGGGAGGACTCCGCCGCCGAAAGGGGATCGGAGAAGCCATGTACGGCAGAGGGGTTCGCAAAGCTGATGATGGACAATCTAGCGCTTGAATATCTCAAAGAAGAGAGCATCAACATAGCCGGACTGCGCTTTTTTGAGGTATACGGCGAGCGGGAGGCGTACAAAGGCAAGGCCTCTTCGCTGATATTGCAAATGGCGTTTACTATGTTAAGCGGCGCTAGACCAAAGCTGTACAAGTGGGGAGAGCAAAAGCAGGATTTCGTCTATATTGACGATGCGGTGAACGCCCTGCTGGGATCGGTATCGCGGCGCGGAATCTACGACATAGGAACGGGGCGTGCAAGAGAGCACAATGAAGTCTTCGGCACTCTTACCAACGCGCTTGGCGTTAGCGTAAATGTCGAGTTTATCGATCCTCCCAAACACCTCTTTCAGGGTGCCGCCGACACGGCGCATGCGCGAAGCGGGCTGGATTTTCAAGCCGAGTACGACTTAGAAAAGGGGATAGAAAAGTACGCGCCTTCGATCGTGGAAATGTACGAAAAGGAGTTGCGCTAAATCGTTTTCTGCCGATTTGCTAACAAGGAGACAAAAATGAGGAAATTATCTGTTTTTATGACGCTGATTGTATCGCTGATGGCGGCGGGACAATCGGTCTGGATCGATCTTAACGGCAACGATCTGGAGGGAGGATACGAGCTCTCAAGCTCGCTAAGCAGCGCCAGCGCTATCTATTACGGCGTTGAGGCGATCCGCGCGGAAGATGAGTACGAGGAGTCCCAGTTTATGGTAAGCGCTCTTATCTGGGCGGTAGGCGCTACTCCCATTCCCGGCTTCAGCGTCGGTTTGGGTTTCAAGCCTCTCTTCGCGCCGATCGATCTGCCGAAGAATTATAATGTGGGCGCAATTTCTGTCAGGGCTGGCATTATCTACACATTGCCGATCGTGATCAACACCACCATCGCCGCCTATTACAACATCGCTCCCAAGGCGCTGTGCATCTCCGACTGCGAACGCTACGACGAGTGGAGGCTGGAGGCGGCTTTGCAGCCAATGGATGGCGGAATGATATTTGCGGGATTTAGAAATATCGATTTCAAACTAGACGGCGGAGTAAAGTACGAATTCAACAAAGCCGGATATATAGGCATACGCATCATCTTTTAACGCACAGCCGCCGATCGTCCGTTCGCCTCCGCAGACGGACGCGGACGCAAAAGGGAGTCAGCCGTTTTGGTAGCATAGCCGCAATTGACAGGAGTAAGAGATCATGGGCAAGAGATTGGTCGCGTATTTTTCAGCAAGCGGAGTAACAGCCGCTCTTGCCAAGACACTGGCTGAGGCGGCAGGAGCCGACCTTTATGAGATTAGGCCGGATGCGCCGTATACCAAGGCCGATTTAGACTGGACGGATAACAAATCCCGTAGCACCATAGAGATGCAAGACCCGTCATTCCGTCCGGCGATTGCCGACAGGAATGCCAACATCGCGGACTACGATATGATTTTTGTAGGCTTTCCGATTTGGTGGTACGTTGCGCCAACCATAATCAACACTTTCCTGGAGAGTTATGATTTTTCTGGAAAGATTATTGTGCCCTTTGCGACCTCCGGCAGCAGC
>JAIRKM010000062.1 GCA_031260125.1 Helicobacteraceae bacterium | reverse complement strand
TCGAGCATAGCGGCTTTGCGGGCGGGAAAATAGCCGAAAACCACGCCGACTAGCGCCGAAAATCCAAAACTGATCAGAACGATCGACTGATTATATACGTAGGGAATGCCGAATGCGCCCGTAACAAAATGCGCCGCGATCAGCCCCAGCGCGATCCCCGTCAGTCCGCCCAGCGAAGAGAGCGTTACCGCCTCCACCAGAAACTGCGTCAAAACCTCGCTCTCCATAGCTCCGATTGCCAGACGAATGCCGATCTCGCGCGTGCGCTCGGTTACGGAAACAAGCATAATGTTCATAATGCCGATTCCGCCCACAAGCAGGCTGATCGCCGCCACGCCGCCAAGCAGGTAGGTTAGCGTTTTGGTCGTTTCGGCGGCGGCGTTCATCAACTCTTTGGTGTCGCGTATAAAAAAGTTTTCCGTTTGTTCTGGACGCAACTTGCGCCGCTCTCTGAGCAGGCTGGTAATGTCCGCTTTGATCGCCTCCGAGTTCACGGCGGGATCGATTGACAGGTAAACGTTGCGAATGTCGCCGTTGCCGCTTATGCGTCTTTGAAACAGCGCGATGGGGATAACGATCAGATCGTCCTGATCCATCCCGAAGGTGGAGGCGCCTTTACTCTCCAGCACGCCTATCACCTCGCACGAGAAGCGATCCAGCCGCACCAGCGATCCGATGGGATTTGCATCTCCAAAGAGCGCCTTGCGCGTCGTTTCGCCCAGAATGCAAGATGACGAGCCGCCTCTAATCTCGCTCTGCTCAAACGCCCTGCCGGAGCTTAATCCCCAATCTCTTGCCGTTAGATAGCCGTTTTCCGTTCCTGTTATGGTGGTGATATAGGCGTTCGCGCCAAAAACCACCGTCAAACTTTTTGTGGAGACGGGCGCGGCGGCTACAACGCCGTTGACTTCGTTTCTGATCGCCTCCACGTCGCCCGCCTTAAACGGCGGCGCGTTGTTGTCCATGCCGGGCGTTCTGCGCTCCTGTCCGGGCTGCACGATTAGCATATTCGTCCCAAGTTTAGCCAGCCCATCCGTGATGGACTGCGTAGCTCCGTCGCCCAGCATCACCATCGCGATCACGCTCGCCACGCCGATCACCACGCCGAGCGCGGTAAGAAACGATCTAAGCAAGTTGCGCCGAATCTCCCTGAGAGCCAGCAAAAGGGCGTTTAGTATCATGCGCGCTCCTCAATCTCGCCATCGCGGAAGCGAATGATCCTGCGCGCGTATTTCGCCATCTCCTCTTCGTGCGTAACCATCACGATCGTAACGCCTCGATCGCGGTTAAAACTTTGCAGCAGCTCCATGACCTCAACGCTCCGCGCGCTGTCGAGATTGCCCGTAGGCTCGTCGGCGAGAAGCGCCAGCGGCTTGGTTACAATTGCCCGCGCGATCGCCACGCGCTGCTGCTGTCCGCCGCTAAGTTCGGCGGGCGTATGGCTTTCAAAGCGTTCAAGCCCCACCTGTTCCAGCGCTTCTAACGCGATTTTTCTGCGCGCGGCGGCTTTTACGCCTCGGTAGACCAGCGGCAGTTCCACGTTTTCTCGCGCCGTAGTGCGCCCTAGCAGGTTGAAACCCTGAAAGATGAAGCCTATATACTCCCGCCTGAGCAGCGCCTTTTTGTCGCGGCTCAATCCGCCCACGCTCACGCCGCCAAAGAGATACTCGCCGCTAGAGGGCGAATCAAGGCAGCCTATGATGTTCATTGAGGTGGATTTTCCGCTTCCTGAGGGTCCCATAATAGCGGCAAATTCGCCTTCTTCAATTTTCATATTTACGCCTCTTAACGCGACCGCCTCGCCTTCGCCCCTGCCATAGACGCGCCCGACCCGCCTGAATTCGATCATTGCGCCGCTTGCCGCATGGAGGTTATAACGAGCGAGTCTTCGCCAATACCTTCGCCTTCGATCGCCGTAACCGAGCCGTCCGTGTCGCCGCGTTTTACCCTGACCATCTTAGGCGCGCCGTTTTCAAGCAGGAATATCCTATCGCCTTGAAGCCTCTCACCGGGCGGTCTCGCGTTCTGCGGGCGGCTGGCGGGGTTAAACACGTTGGAGTTTCTGACTAGAGGCGGGGTAAAACGAAAGGCGGCGTTTGGAACTACCGGTGCGTTGATCGTCTCTTTGGTTACGATCGAGGCCTGCGCGGTCATGCCGGGACGCAATAGCCCTTCGGAGTTATCGACCAAAACGACAGCGCTGTAGGTAACCACGCCGCTTGTGATTTGGCTGCCAAGCCGCACCTGCGAAACCGTGCCGTTAAATTCGCGGTTTGGGTAAGCGTTCACTCTGAAGGTTACGCTTTGCCCGTCTTTGACTTCGCCCACGTCCGCTTCGTCCACCGCGACGACCACCTGCATTTTCCTAAGGTCTTCGGCGATCGTAAACAGCGTCGGCGTCTGCATGGAAGCGGCGACCGTCTGTCCCACGTCAACGTCGCGGGTAAGCACGATGCCTTCAATAGGAGAAACGGCGACCGCTTTTCTGAGGTTCTCCTCGTCCGTCAAAACCTCCGCTTGGGCTTGTTCCAACTGCGCTTTAGAGGCGCTTAGAGAGGCGGCGGCGCGATCAAAGGCGGCTTTGGCGCTGTCCATCTCCTTTTGCGAAGGGTAAGCGCCTTTTGTGCTTTCAAACACCTGACGCTGCCTGTTTAGCTGGAGTTTCGCCTCGTTTTCCGCCGCTTCGTTTGAAAGCAGATTCGCCCGTGCGACTTTGAGTTTGGCGCGCGAGCTGTTTAGCGCGCTTTCCAGCTTGGTCGTGTCCAACCGCGCCAACACTTGACCGGCCTTGACGGGATCGTTGTAATCGACCAAAACCTCTTTGAGCGTTCCAGAGACCTCTATGCCGACCGTTACGGTGCGAAGCGGCTCCAAATTGCCCGTGGCCTGAACGGTTACGCGCAAATCCTGCCTTTTGATCGGCGCGGTAATATACTGCGGCGTAGCCTCGGCGTTATTAAAAAAAATAAGCCACACGGCGACCGCCGCCGCGGCGATCAGCATTAAAGCGGTTAAAGCGGCAAACCTCTTTTTGCCGTCTGGCGCGCGAAGGGAGTTGATCTCTACCGTTCTGCTCACTTTATCTCCTTGTCGATTGCGTAATATAACTTTGCCAGCTCGATCTGAACAGCTATCTGATTTGACTCTATCTCAAGGCGGTCGCTCTCCCGCGAATTTTCAAGGGTTTGCAGATCAAATAGGCTGACGGAACCGCTTTGCGCCTGCGCGCGCGTTACGTTGATGAGCGAATCGTACAGCGCGATGTTCTCCTTGGAGACTTCAACGTTTTTTTGCGTGGTTTCAATGGCGCTTTTGCTTTGAGCGTATGCGCGTTTGACCTCCTCAATTGTCGTTCTCTCCTGCGACTGCGCCCTGAGCGCCTCTAGCTTCTTCTCCTCGATCGCCCAGCCTTCGGTAAGGCTTATGGGCATTGATAGCGAAAGTCCGTAGTTGTACGACTCCCGATCCCCCGTGTCCGCATACGATCGGCTTACGCCCGCGCTGGCGCTTATGCTGGGCAGATAGGAGCTCACCGTGATCGTCTGCTGGACTTTGGCGCTCTGGCTCTGCACCTTGGCGAGCTTCGCCGAGATTGAGTTCTCTACAAACTCCCCTTGATCGATCTGTTCAAATGGCGCAAGCGGGATCGCCTCTGGTTTCAGCGGCGTTAGCTTGGCGATATCCTCAAGGCGCGAAAGCCGCTGATTTTCCAGATCAAGCCGCGTCTTTCGCAGGTTGTTTTTGGTTTGAAGCGCGTCGTTGAGCTGCGTAATGTCGGCTTCCCCCGCCTCGTATTGTCTTTGCTTGATCAGCAGCGCGATCTCGGCGTTTTTGGCATTAAGCTCGTTTTGCCGCAGGCGAATCTCGTCCTGCTTTGACTGCAAAAGCAACGTCGCGAGGCTTTGCAGATGCCCGTTGCGCTCCTGAATCAACTGAAGCCGCGCCGAAAGCGCCGAAAGCTCCGCGTAGTCTATCGACGCGATAATGCCGCCGGATCGGAAAATATCCTGACTAAAGCTCGCGCCGATCTGTTCGCTTCCGCTCCAATCGCCGGCGCCCACGGTCTTGCTCTGTGTTGCCGATCCGCTCAAGCGGAAATCGCCGACAAAATCGTATTTCTGCCGTTTGCGTCCCGCCTCAATCGCCGCCTCTTTGCTCGCGATCGCGCTTTGAATGTCATCGCTTAAATGCGAAACGTCCAGCGCGGACGCGCCCGTCGCGGCAAAGAGCAAAACGGCGGCTATGGCGCCCTTCATCGCGAGAGTCTTACAAACGATGGCGCTCAAGCTCGGAGCAGCGAAGCCGTTAAGCTGCATATTGGAAGCCTTTCTCAAAAATTCAGCGGCATTCTTATGAAGCGCAGTGAAGCCTGCGTGAATGGGCGCGAATCCGCCGCCGCCGTCTTTGCGCGCACAACGGCTACATCGTAACGTTTGCGATCAGCTCGATCTCGTTATCGCGGACGATCAGCGCGTCAACGCAAAAAGGCGTATCAATACTTTTGCTTTCCATATAGCTCATCGCGGTCATAACTACCTTTTTTAACTTCGCCTTTGTAAAGGCATGGATCGGATCAAAGCCTTCGCCCGATTTCACCTCAATAAAGTGAAGCACCTCCGACTTTTTCGCCACAATGTCGATCTCGCCGAACCTCTTTTGAAAGTTGCGATCGGTTATCTCAAACCCGCGCGAAACCAGCCATTCGCAGGCGCGAGTTTCCGCCTCGAATCCCTTTTTGCGGCTCATTCTTTGGGCGGCATCAGACATCTATACGCAGCATGACAGGCGGGGATTTGACAAACCCAAGCGTGGCGATTTCGCGCATCGCCTCGTTGATATCCGTCTCTCTCGCGATATGCGTGGAAAGAAGCAGGTTTGCCCACTCTTTCTGCACCCGCTTTTTGCGCTGCAATACCGTATCGATTGAGATGTTGTTGTTCGCCAGCACCTGCGCGATCCTTGCTAACACCCCTGCCATATCTTCTACCAGCACGCGGAGGTAGTACTTGCTCTCAATATCGTCTTTTTTCGCCAGCGTTATTCCCCCTTCGCCGCCGCTTGAGAAGCCCAGCATTGGGGTCTGTTCGCCCCGCGCGATCGCGATCAGATCGGCGATCACCGAGCTTGCCGTTGCCTCTCCGCCCGCGCCGGGTCCGTAGTAGAAAGTTTCGCCTACCTTGTCGCCAACCACCGAGATGCCGTTCATTACGCCGTCAATTTTGGCGATCATGCTCTTTTTGCTCACCAGTGCGGGATGCACCCTGAGACTCACCTTCGATCCGACCTTTTTGGCAATTGCGAGGCTCTTGATCGTGTAGCCGAACTCCTCCGCGAATTCAATATCTTCATCGCTTAAATGCCCCAACCCCTCGATCAGAATGTCGTCGGGCTTTGCGTCAATGTCGTACGCGAGACTCGCCAGAATCAGCAGCTTGTGCGCCGCGTCGAATCCGCCTATATCAAAGGAGGGATCGGCTTCCGCGTAGCCTAGTCCCTGCGCCTCTTTGAGCGCCTGATCGAACGTTATGCGCTTTGCCTGCATCCGCGTAAGCATATAGTTGCAGGTACCGTTGATGATCCCCTTGATACTCTCTATATGGTTCGCGCCGAGCCCCTCTTTAAGCGCGCGGATAATCGGAATCCCGCCCGCCACGCTCGCCTCAAAACCAAACGGCGCGCCGTTAAGCAGCTTTTGCAAATCGTAGCGATGGTAGGCAAGCAGCGCTTTATTGGCGGTAATAACCGCCTTTTTATTGGCAAGCGCCGACTTGATCACGTCGTATGCCGCGTCCACGCCGCCCATCAACTCAACGACGACATCGATCTCTTTATCTTCGGTGATCTCTTTGTAATTGGAGATTACAGGGAACGGAAGCTCTCGTTTACGGGCGATATTTTTTACCACCCCTTTGAGAATGCGGATCTCCTTGCCCGCGCGGGCGGCGATCAGCGCCTTGTTTTTTTCCAGAATATCCGCCACTGCGGATCCTACGGTTCCTACGCCGACTAGTCCTATATTCACGCAAACGCCTTGATTTTTTTACGGATTCTATCCCACGTCCGCATAAATGTCCGCCGCCCCAAGCGGGCGGCAGGCGTTTCTACTGAAGGAGTCTTAAAACGTTCTGTTGAAGGGCGTTTGCTTGACTTAAAGCGTAGCTTCCCGATTGGATCAGGATGCTCTGCTTGCTAAAGTTGGAGCTTTCGGAGCCGAAGTCAACATC
>JAIRKM010000041.1 GCA_031260125.1 Helicobacteraceae bacterium | reverse complement strand
CCGCCAAAGCAGGTGTATTTGCCCTTTATAACGCCCGCTTTGTGAAGCGCCAGCGGCGCGGCGCATATTGCCGCCACAAGTTTTCTAGCGCTAAACTGCCTTTTAATTAGCGCCTGCGCCCGTTTGTCTTCGCTGAGCGCGTCCGCGTTTTTTCCGCCGCCGGCAAGCACCACGAGATCGTACTCCTCGTCCATAACTTCGTCCAGCGCCGCGTCTGTTTTTATCTCAACGTTGTGCGCCCCCGCTATCCGCTGTTCATCCAGCGCGGCGACCGTTACGACAGCTCCCGCGCGCCGCAGAATGTCGATGATCGTTACCGCCTCAATCTCTTCAAAGCCGTTTGTGATCGGCATAATCACTTTTTTACTCATTGCGATCCTCTTTTCTGTTCTTTCATTCCCAGTATAATTTCCAGTTCCTCAACGCATTCGTCAAAGCTGCGCTCGTCGGGCGCCTCCTGCGACATAAATCTTTCGATCGCCTCTTTCCGCCGTAGCGCGCTATCCAGTTCCCGATCGCTACCCGCCGTATAAGCACCGATTCTAACCAGCACCTCATTGTCGCGCAAAAGCGCTAAAAGCCGCCGTAAGAGCCGCGCACACTCCCTGTGATCGTCGTCGATCAACGGCTGCATAAGCCGCGAGTTGGAGGAGAGAATGTCAATTGGCGGGTAGAGTCCCAGCTCGGTCAAGCGGCGGCTTAAAACGATATGTCCGTCCAGAATCGAACGCGCTTGATCGGCTATGGGATCGCTCAGATCGTCCCCTTCGACCAGCACGGTGAAAAAGGCGGTGATGCTCCCTTTTTCCCTCTCGCTGCCCGCGCGCTCCATAAGCTGCGGCAGCAATCTGAATACGCTAGGCGGATAGCCCTTGCTCGTAGGCGGTTCGCCGAGCGAGAGTCCGATCTCCCGCTGCGCCATGGCAAAACGGGTGATTGAATCCATCATAAACAGCACGTCAAAACCCGCGTCTTTGAAGTACTCGGCGATGCTCATCGCGGCGAACGCGCCGAATTTGCGCAAAAGCGGGCTGTCGTCGCTGGTAGCCGCCACGATCACGGTATTTGTCAGATCGCCGCCTAGAGAGTCCGCGATAAACTCCGGTATCTCCCTGCCGCGCTCGCCGATCAGCGCCACAACTTTCACAGGGACATCCGAACCGCGCACGATCATTCCCATAAGCGTCGATTTGCCCACGCCGCTTCCGGCGAAAATTCCCACCTTCTGACCCTTGCCCGTCGTGAGCATCGTGTCGATCGATCGTACCCTCGTGAGGAAGGTGCTACTGATCGGAGATCGCTTCATCGGCTCGATCGGAGAGTTCATTATCGGACGCCAGCTCTCGTAACGGATATCGCCTCTGCCGTCGATTGGCGCGCCAAAAGGGTTGATCACCCTGCCCAAAAGAGAGCGCGAAACGCCGATGGACATTCCCCCGTCCACGCAGTAGATCGGATCGCCCGTCTTTAACCCGTCCACAAAACCAAGCGGCGTGATCACAAACCGATCCCCTTCCAGCGCGGAGATTATCCCCAGCGTAGGCGCTTTTGCGCCGTCAATGCGCACCATATCGCCTATGCCCACCTTCAGCCCGCTTCCTTCGATCTGCGTGGGGCTGATCTTGCGCACAAAACCAAAGGTAACGCTCAGCGGGCGGTTTTTGAACTTCTCCCTCATAGAAAGAAGCGTGGACACTAAAACCGCTCACTTGAAGGGGAGTGCGCCAGACTCATAAACTCTTCTCTGGTCTTCTGATCTTTTAAGAATACGCCGCGCAGGGCGGAGGTAACGGTAACGGAGTTGTGCTTTTCCACGCCGCGCATTTCCATACAGAGGTGGCGCGCTCCTAGCAGCACGGCGACGCCTTTTGGCTTCAGCGCCTCCATAAGGGCATCGGCGATCTGCTCGGTCATCTTCTCCTGAATTTGCAACCGCCGCGCAAATATATCCACGATTCTGCCGATCTTGCTCAGTCCCACCACCCTGCCGTTTGGAATGTAGCCGACAGAAGCGTGTCCGAAAAACGGCAGAAGATGATGTTCGCAAAGTGAGTAAAACTCAATGTTGCGCACCAGCACCATCTGCGATCCGCCGCTTTCAAAGAGCGCGTCTCCTAGCACCTCCGAGGGATTTTGCGCGTAACCGGATGTAAGCGCCTCAAACGCCTTTCTCACGCGCTCGGGGGTTTTAAGAAGCCCTTTGCGGTTGGGATCCTCTCCAACCAGCCGCAAAATATCCGTTATTAGTTTTTCAAAATGACCCGATTGATCCACTCTTTTGCCTTTTTACCCGCGATTGTAGCAAAAAGGAAACTACGATAAAATAGCGCTTTGTCGCAATAATTGAGAAAAGGTGTTTAATGCAGGCTTCGACCAAGATGATCAACAGCGCGAACGCTACCATACACGCGGTTTTTGATAAGGCATCGATCGCGCGCGCGGAGGATGCTGTAGCGAGAGATATCGCAAAAGACGCGAAGCTTGATGGCTTTAGGAAAGGAAAAACCCCAACGGCGCTTATAAAAGCGCGGTTTAGGGAGAAGATGACAAGCGACGTGCGCTCCCTGCTTGCGCGAGAGGCGTTGGACGAAGCGGTTTCAAAGCTGAACAACCCTCAGTTGATCGGAATGCCCGTGATCGCCGCGCTCAACGAGAAAGAGGACGCTTTGGAGATGGACGTCAAGCTCTCGCTACGTCCCGCCATTGAACTGGGAGATTATATGCGGCTCGTACCGACGCACGAGCCTTTCAGCGTGAGCGAACAGGAGTTGAACGAAACGCTTCAAAGAGCGGCGGATAGTACGGCGGTGGCGGCGGATATAGCGGACGATCGACCGCTTGCCAAAGAGGACATAGCGGTTTTTGATTTTGACGGGTTTCTGGACGGCAAGCCGATCGAAAAGGCAAGCGGCAGGGATTACGAACTACAGATCGGCTCAAACGTTTTTGTTCCGGGTTTTGAAGATCGGATGATCGGTCTGAAAAAGGGCGAAAAACGTGCGTTTAACGTTACCTTTCCCGCAGATTACCCCGCGCAGGAGCTTTCCGGCGCAGACGTGCGGTTTGAAGTGGCGCTCAAGGGGATCAAGGTGAAAAAATCGGTGGAGATTACCGACGAGATCGCCCAAAAGCTGCTACCAAACATCGAGGGAGCGGACGTGGCAAAACTGCGCGGCGCGGTGGAGCGTTCGCTGCTTAACGATCAAAAGCGCAAGCTGTACGACGAAAAGCTACGCGCCGAACTGTTGGGGCTTTTAAGCGAGAATTATGCCTTTGATCTGCCGGAATCGATCGTGGAACAGGAGATCGATCATCTGGCGACATCAAAGGCGCGAGACATAAGCGAAGAGGAGCTAAGGGCGCTAAGCGGCGACGAAAAGAGGCTCAAAGAGTTCCGCGAGAGCGTGCGCAAAGAGGCGGAGGAGCGCGTCAAGGTAACGCTAATCATAGACGCGCTTGCCAAAGCGGAAAATATCAGCGTGAACGATCAAGAGGTGGCGCAGGCGATATATTACGAAGCGCTGAAAACGGGTCAAAACCCCAAAGAGATGTTTGAGTACTACAAGAAAAACTCGCTGATTGCGGTCGTGCGAATGTCGCTGACGGAAGATCGCGTGCTTACGACGCTGTTAGAGAAAAAAAACGGCGGCAGGGAGGCAAAATGAGCTACGTTCCGTTTGTGATCGAGCGCACGGGGCGCGGGGAGAGAAGTTACGACATCTACTCGCGTTTGCTCAAAGACCGCATCGTTATGCTAAGCGGCGAAATTTTTGACGATATGGCGGCGTCGATCGTGGCACAGCTTCTGTTTCTGGAGGCGGAGGATACAGAGAAGGACATATTTCTCTACATCAATTCGCCCGGCGGCGCGATCACCAGCGGTATGGCTATATACGACACGATGCAGTACATCAAGCCCGATGTGGCGACAATCTGCATCGGTCAAGCGGCGTCAATGGGCGCATTTTTGCTTTCCTGCGGCGCCAAAGGCAAGCGCCACGCGCTACCAAACGCGCGCATCATGCTTCACCAGCCGATTGGCGGCGCGCAGGGGCAGGCGACGGATATTGAGATTCAGGCGAAGGAGATATTGCGCATCAAATCGATCATAAACACGATTCTAGCGGAGAATACCGGCAAGCCGCTGAACACCGTTCAGCGTGATACCGAGCGCGACTTTTATATGAGCGCTGAAGAGTCGTTAAAATACGGGCTGATCGACGCGGTTGTGCAAAAGAGCCACAAATAAGGTAAAGCGTGCTTTTAAGAAAAGGGTATGTTACGAGTAGCGAGACACAGCAACCCGCCGCTGACGGAGGCGAGCTGGAGACATTTTCGCGGGAAGTGCTAGAGGGGCTGGCAAAGGACGGCTTGCCCCCGTTTCCGAACTACTTTCAGATGTACTTTGAGAAGCTGCTTGACGAGAAGTCCTACGAATTTCGCAAGAGCGTCAGCGAAATGATCGAGAGCGAATCCAACACGGAAGACGAGAAGCAGATGCGTATGGAGCAACAGCTTCAGGATGGCTTTACCGTTTTTAAGGAGATATTGCAAAACGTGGCGGCTCTTTTTAAGAACGTTAGCAATATGACGCAGGTGGCAAGGCGCCGAGCGCAGGAGTCAAAGGTGATCAACAACCCCGGCGCCGTTCAAAACCTCGCTCTTGCGCTCAACAACGATTTGGAGAAGCTCGTCTCCGTTTTGAACGCGCAGGCGGCGGCGATTAAGAATCTCTACACAAAGTCGGCGAAGATCATTCAGGAGGTAAATGGCGAAACCATATACGACGCGCAGTACGGCATATTCAACAAGCGCTATCTTGGCGAGCAGATCACGCTTGAAATTGCCAGAATGAGCAAGTTTCACCATCAAAGTACGCTCATTATGGCAAAGCTCAACAGCAAGATCAAGGCGCAGATCTCCAGCGATAAGCAGCTTGCGCTGATCAACCGCACCATCAGCAAGCTGTTTATGAAGACATCGCGCAGAAGCGACGTCGTCGCCCATTTCGGCGGCGGTTGTTTCGCAATGCTTTTGAAACATACCGACGAGGCAAACGCCGTCCGCGCCGCGCAGCGCATCGCCGATATGACCAGCGGATCGCACTTTTTTATCGCCGATCGTGAGATCAAGCTGGAGATTGCGCTGGGCATCGCGGTGCTGAACGTCAATCAAAACGCCGAAGCGGTGATGGTCAGAAGTCTTGACGCTTTGGACGCGGCGGAGAGCGGCGCCTTGGTTTACTCCATTGCTCAGAAGGAGAGCGCCGTTGATACGTCCGGTACTGCTCTATCCCGATAAGCGCCTTCGCAAGAGAAGCGCGGAGATAACGCGTTTCGACGAGAAGCTGGGCGAACTGCTGGACGATATGCACGATACGATGGTTGAAAAAAAGGGGGTAGGGATTGCCGCCGTTCAAATCGGCGCGCCAGTTCGCGCCATTACGATCAACATTCCGGACGAGAACGGCGAGCAGCTACGTGAAAACAGGATTGAGATCATCAATCCCACGATGTTTTCATGCTCCGGTGGCGTTTTGTGGAGCGAGGGCTGCCTGAGCATTCCGGAGTTTAACGAAGATGTTATGCGCTTTGAGAAAGTCGCCATAGCCTTTGTAGATCGCAACGGAGAAGAGCGCAGTCTGGAAGCACAGGGGCTTTTGGCGATCGCCATTCAGCACGAGATCGATCACCTAAACGGCAAGCTTTTTGTGGAGTATCTCTCCCTTTTGAAACGAAAGAAGTTTGAAAAAGAGTGGAAGAAATCCCGCAAAAACTGATAAAACAGATACGTTCCGCCGCGCTGGACGGATCGATCGCCAAAGAGGTGGCGATCGAGGCGAGCTTCACAAGGGCGTTGCCCTCGTTTTCGATCGTCGGTTTGGCGGACGAGGCAATCAAGGAAGCCAGAGATCGCGTCAAGTCGGCGCTGATACTATGCGGCTACCAGTTCCCGCCGCTCAAAATTACGGTAAATCTTTCCCCCAGCGATTTGAAAAAGAGCGGAACGCAGATGGATCTGCCCATCGCACTTCTGATCGCGCTTGAGAAGGAGGACGTTGATTTCGGCGATATTTTCTGCTTTGGCGAACTGGGGCTTGACGGGACGGTTCGCGCCCCGTCGGCGCTCTTTGCCATCTGCCTTTCGCTTGCTATGCAAGGGACGCTCAAGCGGGTTATATGCGACGCGCAAAGCGCCGCTCAGGTAGCCAGAATTCCGCAAATAGAGGTTTTTGGCGTGCGTACGCTCGGCGAGGCGATTGCCTTTTTTGAGAAAAGAACAGAGATCGCCCCCACGCGATCAGCCCCTTTCGGCGCGGGCAGCGTTACTTTCGCCGATCAGAGCTATTACTACGAGGAGAGCTTTTCTGCGGATTTTAGCGAAGTGCGCGGACAGGCTATGGCAAAGAGGGCGGCGCTGATCGCCGCGTCGGGCTTTCACAATCTCATATTGAGCGGCTCTCCCGGCTGCGGTAAAAGCATGATCATAAAGCGCATGGCGGGGATCATGCCGCCGATGACGATGCGGGAGGTGCTGTTGCAGGCATCGCTGGAGAGTTTGGAGGGCAAAACGCCTTCGTTCAAGGCGGAGCGCCCGTTACGCCACCCGCATCATACCGCGACAAAAGCCAGCATTTTTGGCGGCGGCTCGCGAGAGTCGATGATGGGCGAATGCGCGCTGGCAAATCGCGGAGTTCTCTTTTTTGACGAACTGCCCCACTTCCCCAGAGCGATTTTAGAGGCGCTTCGTGAGCCGCTGGAGGATCACCGCCTTCTGATCTCGCGCGTAAATAGCAAGGTGGTTTATGAGACGCGCTTTCTTTTTGCCGCCGCGATGAATCCGTGTCCGTGCGGGAATCTTCTGAGCAAATCCAAGCCGTGCAGATGCTCTCAACTGGAGATTTCGCGTTACCAGTCACGCCTTTCCGATCCGTTTTTGGATCGAATCGACCTCTTCGTACAGATGGGTCAGAGCGATCACGGCGCGAAGAGGGGCGAAAGTTCCGCCGAGATGCGTTCGTGTGTCTTTGAGGCGTTTAAGGCGCAGCGCGAGCGGGGGCAGAGCGAGTTTAACGCCAAACTCAGCGACGCGGAAACGGAGCGCTTCTGCGTCCTTGATCGAGAGGCGCAATCAACGCTGCTTGACGCGGCGAATCGCTTTGCCCTTTCGGCTAGGGCGGTTTGCAAACTCCGCCGTGTCTCGCGAACGATCGCCGATCTCGCCGCCTCGCCGGAAGTTGGCAAGGCACATCTGCTGGAGGCGCTCTCCTTCAGAAGGCGGCAATAATCTTAAACGTCATATACAGACGGAGGTTATGCGGCATACCGCATAAAACCCTTGACAATACGCAAACTCTCGATCTATAATAAAAACATGAAAAAGAACAGAATCATCAGATTGATGAGTGGCTTTTTGATGATCCTGATGTTTTCAGGGTGCCTATCATCCACTGCGTATATAACCTATGACGACGCTACGCCGCCCGAGCAAAAATGCACTTTAACCATTGCCGCGTCGCTTACCGTTACAGAGTTTAACGGCAAAGCAGTTGAATGGAAACCCGCCTTTGGATATAACTGGGGCGAGGTTCAGATACCCCAAGGCAACCATACATTCACCGTTAATTTCACTACAACCGCTACAGGTGGGATATATACGGCAGAAAACATTGCCGTTAGCCATAACTTCAAAGCAGGCCGTAGCTATCGCATGGTACCCCTCATGCGCCCCCCAAATGTAACTATCGTCATTAAGGATATTTCCCAATAGAGGCTGTCAAACAAAGGAGACAACATAATTTGGCTGATTTGACTGTCCGCGAGAAAGTAAACGCGGCGAATGAAAGGTTTAGAGGAGTGGAAGGAGATAAATTGACGATTCGAGCGGGATTTAGCCTTTTTGAACTTCTTTTTGCCTTGATAATTGTTGCCATACTAGGCGGCGTGGTCGTAGCCAATTTGTTGAGCGTAAAGGGCGACGCGGAGAGGGTGGCGGAACAGTCCGGCATTGAAAAGGTAAGAGAGGCGTTGCTTTTTATACGATCAAAGGCGATAAAACGCGAGAATCTGGAGCTTACCATTATTGACGCGCTGGGCGAACCTCATAGGCTGACGATGAGAAAAGCCGATCAGAACGCAACGCTCAACATGCTCTCTGCGCAGAAGTTTCCGCGCGCCCTCTCGGTGCTGGCGTGGGAGGGCATGGACGTAGAGCTTGCCTACGACAGCATAGAGGATATGATATTTGGATCGACGGCGCTCGCTCTGGTGATCGATCCGCCGGATAGAGATAAGTGGCAGACATTTGAGGGTGAGTCCGTGGATAACGAACGGATAACGCGCATTGTCGGCATCGCAAGCAAGAAAGACTATAATGAAAAAGAGAACGTGCATTGGCGATACGATCCCACGCGCGGAACGATCAAGTTTTCAAAGGAGAGATAGTTTTGCCTATTATCCGTTTCTTTTCGCTTTCGCTTTTACGGGGCGGTTTGGTACGCGGCGTGTTGTTTTTGACTTTTTTGTCCATCATGGTTTGCTTCGCCCTGTCCGATATTGATATGGGAGATCACAAACAGAAGCTTTTTTTAGATCTTCTACTTGTCTTTGAGGCGTTTTGGATGCACGCGCTCGCGTTGCTTTGGGCGTTTGAGCTTGGCAAAAATGAGCAGCTCCTGAAGCTCTCGCGCCTGCCGCTCTCCACCGCTCTTACCCGCTCACGGTATGAGATGTGCCGTTTCGCGTCGATAATCGCCGCGTTTATGCCGGTAGCGCTTCTGCTTTTCGCGGTCAATCTGATCTTTGCGCCGCTTTTTGTCGTGTGGCAGTCGATCCTCTACGCGCTTTCGGCGCTGACGGGCGCGTTTCTTGTATTGGCGCTTTCACGTTTTTTCGCGCCCGTTTCCGCCGTTTTGTACTCCACCGCGCTGATCATGATTGGCAACGGGTTAGACGAGCTGTACATCTACGCGCATAAGCAGTTTGCCAGCGCCTTTGTAAGGGGGCTTAGCGAAACGCTCTTTGTCATTCTTCCCAACTTCTCGCTTTTTGATCATCAGAGTGAGGCGGTTAATGGCGTACTGATGTCCAAATTCGCCTTCTTCGGACTACCGCCGCTTTACGCCCTAGTGATTTCGCTGGCGCTGATCGCGCTTTCCGTGTGGAAGTTCAGGCGCTCGGTTATTTGAAGAGAGTGCGGATCGTTTCCGCCGTGAGGCAGAGATCGTCCGCGCTCATCTGGCTACCGCTGGGCAGGCATAACCCTTTGGCAAAAAGTTCGTCGCTTACGCCCGTAATGTAGCGTTTCGCGTCTGAAAACGCCCTCTGAGCGTGCATTGGCTTCCATAGAGGGCGCGATTCCACGTTTTCTCTTTCTAGCGCCAGACGCGCCGCCTCCGCCGTAACACGGCTGTCGTTAAAAAGGATCGCGGAAAGCCAGCGGCTCGATCTGCTCTCGCTTATCTCCGGCATAAATTCAATGGGCAGATCGTTCAGCGCCGATCGGTAGAAGCTGAAAATTTCACGCCTTCTTTTCACCCGATCGCTTAAAACCCGCATCTGCCCGCGTCCGATGCCGGCTAGTATATTGCTCATACGGTAGTTAAAGCCGATCTCGCTGTGTTCGTAATGCGCGGCAGGCTCGCGCGCCTGCGTGGAGAGAAAAGAGGCGCGCCGTGTGAGCGCTTCGCTTTGAGAGACCAGCATGCCGCCGCCGCTTGTCGTGATGATCTTATTGCCGTTGAAGCTGTAGATGCCCGCCGCGCCGATCGTGCCGCTGTGGCGTTCTTTGTAAACGGCTCCTAGCGATTCCGCCGCGTCTTCGATCAGGACGACACCCGATCGTTCGCATATCTGCCCGATCGCCTCAAGATCGGCGCAGCAGCCGTATAGATGAGTTAGGATCAGCGCCTTTGGGCGCTCTTTTTTTACCGCGTCCTCCAGCAGGTTTGGATCGAGATTCCAGCTTTTTTTATCACTGTCGATGAAGATCGGCTCCGCTTTGATGAAGGAGATCGGCGAAACCGAGCCGATAAATGTGAGGCTGCTTGCCATCACTCTGTCGCCGGCTTTGATGCCAAGCGAAAGCAGGGCAAGGTGTATCGCAGCCGTGCCAGAGGAGAGCGCGAGCGCGTTTTTCGCGCCGGTAAACGCCTTTATATCCTCCTCAAAACCGGTTACATTTTCGCCCAGAGGCGCGATGTAGTTTTTCGCGAACGCCTCTTTGATAAACTCCATCTCGCCGCCACCCATGTGGGGAGGCGATAGAAAAACGCGCTTTCTCACATATCTCTCTTTTCGTTAAGTTCCGCGATGCCAATTTGGTAAACTGCCGAGAAAACTATAGAAAGAATTATATATGCGCTATAGTGAAATCTTTTCCGCCGTCGCTCTGATCGCCAAAGAGAAAAGGTTGCTTTTTGCCCGGCGCGTCGATGAAAATCTGCTTTATCTGGCGTTTGAGGGCGGCGACTGGCTGTTCGATCTCTCGCCATCGCACATGCTGATCGCGCCCGTTAAGCCCCAGCGGTATCAAAAAAGCTACTCCGCGCCCTTTGATCTCGCCTTAAACCGGCGGTTAAACGCCGCGGTACTGCTGCGCGCGTCGGTGGAAGAAGGAGACAAGATTGCGCGGCTTGAGTTTGTAAGGGCGGATCGCTACAAGGAGATCAAAACCACACTTATTTTGGAACTGCTGCCGGTGAAATCAAACGCGCTGATCGTCGATGAGCGCGGCATCGTACTGGAGTCGTTAAGGAGGATTAGAAAAAACGGCGTTTTTTACGTTTTGCCGCCAAAGCCGCCGTATGCGCCCGCGGCGGAGACGATCGAGGATATCCGCGCCGTTTTGATCGGCAGGTACAACGAATGTCGGCGGCGGGAACTAGCGGAAAAAAAGGAGATCGCCCTTCGCGAGACGCGCAGGAAGGCGGCGAAGGTGGAGGAGAAGCTACAAGCGCTCGAAGATTCGGACGAATTGGAAAAGAGAGCCGATTTAGCCAGAAGGGAAGGGGAGTTGCTCCTTGCGAATGCCGGCGCGATTGCGCCGTTTGTCAAGGAGGCGGTTGTTGACGATTTTGACGGCGGACGCCGCGTGATCGACTTGGAATCGCTGCCTACGGCGGTGAAGGAGGCGCAACGGAAGTTTCTGCTCTCCAAAAGGCTGCGCGCCAAAGCCGCGGGGCTGAAAACCCAGCGGGAGAATCTGCAAGATCGCGTTCTATTCTACGCGCGGCTTATAGGCGCGATAGATGAGGCTAAAGACGGCGACAGGCTTAGCGCCGTGTTGCCGCAAAAGCCATTAAAGCAAAAGGACGCGCCGCATGGAGAGCCGATTGAACGGTTTGAGATCGGGGGCGTCAGCGTGTTGTTAGGGCGCAACGAACGAGGCAACGCGCTGCTGTTAAAAAGGGCGAAGGCGGGCGATATGTGGTTTCACCTCAAAGGCATGCCCGGCGCGCACGTGATCGTACAAACACGGCGGGAAAAACTGCCTGCTGATATAATTATAGAGGCGGCAAGGCTTTGCGCCCGTTTTTCAGTCAGTTCAGGCGGCGCCTTTGAGGTAGATTACACGGCAAGAAGAAACGTTCGGATCGTAAAAGGCGCCGAGGTTACCTACACAGAATATAAAACTGTGCGGATCGGACTCGATTAAGGATGGACAATGTCAGTCACACCTATCGCCGGAGTTATTTACTCCAATCAGAACGCGCCGGCGGCATCGTCGGTTCAGCAGCAGGCTCAGAGCAGGGCGGATTTTCAGAGCATGCTCACCTCGTCCGCCGCGGAAGGGCAGAAGACGGAGGTTCAGGAAACGCGCCCGACGGAGGCGAACGAAAAGTTAAATCCCGATCACGAACATCAGAAACAAGAAGATGATGAACGTGAACAGGAGAGGCAAAAGCGGGAAATGAAAGAAAAACCGCAAGAAAAAAAGTTGCTTGATATAAAGGTGTAATATGGATTTTTTGTGGATTAAAAACGACTATGAAAGGTGGCGTACGGCGCTGATATTATTTGTTGCCGTATGTCTAGTGGGTTTTTTTCACTCAATCTGGGTAATCGGGATATTTTTGACAATCGTATATATGGCTGCGTTGTTTGAGGCGATCTCGCTTTTTAAGGTGCAGAAGCCAAAACTTATATACGCGCTCGCGCTACTCTTTTGGATCGCGGCGCTTTTTTATCCAAGACCGGTTGAGCTGCTGTTTTTGGCGCTGATAATAGCCGCGTCCTTTTCGGCGTACAGCGAACGCGCCGATCTGAAAAACGCCTTGCCGTTTTTATATCCGACGGCGCCGATGCTCTTTCTCTTTTCTCTCTACGCGGAGTTTGGGATACTCTCCTACGTTTGGCTGTTGGCGATCGTGATCGCGTGCGACGCGGCTGCGTTTTTCGCGGGCAAGGGTCTGGGTAAAACTCCGTTTTGCCCCACCAGTCCAAATAAGACGATCGAAGGCGTCGCCGGTGGAATAACCGCGGGAACGATCATCGGCACACTCGCGGGGCTACCGATCGTCGCCGGTTTCTGGAGCGTCCTTGCCATTTCGTTTTTAGCAAGCGTGGCTTCCGTGTTCGGCGATCTTTTCGAGAGCTTTCTCAAGCGCAAAGCCGGGGTTAAGGACAGTGGCACAATGCTGCCGGGACATGGCGGCGTACTTGATCGTATTGACAGCTATCTTTTTGCCGCCGTCATTATGCTTATGGGGCTGCACGCGATCGCATAGTGGAAAACATCGCCGTAATCGCCTCGCTTTCAGTTCTGATTATGGTATCGCCTTTCTGTTCGCGCATTCTGGACGTGCCCGTTTCGGTGGCGGAGATTGCGCTCGGATCGATCGCGGCATTTTTGGGACTTTTGAGCAGCTCAAACGAGATATTCAGCTCTATCTCCAACGTAGGTTTTCTGTACCTGATGTTTTTGGCGGGACTAGAGGTGAACCTGCGCGAATTTGCCATGCTGAAAAAGGCAGAATGGCAGAGGATAGTGTTATTCTTTTTAATCCAGTACTCTGCTGCTGCCGTGATCTTTTTTGTATTTGATCTTTCTCCGATTTATATCGCCGCGCTGCCCATCGTCTCTGTTGGAATGATTATGACGATGATTCACGATTTTAAGGAGAAAAGACAATGGCTTAGTTTTGCGCTCACGCTCGGAATTGTAGGCGAGCTTCTGAGCATTTGCGCCCTAACGGTTTTAAGCGGATTAACGCAGCTTGGCGGATTAAACGTATCGTTTTTGCAGACGATGTTTGCGCTGCTCGGCGTGCTTTTAGCGGCATGGCTTTTCTTTCGCCTTGCCGACGTGCTGTTTTGGTGGTTTCCGCAGATAAAAAAGACGATTATGCCCGACGTTGGAACACAAGATGAAGATGTGCGCGTATCGATCGCTATTTTTTTCGTGCTAATCGCCGCGATGCTCCGCTTTGAGCTGGAATTGGTGCTAGGGGCGTTTATGGCGGGAATGTTTATCTCCAACTTCTTTAAATATAAGACCGATCTTTCCGCCAAGCTCAGCTCCTTTGGCTTTGGATTTTTGGTACCCGCCTTTTTTATCTACGTGGGCAGCACGCTTGATCTGCGTCTGCTTGGCGACGCCGGCATCCTTCTAGCGGCGGTGGCGATCGTTTGCGCGATGACGCTGATGCGTGTAACCGGCTCATTTTTGACGTTCGGAAAGCTTTTTTGCGCAAAGGAGAGAATCTTGATCGGGCTTAGCGAATCTATGCCGCTTACCTTTCTTGTGGCGGTCGCCTCGATCGGTCTGCACAGCAAGTTGATCGATCAAAACGGCTACTCGGCGTTCATTCTTGCAAGCATGATCGAGGCGGTTTTTATCATCGTGCTGATCAGGTGGCTCTTGAGACAAAAGACCGAGCAGGCGAAGATATAGAGGATAGGGACATAATAGGCGAACCTATAGCGCGATCGCACCTGCCGCAAAAAAGCGGCTGGCGAATCAAAAGAAAGAACCGTCGAAGACTGCCGCAACGTGGAAAACGAAGAGCGCAACGAATAACAAACAACGCAAACGCACCGCGCCGATCGCCGCGTCATTCGGTCGAATGGACGATCCAGCCAACTTGGAGCAAGCCCGCCTATGCCTTAAACTTGTTAAGCTCCAATTGCAGCCGTTCGCTCTGGCGGTTCAGATGTGAGGCAAGCTCGGCAATCTCTTTAATACTCGCGGCGCTTTCGTTCGCGCCGTGTCGAATCTGCTCTACGCTCAACAGGACGCCCTGCGTTTTTTGCACGATCTCGCGGGAGTTAGCGGCGGTTTTTTCGAGGTTTCCTTGGATGCGCTCCATCTCTTTCACGCCGCTTTCAACGACACCGCTTGCCGCCGCCGCGCCCTCCATAAGACTCTTAAATTTGCCGGCGCTGTTCTCCATCAAATCTGCCGCATCGCCAATTGACTGCACGATTGCGGCGATTGTGGCGCTCGTTTCAGATAGGCTTTTTTGCGTCCGCTCCGCGAGTTTTCTCACCTCGTCCGCTACAACGGCAAAGCCGCGCCCCGCGTCGCCAGCCCTTGCCGCCTCGATCGCCGCATTCAAAGCCAAAAGGTTGGTCTGATCGGCTATGTCGCCTATCACGCTGAGGACGCTTTTCACCGCGCTTGCCTCCTGCGCCAGACTTGTCAGCCGCTCGCTTAATTCCGTCTGCGCCACGCTCTCATCCCGCACCAAAGCCGCCACATTTTCGATCTGCGCCCGCGATTCGCCCAGTCTCGACGCTGCGGTATTCATGCCGCTTTTTGTCTCTTCAAGCGCGTTTTGCATCTGTTCAAGTAGCTCGTTGGTTTCGCTTCCGCTTGCGGCAATTCTGACGGTTTCGTCCAGATTTGCCTTAGCGCGATCGTAGATGGAAGCGCCGCTTGCGTCAAGCTGCGACGAGATTGAGGCGTTTTCGCTCGCGTTCTCGATCGCGCTGGCAATCACCTTTTGAAATTCACCCAGCAGCATATTGAGATCGGCGCACAGAGCGCCTATTTCGTTGGCGGTCTCCTCAAGCCTCATTTGGAAATCAAGATCGCGCGTAATCGTTCTCACCGCCATCTGCGCGGAACCGATCGGACTTAGGAATCTGGAGATCGCGAACCAGCTTACCGCCGCCGCAAAAATAAAGCCCAAACCACCGATAAGCATCGTATTGAGCAGCGTCTCTTTGAAGGTTTCGTAGATCTCCGCAAGCGGCACGTCGGCGCAAGCGACAAATTTCGTCCCTTTTTTCGTGGTCATTGGGATAAAAACGCTTCTATGATTTCCAAATTCATCGCTGTATTCGTCGAAGGTCATTTCGTTTGTCTCCAGCGCTTTGGCGATCGATTCACTGGGATTGTTGTAGAGGTAGAGCGGCTCTTTCTCCAACTCCAGAGTCCCGCTGGCGAACTCATCCTCTTCGGGCGTGTCAATGACGAAGCGAAAGCCCTCGCTTGACTCTACAAGCGTATAGACAAACTCCAAGTCCGTGCTTCGCGCAAGTTTGTAGGATCGCTCGTTGAGCAACTTGAATAACTCCGGACTCATAACGCCCTTTGCCGCCTCGTCGTGCAGTTCTTCTGGGGCATAGTGCGCCGCCGCCATCGCCGCTGCCACGAGGCGGTGATTGACATCGCTGTTGATGTGGCGTTTATGTTCCGCGTAGATGTATATGCCATAGCTTACCGCCGTAACGGCGTTTAAGAGCAAAACTGTGATCAGAAGCCGCCCGCGAATCGAAGACCAAAACGACACAGTGATACCTTTATGAACATTTGGAATGAGGTTTATAATATCATATTTTTATGAAATACAGAGACGTTTTTTAGCCAATGTTGATAAATTTTCAACAGTACAGCTCGCTTAAAATCGGCGGCGCGGTTGAGGTTGAAACGATCGCGGATCGCGGTTTTGATCCGGCGCCGTTTTTTATCGTTGGGAATGCTCGCAATCTTCTTGTTTCCAACTCTCCGCCGCCGCTTGCGGTTTTGGATCGCTCGTTTGACTACTGCCGCGTCGAAGGAGAGGTTCTTGTTGCGGGCGGCAAAACGCCAAGCGGCAAGCTTGTCTCGCTGTGCAAGCGCGCCGATCTGGGCGGGCTGGAGTTTTTGTGCGGCTTGCCCGGCAGCCTTGGCGGTTTAATCGCCATGAACGCCGGGCTTAAAGATCGAAGCGTCTTTGATCGGTTGCTATGGGTTGATTTTGGGCGCGGCGCGATCGACGCGGCGTGTATTGAGCGCGGCTATAGACGCGCTTCGTTAGAGGGCGTGGTATTTGAGGCAGCGTTTAGGTTGGAAAGAGGCTTTGACCGCGCTTTGGAGGCTTTGTTTATGGCGATCCGCGCCGCGCACCCCAAGGAACCCAGCGCGGGAAGCTGCTTCAAAAACCCCATCGGCGGCTATGCGGGAGGGCTAATCGAAGCGGTCGGCTTGCGCGGTTTTGTCCGCGGCGGCGCGGCTTTCAGCGGCAAGCATGCCAACTTTCTGGTCAACCTCGGCGGCGCGACCTTTGAACAGGCTATGTGGCTGATTGACGAGGCGAAACGGCGCGTTCTGGATAGCTTTGATATAGCGCTTGAAACGGAGATTAAAATCGTTTAGCTATCTAAAGTTTGACGCGTTCAAGCATCATATAGTTAGTGTAAATAAAACAAAAGGAGCGGCGATGCGTAAGTTTGTAGTTGTTGCAATAGCGGGGGTGTTTTTGGCAGGGTGCGCTCCAAAGTTTGAAATAATTGATAGCGCGGGCGATCAGTTTGAAAAGCAGGACCGCGTGATAAGCACGCGAGGCAATAGACTAGGTTGCGAGCTTGGCGCGTTTTCTGGGCAAAAAGACGGCTTGCTGTTTGATTATGCTTTTAACGT
>JAIRKM010000024.1 GCA_031260125.1 Helicobacteraceae bacterium | reverse complement strand
CGCTTTCACGTTCGTGTTGATGATAAAGCCCGGCATTGTTCCGTCTCCTTTGTATTTGTTTTCCTCTTAATATAAATAAGAGCATGTTCCTATATCGGCTGTTGGGAGATTTGTTGTAGAAGCCGCCACAACAAAATTAAATCCTTATTGGTTAAACTTGCCAAAAAACCAGATAGGCGCGCACGTAAATATGAAACGGTTAATCATTGTGGAGTCTCCCTCCAAGGCAAAAACGATCAAGAGCTTTCTTGGCAGCGGAGATCGGGTGGTGGCAAGCAAGGGGCATATCCGCGATCTGCCAAAAAACAAGATGGGCATCAAGATAAGCGATGGTGCCTTTACTCCCGTGTATGAGGTCAACAGCGATCATAAGGCGCTTGTGGAGGAGATTAAAGGCATTGCTAAAAGCTGCGATCAACTCTATGTGGCTACCGACGAGGATCGCGAGGGAGAGGCGATAGGCTACCATATCGCGGCGCTACTCGGCGCGCCTTTGGACACGACGCCCCGCATTGTCTTTCACGAAATTACAAAGAAGGCGATTGTTGACGCTCTTGAAAACCCCCGCACGATCGACATCAACAAGGTGAACGCGCAGCAGGCGCGGCGGCTACTCGATCGTATTGTGGGTTACAGCCTTTCGCCGCTTCTTGGCAGCAAGATTCAGCGCGGGTTGAGCGCCGGAAGAGTGCAGAGCGCGGCGTTGAAGATCATCGTCGATCGGGAGCGGGAGATACTCTCCTTTACGCCGCGTGAGTACTGGAGCATTACGGGGCTTTTTGATGGCGGCGTGGAAGCGGAGCTTTCGCGTTTTGAGGGCAAAGCGATTGAGAAGATGTCCGTTTCCAGCAAAGAGGAGGCGGAGAGGATCAAAGATACGCTTGCGCGATCGAGCTTCGTTGTGGGCAAAGTGGAAAAGAAGGAGCGCAAGGTTCAGCCGCAGCCGCCGTTTATGACCTCTACCTTGCAGCAGAGCGCGTCCGGTAAGCTGGGCTATGCCCCTAAGAAAACGATGTTTCTCGCGCAGAGGCTCTACGAGGGGGTCGCCACCGATCGCGGCATAAGCGGCGTGATCACCTATATGCGAACGGACAGCCTAAATATCGCGCAGGAGGCGATCGCGGCGGTAAGAGGAGAGATCGAAAGGCGGTTTGGCAATCGCCACCTGAGCGCGTCGGCGAGATACTATAAAAGCAAGGCGAAGGGGGCGCAGGAGGCGCATGAGGCGATCCGCCCGACCCGCGTCGATTTTAGCCCCGATCTCGCCGCGGGGTTTTTGAGCAAGGACGAGCTAAAACTCTATACGCTCATCTACAACCGTTTTATGGCTTCGCAGATGAGCGATGCCGTTTTTGAGACAATCAGCGTTTCATTTGAGGCGAAGGAGGGATCGTTTAAGAGCGGCGGGCGGCGGCTTCTCTTTGACGGCTTCTACCGCGTCTGGGACAACGAGGATAAAGACAAGCCGATTCCCGAACTCAAAGAGGGCGGGCAGATCGCGCTTAAAGAGATTAAAACAGAGCAGCGCTTCACCGAACCGCCCGGGCGCTACAGCGAGGCGGGGCTGATCAAAGTGCTTGAGCAGCTTGGCATCGGGCGTCCGTCCACCTACGCGCCTACGCTTTCCCTGCTGGAGGATCGCGGCTATATCACGATAGAGAAGAAGCAGATCAGACCTGTCGAGATCGCCTTTACCGTTACGGAGACGCTGGAAAAACACTTTCCGGAGATTGTGGAAAGCCAGTTTACCGCCAAGATGGAAGAGCAGCTTGATGCCATAGCCGAAAACGGCAAAGATTGGCAGGAGCTTCTGCGCGGCTTTTATGGTCCGTTTATCAGAAAGATAGAGGAGGGCAAGCAGGCGATCGAGAGCAAGAAGGTGGTGGAGGACGTGGGCGAAATCTGCCCTCTTTGTTCCGCACCGCTTGTAAAAAGAGTCGGAAGATTCGGCGAATTTATCTCGTGCAGCGCTTATCCTAAGTGCAAATACTCCCGCAACGTAACCGAAGAGAGCGCTTCCGACGTGAAGTGCGAAAAATGCGGCTCTCCCATGGTAACCCGCCGCGGCAAGCGAGGTGCGTTTCTAGCGTGCAGCGCCTACCCCAAGTGCAAAAACACCAAGCCGATCGATCAAGGGGAGAAAGAAGAAGCACGGATCGTATCCGTTCCATGCCCAAAATGCGGCGGTGAGATCAAAAGGCGCTTTTCAAAGCGCGGTCCGTTTTACGGTTGCTCCAACTATCCAAAGTGCGACTTCGCCGTCAAATACGAACCTACCGAGACAAAGTGTCCTAAATGCGGTTACCCAATGGCGCGCCGTGTCGTCCGTAAAAAAGAGATTTTTGAGTGTCTCAGCAGCGCCTGCAAGCATAAGATGGAGATAGGTTAGGCGGCTTCTGCGGGCGCGGCAATGGTACTATGACAGCGTCTATAAAACATCGGGGGCGATCTGGGAGAACGGGGCGGCAAAAAACTTGCTAAGACAGAGGATAGACGAAATGCGCAAGGACGAGGAGTTAAAACTGCAACTGCCTACGCCCGAAAATCCCGTCGTTAAATTCGGAACATTCGGCAAACAGATTGTGCAGGAATGGAGAAGCCATGATGAAGCCGACAACGGACGCGCGTTAGAATATATGCCGCTGTTTGAAAAATACTATTTTCAGAGCGTAGCATATAAATACGGATACTACGAATACGCAACGCCTTTAGATGATTTTATGGCGTCAATTGGAAGGTTTAGTATGCATTTTTGCGCAATAGGAGCGCAGCAATATATAGACGGCAAGAACGTAAAGGTAGTCATTTATTCTACGATTGGTTTTATAGAAAATCCCAATTTAGAGTTTGAATTGGAGTTAATTCCATAATGCCAAACAAAACGAT
>JAIRKM010000081.1 GCA_031260125.1 Helicobacteraceae bacterium | reverse complement strand
CTTCACGTCATTGAGAAGATCGAGGAGAACACGACGGAACGCGCCTTTTTGCGTCATGCGCGGACGTTCATTGCCACCCACCACGAAAAATGGGACGGAAGCGGCTATCCGCTGGGACTGCGCGGCGAAGATATTCCGCTGGAAGGGCGGTTGATGGCCATCGCCGACGTGTATGACGCGCTGATCTCCCAGCGCCCCTACAAGCCGCCGCTTGACGCCGCCAAAGCGGAGCGCATCATCATCGTGGGCGGCGGCACGCACTTCGATCCGTCGCTGGTGGACATCTTTCGCAAGGTATCCGGCGGCTTCGCGGCGATCGTCGAGAAGGGACAAAATACGCAAAAGGCTCAAAAACCCCGCGCTACTTGAATGTCAAATACTCTTTGAGTAGCCGTCTTACCAATCGTCAAGAAACCATTCAAGCGCTCGATCGCAACGTATTGCTGGACGCGCGGATCGTTGGCGCCATTCGATTCTTTAATTTTCATCATTAAACAAATCCTTAAGGTTAGTCAGCGTAGTATTACCTTTGTAATATCCGTAATACTAAAAGGAGGGGATGATGTCTAAGGTAACGCGGGTTGCTACGTTCAATCCGCCAAACGACGCGTGGGGCGGCGACGCCGAGTTTGAGGGGACTTGCCGAAAAGGCGAGCTAAGAGGCATAATCAAGATCAACCAAGATAACTGCGTAGGGTGCGATACCTGCGAAGCGTTCTGCCCGACCGACGCCATCCGAGGATCGCTTGGCGTGGCGCACAGAATCAGCGTCAATCGGTGCGTCAATTGCGGGCAGTGTCTCGTCAATTGTCCGTTTGGCGCGATCGAGCAGATGAGCTTTGTCGATACCGTGCTACAAAAGCTAGACGATCCAAACGCCTTTGTGGTGGCTCACCCGTCGCCTTCCGTCAGAGTTTCGATCGCCGAAGAGTTTGGCGGGAACCCCGGCGATCTGACGATCAACCGAATGTACAACGCATTTGAGCAAGCGGGATTTCACAATTACGACGTGAACTTTGCCGCCGATCAGACCATTTTGGAGGAGGGAACGGAGTTCATCAAAAAAGTCCAATACTGGTTGCTTGGCGAGCGAGGCGGCGATCTGGAACACATGGCGGCGCATCCATTTCCGCATTTTACAAGTTGCTGTCCGGCGTGGATAAAAAACGCCGAAACCTTTCACCCGCAACTGCTACCCCATATATCCGGCGCGAAATCGCCTATTCAGATGGGCGGAGCGTTAGCCAAAACGTGGGCGGCAAAGTATGTGTGGAACGTCGATCCAAGAAGCGTTTATATGGTCGCCGTTACGCCCTGTACCGCCAAGATATTTGAAGCGAGCAGACCGGAGTTTAATTCGGCGCGTCAGTATCTAATAAAAAACGGAGAAATACCGAGCGACGCGCCTAATTTTCAAGATATAGACGCGGTTTTAACGGCAAGGGACATAGCCGAAATCTTTAGGCGCAAAAACATAAATCCATTAACGCTTTCAGACGAGCGCGAAGTAGAAACGATGAACGTCTATACCGGCGCGGCGACGATATTTGGAAACAGCGGCGGCGTGATGGAGGCGGCGTTAAGAACGGCGTATTTTGTACTTTCCGGAAAGGAGTTGTCAAATCCCGATCTAATAGCCGTAAGAGGATACGAAACCGACATAGTGGAAGCGAACATTCCCGTGCCTTTGAAAGATTACGGCGGCAAGATCATAGAGGTAAAAGTAGCCGTAGTAAACGGAGCGTCGAGGAATATAAAAGCGATTGCGGAAAGATTGATCGACGATCGCAATAAATATCACTTTGTCGAAGTGATGAACTGTCCGGGCGGTTGCGTAAATGGAGGCGGACAACCTGTTAGAACTATGGGTACGTCGTGGCTTCATCCGCTTCTGCCGCTACCGCTTAGAGCTTAAAAGGAGAAAACAATGAGCGAAACAGAATATTACGCGGAAAAACCTTCGCGATCGTTAATAAGCCGCCGCGATTTTCTTAAAGTCGCGGGCGTTTCCGTGTCGGTTGTAGCCATAAGCGGCTATGCGATTACAGATATTGTACAGCGGCGCAAGTCCTATATAAGACTAAGACAGCAGGGGCTTTATAAAGACGATAAACGTCTGCAACGGCAAAACTTGACGGGATCGCACCAAAATCCCAGCGCGTTGAAGGTATATAAAGACCTTGGCGCAAAGCCTATGGACAAAATAGCCGAAGAGTTGTTGCATACGAAAACCTACGTGGATCGCAACAATCTCGGATTAAAAGGAGGCGATCATGTCTAGCGCAAAAGTATTAAAATTTCCCGTATGCGAAAAGGTTTTTCATAACATAAACCTTTTAAGCTGGACGATTTTAATCGTTACGGGCTGTTTGATATATTTCAAACTAATAGGCGAAGCGAGCGCCGCAATGGCGATGGACATACATATTGTAGCCGCCGTCGTCTCCACCGCTAATTTTTTCGGCTTTGCGATCATTAACTACGACAGGTTTATATTGTTGCTAAAAAACCTGACGACATGGGATAGAGATACGCTAGGCTGGTTCAAAAATCTGGGCGGCTATCCGCGAAAGATATTCGGGATAAAGTTTGGACCGGAAAAAGTTGCGCCTCAAGGCAGATTTAACGCTGGACAGAAGCTACTCTATTCCATATTTATAGCGATGATATTCGCGCTGATCGTTTCGGGCTGGTTACTATACGCTCTTACGCCCGCGCTGGGAAAGCAGGTTGTAACCGTTCTCTTTTATTTTCACGTTTGGGGATCGATCGTCGTTACCGCGCTGGTCGTTTTTGGACACGCGCCGATCGCGCTTATGAGC
>JAIRKM010000020.1 GCA_031260125.1 Helicobacteraceae bacterium | reverse complement strand
AACGGTCAGGCGGTCGGCGCGTTTGCCCTCCCCTGCCCACTTTTGTCTTGCCGCATCCCAGCCTTTGCGCAAGAAAACCGCGCATTTGTTATAATTAATCTTATGAAGAACGCGAGTTGCAGATTATGAGAGCCGGCAGTTTCGCGCTTTTATTGTGCGCGGCGATCTCCTGCGCCTTTTGCGCCGCGCCGGAAAAAGTCATAAAACTAGGCATCGTCCCTTTTAACTCCCCCGCCGCGTTGGTAAAAACGCACCGTCCTTTGCGCGACTTTCTTGCGCAAAGGCTGGGATGCGACGTGGCGATCTTCACGTCGGTCGATCATACGCAATTCCTACGGGACATCGTCAACGGCGAATTTGACATTCTTTTGACTACAGGACACTTTATTCCATTTTCAAAAGGCATATACACGCCTGTAGCCGCCTATAAGTCAAATATGGAAATTGCTATCGTTGTGGGCAAAAACAGCTCCATCAACAAGATTTCAGACCTAAACGATAAGCTGATCGGGCTTCCGGACAGACTTTCGCTCTACTATATTGCGGCGTTGCACTGGCTGAAAAAGAATCTGCCTGAAGGCAGGTATCAAATCAGCGAGTTTCCCCTGCATATGGCAGGGATCATTGCGGTTTCCAACAGGCAGTTGGACGCTGTTTTTACCGCGAAACAAGTTTTTATGCAGTCATCTGAAGAGATCAAGGGAAAAACGCGGGTATTAGATATACCTGCCTATATTCTACCGCCCATTATTTATGCGACAAGCGACAACCTTGATGCGGAAACGATCAAAAAAGTACGGGAGGCGCTTTTTGAGTTTGAGAAGACAGACGAAGGTAAAGAATTTTTCTTAAAAACTGGTTATATAGGTTTTAGGAAAATTACCCAAAAAGACATAGATTCCATGAATACATATACGCAGGAAGTTGAAGAGTTATCGGGGATAAAAATTGAAGATATTTAAATCAGTCCGAACAAATCTATTCGTCTCCATATCGTTAGTTGTGGTCGTACTTCTAGGACTTATCATATACAACAGCAACAGACTGATGAGAGACTATTTTGACAGGCAAATCGCTTTTGCTATGCACAACACAGACGTTGCCTATAACTCATCTATAGCGGCTATGCTGGTAAGTCGCAATTACGCCGCTATGCAGGATACGCTTGAAACGTGGTGCGATAGTGATAATATTATCTTTATCGTCGTAACCGATTCGTACGATAATGAAGTGGCTTCCGCCGGAACGGACTTGAAAGATAATTACGCGCATATAGTATCAAGCGATATTATGCGTGTGAGCAGATATCCGGTCGAGCTTGAAGGACAGACATACGGATATCTGTATATTGCGCTTTCCACGCGGTATATCCATAACGCGACAAACGAGCTGATCGTTCAAAGCACAACGATTGGAGCTTTGGGAATTCTTATTTTAATCCTGTTTCTAAGAATTATTATATTCTATGTTATCAACGGCTTGCGCAGACTCTCCGCTTTTGCAGAAACGATCGGCAGCGGCAATTATAAAGAACGGGCAGAAGTGGTTGGTGATGACGAAATTGCTACGCTCTCAAAAAGCTTAAACTCAATGATAGACACCGTAGAGAAGCACGCCACTATGCTGACTAAAAACCATCAGATGTTCAAGGCGATTGCGGATTACACGTACTCTTGGGAAAACTGGTTTGATAAAAATGGTGTTTTGCAGTGGATCAATCCCGCCGTTGAACGCATCAGCGGCTACACGCCCGAAGAGTGTATGGCCATAAAAGACTTTCCGCTGCCGCTGATCAATCCGGCAGATGTTAAAGTGGTTAGAAAGCATATGCAAGATGCCTTGCAAGGAATTGAAGGGAGAGATTTAGAGTTCAGAATCAAACACAAGCTGGGATACGATCTGTGGGTTGCGGCGTCGTGGCTACCGATCTATGACGACTACGGTAACTCGCTTGGCTTCAGAAGCTCAATGAGAGACGTTTCGCTCCAGCATTCGACGCAGGACGAGCTTGCCTATCAATCTGAACACGATTCGCTTACAGGTATCCACAACCGCAGGGCGTTTGAATTGCAGGTTAAACACGCGGTCGAAGAGCAAAGGAGCAACGGACAGCCAATCGCCGTGCTTTATATTGATATCGATCAGTTTAAGGTGATTAACGACTCCTGCGGGCACGTGGCGGGCGATCAACTTCTGATCGATATAACCGCGCTTTTGGATCGCCGCACATCAAATGGATATCTAGCGAGACTTGGCGGCGACGAATTCGGCGTTCTCTTTCGCGGAATGGACTATGCAAAGGCTATGAGAGCCGCGGAAAATATACTGGACGCCATTCGTGAATTTGAGTTTGTTTTTCTCGATAAACGTTTTACAATAGGCGCGTCGATCGGCGTTGTTATATCGGACGCCGTAAACAGCATAAGCAACATTATGATCGCGGCGGATACCGCTTGTTACGCCGCGAAAGAACGCGGACGCAATCAGGCAGTTCTATACGATGCGGCTTCGGAATACTTCAAGGTTCGTAGCGAGGAGTTCTTATCGATCGCGCAATTTAACAGCGATTTGACGCAAGGGCGTTTTATCTTGTACTATCAACTCGTGGAACCGCTGACGGAAAAGAGCAGACTGCACGCAGAGGTACTTTTGAGGATCAAAGACACAAACAACAGCGTCCAGTCGCCGATATACTTTATAGCGGCAGCCGAGCGGTACAATCTTATGCATCATGTCGATCGCTGGGTGGTGGAGAGCGTATGTAAACAGCTTTTTGAATGGGATACGAATGGGGTTAAATACGACGTAACCCGCTTCAATATCAACATTTCCGGCGCAAGCCTTTCAGATCGTTTTTTCCCTGATTTTGTCGCGGATTGTATATCAAAGTACAACATCGATCCATCGCGGCTGTGCTTTGAAATCACCGAAAGCTGCGCAATCTCGCAACTTAACGCCGCACTGAGTTTTATAGAGAGAATGCACACAAACCACTCCTTTATAGCGCTGGATGATTTTGGAAGCGGACTTAGCTCATTTGGCTATCTTAAACAGTTCAACGTCGATTATCTGAAAATTGACGGACAGTTTATAAAGAATTTAGACAGCGGCAATCCGTCCGATCGCGCTGTCGTACAATCTATGGTGCAGCTTGCCAAAGCATACAATCTGGCGATCGTAGCGGAGTATGTCTGCACCGAAGAGATATATAACATCGTAAAAGAGATGGGCATCGCGTATTCGCAAGGCTTTGCGCATCATATCCCCGAACCTCTGACGAATCTAGCGGCGCGCAAAGGATAGTTTTGGAGAATATCAGTCCGTTTATATGGAGAAGAACGCCGCTTGGAAAATATCTGCGTCTTATTCCACGCAAAAAGCAGTTAAAAAGCTCGTGGCTGTACAGAAAATTTGGTGATAAAATTTTGTGTCCCGATTACTGGCAGATGAAAAAGCTACCTATAGCAAAAGGATTCGCCATTGGTGGCTTTTTCGCCATGATGCCTATGCCGTGGCAGATGATCCCTGCCGGCGTAATGGCGATCGTCCTAAGAAGCAATATCCCGCTTGCCCTTCTGGCATGCTGGTTTACAAACCCAATTACTCATCCTTTTGTAATTGTTTTTCAACTTTGGCTTGGAGAGACGATACTCCACTCTCCCACATCTTTGCAGATACTGCGCAGCGATGGCGTATGGGCTGTAGTAACGCACGCGCCCGTTCCTATTCTGACAGGCGCGTTTATATGCGCGGTCGTATGGAGTTCAATCAGTTTTTTTCTTGCGCGTTTTCTGTACGATCTTGCGGTTAAAATGATCGTCCGTTCACATGAAAAACGAGTTAATAAGGTGTTATTAAAGTGAGATTTTCTATTCTGATCTTGTCGGCATTTTTGCTTTGCGGCTGCGTAAACGAATGCGGAGTATCCACTCTCTATTACAGCGATTGCGTAGAGGGATATGACGCGCAAGGAATCTATTTCAAAAAATGCCCATATAACAACGTTTATGACAGATGCGAAAAGATCGAAGATGATATTGAAGACTGCATAAATTGCAACTAGCCGACACACGATTGAGGCCTCTTCACGATCGGATCGAGCGAATCAAGCCGATCGTCGCTTCTGTGACTATAGGAGATACGATTGAAATCGAAGCGGAAAACTGCGAAGAATACCTCCGCATAGCCGAAGAGCTTAAAGCGTGGCGCAAAGGACCGTTTAAGATCAACGATATTTTTATCGATTCTGAATGGCGTAGCTATATAAAGTATAACCTTATAAAGCCCCATATTGACGTAAGAGGCAAGCGCGTACTCGATTTAGGCTGCAATAACGGCTACTATCTCTTTAGACTAAGCGCCGATGCGCCCGCTTCACTGACCGGCTATGATCCCGCATTTTTGCCGTACTTGCAATTTCTATTTATAAACAAGTTTTTACAAATTCCCATCAATTACAAGTTAGCGGGCAGCGGCGATCTTGAGGGCGAATATGACGTCGTGCTGTGCCTTGGCGTAATTTACCACCGAAGCGATCCGGTAGGGACGCTAAAAAAAATTGCCGGTACGCTCCAGCGTGGAGGCGAGGTGATCGTTGATTCGATCATTTTTGACTCAGATGAAAGCCTGTTTTTGATGCCTAAAAGCAGATATGCCAAAATGCGCAACGTATGGTTTATACCGACAGCCGCCGGATTGATCAACATGATGGAGCGTTGCGGTTTTTGCGGTTGCCGTTTGATCGCGGTAAAAGAAACCGGTTTGGATGAACAGCGCAAAACAGAGTGGATCGTTGGAGAAAGTCTTGAGGCGTTTCTCGATCCAAACGACAGAACAAAGACGATCGAGGGCTATCCGGCTCCCAAAAGAGCGTATATAAAAGCGAGGAAGGCGTAATGGCGGAAGAGTACGAAAACGAAGAGCAACAGGCGGACGTTTCACCCGTACCGTCCGATCAAGAGAATAAAGTCGATCTGAAAGCCTATAACGAGATCGATCAGCAGCTTTGCGGGTCTCTTGAGGAGTTGAGGGAAGGTTACGCAAAGGTGCGGTTTTTGACGACAGCGGAGATGGTAGTCGATAAAAAAGGGCTTGTGCATTCGGGATTTGTGTTTGGCGCGGCAAACTTTGCGGCGGCGGCGGCGGTGAACAGGCCAAATGCGATCCTGTCTGTCGCGCGGTGCAATTTTTTGGCGCCGCTGAAAGTGGAAGACGAAGTGATCTTTGAGGCAGCCGCCCAGCAGCTAACCGCAAGAAAACGGACGGTCATAGTGTCTGGATATATCGACAAGATAAAGGTGTTTGATGGAGAGTTCTCTATGGTGATTACCGATCGCCATGCGCTAAGCCTACATCTGACAGAAGGTTAGCGCGGCTACGCCTCCCTCACGATAGTGAAAGGGCACGTGTAAGCGCAGAAAACGAAGGCGTGTCTGACCCTTTCACCCGTTTGCAAACGATGGAGCGCGTATCGCTCCGGCACCGCTTTGTTCCTTGTAATGACAAAATCCTTCGTGTATCTTAAAATGGCATTTGGCGCTATTTAAGTTTAATAAGAGCAAAATTATTCAGTTTTGGCTTTTATTGAAGGGGGTCTTCTATGCGCGGAGCAGATAGAGCGTTGTTTTCTTCAATAGTTGATTGCATTGAGGGTGATGCGCCGCTCTCCCCTCTTCTCCCTTCACCCCCCCCCC
>JAIRKM010000013.1 GCA_031260125.1 Helicobacteraceae bacterium | reverse complement strand
TTGGGCAAACGTAATCAACGAAGCCGCGCCTTCGCTCTCTGCCGAGCAAGGCAAAATGATAACCTCTACCTCCCCCTCTTGAAGCTCTTTAGGAAGGCTGATGATAGGAGCGAGCAAGGTAGCGTCAATAATCTTTCTTACGGATTGCATTGGTTTTTTCCTTCCAACCCCGCGCTTTGGCGTCTGGTTTTGTTGCAAATTTTTACGTTTCTTTATGAAGTTTAGCATTTTGCGGCGTTTTGTTGCAAATTTGCGCGTTCTGCTGAGAGATCGTAGGCTGTGAGGGGCGGGGAATTATGAAGGAGAAGGCTAATGGAGAATGCGGAGATTTCAAAAGCGCTTGACGCAAAAGAAAACCGCACAAGCCAATCGGACATTTTCGTTTGCAATGTAGGTTACGGCGGAGACACAGAACGGTAAAGTGTTGATAACCGCTTGCTTTGCTTTTGCGTCGCCGCGATAATACCAGATTAGCACGTCCGTATCAACAATCAAAGCGTCGTCCGTTGCGTATATTGCGCGTATAGCTTTCCACGTCTGTCATATCCGCTCTATCTTTCCACATTCCAAAGGAGTCGAAAGAGATAGTGGAGCTTTTATCCTCGTTCTTGGTTTGCGTCGGCGTATCTTCGTCCAGATAAACGTCGATCTCCAGCGTTTTGTTTAGAAATGCCGCGGGCAACTTTATAATCGTATTCAAGCGTTTGCCCTCCACTCTAGCGCGTAAAGTTTGCATTGTCCTGCCTCCTTGCGTTTGTTTGCCGCTCTAAAGCCTAGCGTTTACGGCAATTTAGTGCTTTTTCGTAAGTCTAACGAAAAAATACGAAAATTTACGAGATTTACTATTTTTGTTCAAAGCCCGATAAATACCTATTCCGCGTTTCAAATAGCTCAAGAAACTTTGCAGGTAAAACGATAAGCGGCTCTTTAGGGAAGTGTTTGGCGTTGCCCGTGCGCGACTGTTGCTCGCGGCACGGGGCGGTTGCGCTGGAACGCGCGCTAGATGTTGCGACGACAAATTATCCCCGACTTGCGGTTGCGATTAAATCAGTCGCGGATATGCTTGTTTTTTCCTAATATTTGCAGAAGATCGCACTCGCCTAATTCGCACGCCTTGCGAGCGTCTTTTGTGGCGCTTTTATAGTCACCTAACATGGCGTAAGAAAGTCCGCGATTATTGTAAGCCCACGCATAGTTCGGATCGAGCTTGATTGCTTGCGTGCAATCCGCGATCGCTTTGCTATGGTCGCCTAAACTAGCGTAAGCAAGTCCGCGATTGTTGTAAGCGAGCGCATAGTTCGGATCGAGCTTGATTGCTTGCGTGTAGTCCGCGATCGCTTTGCTGTAATCGCCTAAACTATCGTAAGCGAGTCCGCGATTGTTGTAAACCCACGCATAGTTCAGATCGAGCTTGATCGCTTGCGTGTAGTCCGCGATCGCTTTACTGTAATCGCCTAAACTAGCGTAAGCGAGTCCGCGATTATTGTAAGCGAGCGCAAATTTTGGATCGAGCTTAATTGCTTGTGTGTAGTCCGCGATCGCTTTACTGTAATCGCCTAAACTAGCGTAAGCAAGTCCGCGATTATTGTAAGCCCACGCATAGTTCGGATCGAGCTTGATTGCTTGCGTGTAGTCCGCGATCGCTTTGTTGTAATCGCCTAAACTATCGTAAGCGTTTCCGCGAAAGTTATAAGCTAGGGCAGATTTTGGATCGAGCTTGATTGCTTGCGTGTAGTATGTGATCGCCTGGGTGTAATCTTTTTGCTTGTGGGCTTCCAATCCGCGCGAGAATGCTTGCTCGGCTTCGGCGTTATTGGTAACAGGCGCGGCGTAAGACGTTAGAAGCGCGGCGAGCGATAAAAGCAAACAAACAAAACGCATTTTCGATCCCCCCTCGTATAATTGACGACTATTATAACTCGTTAGCGTAAATCTACGCCTTCGCGAGATCGCGGAATTGGCGTAGCTTAGCTAAAGCGTGTCAAGGTAGGGCTTGGGCGCATATCGTAAGTGCTTTACGATCTCCGCCGCTTCGCCTGCGTCGGGGAAATCCTTCGCGCCCATGCCGCTTTAACAACGCTCACCTCAATATCTCCCGCCTGTTGTTATACAAAGCGGTTAATTGTAACCAATCATATCTTAAATAATTTAGACAATCTGAATAATTTTTACCATTCTGGAGAATTTGATGAATGTTATAGATAAAATAAACGCATTGATAAGCGACCGCCAAATTACGAGACGAGAGTTCGCCAAACGGCTTTGCGCTATGGAGCCGCGCCTTCGTAGCACGGGCAAAACGCCTCAAGAGCAGAGCATTTATCACTATTTGAACGGACAAAGAGAGCTAAAGGTGGAACTGATCCCTTATATAGCGCGGGTTCTTGACGTGAGCGAAAGCGAGCTGTTTAGCGAAGAGGTGGAAAACGCCTTTGGAGCCGATACCGCCCTTAGCAAGGAGGGGCGCGACATTATGCGGTTGCTGCCCTACGCGCCCGCAAACGTGATCCGCAATATCAAAGAACAGCTTGAGCGCTACAAAAAGCTGTATAAAGAGTTCAGCGTCTGAACGCATAAACGCCAATGCGGAGCATTGAGAGATTTAGTCGGCTTCACGAAATTGCCAATAGTCGGCTTGCAAAACAACAGACGCCGCGCTCCCTTACGATCGTCTATGCGGGCGCGGTCGATTGAAGCGTTGCCCACTTCAAGCGTTTGCCCTCTACAACCGCGTTTTCCAATCGGTTACGTTTAAGCCCTCTATCTTTTCAAAGTCCTTTACGTTAAACGTAACCAGCGTAGCGGCGTTTGCTATGGCGATAGCCGCGATCTGCCCGTCGGCAAAGGGCAAAGACAATCCTTTTGATTCGAGCTTGGCTCGCATATCGGCGTGAATGTTAGCCGCACTCGCGTCGTAGGGTAAAACGCGAAGCTGTGAGACGACGTTAGCAAGAAAGCCGCCTATGCGCCGTTTGCGCTTGCCCTCAGCCATTCGCAGCCAGCCAAACTTTAGCTCGTGAAGGACGATTGAGCAGATAGCTAGTCTATCGGCAAAGAGGCGCAAATTTGACATTACCGTTTCGTCTGGAGCGGGCTTTGCCGTTTCAGAGATAACGTTTGTGTCAAGCAGCCAAATATCGGGCGTTACCACTCAAACACTCGTGCGTCGTCTTTCTGTCTAACGCCTTCAAAAGGGCTTTTTGTTGGTAAAGTTTCTTTCTGCCGCCAGCTATCTAGGCTTGCGATAAATCCGTCTTCGCCGCGAAAGCGCTTGAGAGAGACTAATGCGGCGGCTTCTTTGCCGTACCTTGTAATGATGATGGCTTCGTCGTTATCGGCTACGCGATCGACGATTTTGGAGAAGTTTTCTCTCGCTTCGGCAAGCGCGATTGTTTCCATACGAGTCCCTCTTGCTAGTCTTGTCCAACATTATAGCGTAGACGATACTAGCTATTAAACTGCCTTGCCACGCCAGAGCGGCGCAGCGGCAGTCTATTCGCTTTGCGATGGAGATCGTTCGGGATCGTTCGGCTCTTTTATGTCAAAGTCGAAGAAAATACTTTCGTACAGATCGCTTTCGATCGCGTTGTATTCCAGCGCCGCGCCCTTGGCGTTGCCCACCTCCTGATACAGAAGCCCAAGCCCAAAACGCGCCTCTTTGCTGCGCGGTTCTACGCTTTTTGCCATCTGAAGGAGGGCGATCGCGTTGGCTTTATGCCCCGCGGCGACAGCGGCGACAGCGGCATACAGAAGCGTTTTTGCGTCCCTCATCTCAAACTCGTCGATCAGCGAGTTCAAAAGGGCGTACGACTCTTCAAAATCGTTTGCGAAAATGTCCAAAATGGCAAGCGCGAACATCATATTGCGTACTTCTCCCCGCTCAATAGACAACCTATTGATCAGCCGCAGCCGTACGTCCTCCAGATGCCCCGTAATCAGCGCCAGACGAATGTACAGATCGCGCACGACGGGGAAGTTGTAGTAGAGCGGATCGAAGTTATACGCCGTGCTTTTCATAAACTCCTGCGCGTCAAAGGCAAACTGCTTGGCGGGCATATCTTTATGCGTGGCGTAGAGATCAAATATGGCAAAGAGCAGATCGTTCGGCTGAAGCTCCCGCAGTTGTTTAGATGCCCGCATAAGCTCCTCGCGGTTATTGATCTGATCGGCGGCAAAGAGGTCTAACAGCAGGAACCTAAGGTTGTTTTGCCGATCTTTTCTTTCTAGCCATTGTCCGGTGGCTTGGAAGTTGCGGTTATGAAAACTTAAAAGCGCCGCCAGAAAGCGGGATTCATCGTCGTCTTTTTGCATTAGAACCGCCGAAATTTCCCTAAGAACGCGCTCCTCGTTCGCTCCCGCATATGAGGAGAGCATAACGGCGTAAACGCCCGCTTCTGTATTCTTCCGGTTTAAGAAATAGGCGCGGCTGAAATGAGCATGCGCCAAGACGAAATCCCCAAGCTGAGCGCAGCTTAATGCCAGATTGTACTCAAGCGAATCGCTGTTTCGATAGCTTTTTTCGATCTTCTTCAGTTCGATATTCGCCGAGAGCAGGCGGTTGTTTACGGCGAGCTTAACCGCCGCGCTCATTCTCGCGCCTACGCTTGCCGAGTTTTGCGATGTTTTGAGGAACTGTTCTGCTTCGTTGAGTTCTCCCTCCGTGAGCATCAACTCTCCCTTTTTGATCTCCATTATGCTTTTTTGCGGATCGATCATCAGATAGGGTACCTGTATAAACAGCGCCTGCAAAAACACCTCGTCGTCAATGAGCGGATGTTCTGTAAAGTAGTTTTGGGCAAGAGTCACGTCAAAAAGCCGCTCTTTCAGCTTGACTTTGATTGGATATAAAAGCGGCTCCTGCCCCTGTTTGAGCGTTTCGTTAATCAGCGTTGCGGCGTCCTTGAAAAAACCGGTTTTTAGATATACAAGAAGCAGCGCCGATTTGGCTTTTTCGGCGTTGACGCCGGCAGCGATTGCCCTTTGCAGCGATGTGGCGGCGTTGTCGTAATCTCCAGATCGCGCGTATAAAAGCCCCATCGCAAAGTAGTTCTTAGGATCGTTTATCTTCTCCAAGGCGGCGACGCTTCCCGCGGCGTCGTCAAAAAGCAGGTGCATCTTCGCGTTGATCAAATTCTGGCTTTCGCCCATATAATCTACGGCGGGTTTTTCGGAGACGGCGAGCGCCCCGAACGGCTCGTTGTCGTAGTAGCTTATCAGCGTATAGTAGTACGGATAGAGCGGCGCGGAAGATTCACGCGATAGATTGTCTTTGGCGATTTTGATATAACGCCGCATAAGCTCTTCTTTGCCTAGATTGATGGCGCAGATAGCGGCGTTGATCGCGCCCGCCGTTTTGTAGCGATCGCTTTTTATCTGTAGATCGAACGCTTCGATTGCCCGCTCGTACTCTCCTTTTTTCATCCGCGATACGCCGAGGTTGTAGTTGGAAAGCGCCTCCGAAAACAAAGAGACCTGTTCATATACGTCGAGAGCCCCCGTTACGTCGCCTTTGGAGTACAGCATAGCAGCCTTGTTGATCATATCTTCCAGCGTGCCGCCGCGCACGTTCTCTTTGATCAGTTCGCCGCCGCTTCGAGAGGGAAAAACGGCAAGCTTGCCATCAAGCGGGGGAGGGCGGTAGGCGACATCGGGCGCGTTTGATTCAAAGACAAGCCACGCAAATAACGAGACGATCGCTATCAGCGCGATCGGCAGCCAAACGGAAGGCTTTTGTGCGAATGCCTTCGCCTTTTTTGCGTCAAAGCGAAAGATCGGCTTTTGGCTCTTTTGCTTTATTTTCTCGGGTTTCTTTTCCTCAGTCGGCTCGTCATGAGCGTCGTCAGGCTTGATGATAAAGACTTCGCTGTCAAGCGGATTTGTCTCTTCTGCCATCTATAGGTACGGTTCCAACGCTTTGGGAATGGAGATGCTTCCGTCGCTGTTCTGATGATTTTCCATAATGGCGATCAGCGTTCTGCCAACCGCCAGACTGGAACCGTTGAGCGAGTGAACGAGGCGGTTTCGTCCGCCGCTTTTGTAGCGAATCTTCGCGCGGCGCGGCTGAAACTCTCTTGTGTTGCTTATGGAGCTGATCTCGCGGTAGCGGTTTTCTGCTGGTATCCACACTTCCAGATCGACCGTTTTGGCTGCCGCAAAGCCGAGATCGCCGCAGCAGAGCGAAACGCGGCGGTGCGGCAGTTCAAGACTCGTAAGCAGGCTCGACGCGCAGTCGATCATCTCCTCAAACATCCTATCGCTCTCGTCCGGCGCCGTCAGGGCGACGATCTCCACCTTGTCAAACTGATGCTGGCGGATCATCCCTTTCGTGTCCTTACCCGCGCTTCCCGCCTCCTTGCGAAAGCAGAGCGTGTGCGCTGTCAGTTTGACGGGAAGCTCCTCCTCTGGAATGATCGTGTCGCTGTAAAGTCCTATAAGCGGGGCTTCGGCGGTTGGGATCAAAAAGAGGTCGTTTTCGTTAAGCTCACCTGTCTCCGCCATATAGAGATCGCATTCAAACTTTGGCAGTTGCGCGGAACCTACGAGCGCCTTGCGATTGATAAGCACGGGCAGCCACACCTCTTTGAAGCCGCGTGATTCGTTAAAGTCGATCATATAGCCAATCAGCGCCCTCTCCAGCTTGGCGGCAAGCGATCGCATCACCGCAAAGCGGCTACCGGAAATTTTCGCCGCACTCTCAAAGTCGAGCCAGCCGTTTTTTACACCCAGCTCAAAGTGCGCTTTTGGCGTAAAATCAAAAGTTTTCGGCGTGAGAACGCGCCCGATCTCCACGTTGTCCTCTTCGCTTTGCCCATCCGGCACGTCGTCGTCGGGCAGGTTTGGTATGCTCAGCGCCTCGTTTTCCAGACAGCTTTCGGCGGTTTTCAGCGATTCCGAAAGCGCAAGGATCGCCCCTTTGTTTTCGTTTACTTCAATCTGCAAAGAAGAGGTGTCGCCGCCAACGGATCGGATATGCCCAAACTCCTTGCTCAGGCGGTTTTGCGCGGCTTGCCTCTCCTCCAACTCGCGCCGCAATCTTTTAACGTCCCGCGAGTGAAAGCGTACCCTCTCCAATAGCTGAATATCCGTTTTTTTGCGCTCAAGCATCCTGCGGCAGCCCTCAAAGTCCGCCTCAAGCATCTTCAGATCGATCACTACTTCTCCTCGTTCAGATCCACTTCGATGCTTCCCGGCTTCACCGTGTCCGCCGTGGACTTTACGCAGTTACGCCCGCTTTCCTTCGCGAAATAGAGCGCCACGTCCGCCCTTCCCACAAGGCTTTCAAGGGTGTCTCCGCTCTGAAAAGAAGAGACGCCAAAGCTTGCCGTTACCTTCGGCACGGGGTCGAATTTATCCGCCTCTATGCTGCGCCGCGTCGAGTTAAGCTTCTTCACGGCGCCATCAATGGGCGTGTGGGTAAGCACGATCAGAAACTCTTCGCCTCCCCAGCGCCCCGCTATGTCGGTTTTACGCATCGTCTGCGCCAGAATCTTTGCCAGCGCGATCAGCACCTGATCGCCGATAAGATGCCCATAGGTGTCGTTTATGTTTTTGAATTTATCGATGTCCATCAGAGCTACGCAGAGATCGCCGCCATAGCGTTCAACGCGGTCGATCTCCATCTGCAAAAGTTCGTTAATCCTCAGCCTGTTGATCATTCCCGTCAGAGCGTCGGTGTGCGATCGCTTGGTCGCTTCGGTCAGCTTGGCGAGTGTCGCCTCCAACTCCTTTTGCACGGAGATGTCGTAGCGCACTGCGAGATAGCTGGATATTTCGCCCAGATCGTTAAAGAGGGGAGAGATCGTTGCCCGTACCCAGTACGATCCGCCGTCTTTCTTGCGGTTTTTTATCTCGCCGCGCCACACTTTCCCCGCCTGAATCGTCCCCCACATATCGGCGAAAAGCTCCTTTTGCATATCGGGGTGGCGGACGATGTTGTGCGGGTTTCCAATAAGATCGTCCCTCTCGTAGCCGGATATCTTACAGAAGGCGCTGCTCGCGGAGGTGATGATCCCCTTCAAGTCGGCGCGGGAGGTGATGACATTTTCATCTACGATATCCATATGGCGCATAAGCTCCTTGTTTAGCTCGTGTACCTCCTTCGTCCGCCGCATCACCTCTTCCTCGCGGTTTTCCAGCAGCTCCTTTGTCTTCTTCTCCTCCAATTGCAGACGGTTGTTGATGTCATAAACTTTTGTGATAAACCAGTTAAAATTTCTAGCAACCTGTCCAAACTCGTTTTTGCCGCGCGCCGTAAGCTGTATATTTGGCTCGCCGGCGTTCTTTGCCAGCTTTTTAGTGGCTACCTGAAGCTCTTTTATCGGATCGAAGAGCAAACGGACGGATATGGTGTGTAGCAGAAAGCCGCTTATGGCGACAAGCACGAAGATGGCGATGACAATCTGTTTGAGCGACTGTTTGGATAGATCGTCAAACTGACCCAGCGACAGCGTCAGATCCATAACTCCCAGCACGGTTCCCGCCTTTACCGCGTGGCATGCGGTACACTCCTGCTTCGCCAGAAACGGCTTTATGTAGCGCATCGCCCGTTCGCCATCGTTGGCGGTGATGGGCATGTATCTATCGTCGTGACTAGGTCCATCAAACACGCTGGCGATCTCTGGGGGCGGTTCGTAAGTCTGTTTAAGATTGAATTGCTTGATCACGTCTTTGGAGATGTAAAGATCGAGGCTATCGACGAGTTTTTTCAACTGCGCTTCGCGAAGCGCCTCCTGCACCTGTTCGCTGATGCCGCTGTTCATACTGACGTAAAGCGTCTGAAAGACGGATTCACTTAGCCTCGCAAGCGATGTCTGCGCGCTTTTGTCGATCATCTCGTAGTAGTCTTTGGCGAGCATATACATAATAACCCCCGTCAAAACGACGGTTACGAGCGCGATCGATATAAGAAAACGGTTGCGAATTTTGTGAAAGAACCCGATTTCCTCTTCCAACGCGACCTTCCTCTTCACAGAATTCCTTACTTGCGCTCCAATTTTACCCTACGATTTCTTTTTTTTCTCCGTTCGCCCCTTTTTTTCCAGAACGAGCGGCGCTCCGTTCAGATCGAAGGCGAGCCTTATCTGGTTGGCAAGGTATCTTAGATAGCTGAAATGGATTGCCGACGGGCGGTTTGTGATCAGCGCGATTTTAGGCGGTTTGGTTTCGTACTGCGTCGCATAATATATTTTTACCGCTTTGCCCTTATCGCTTGGAATATGATGCTTAGCTGTCGCGGCTTCGATCAAGGCATTAAGCTCACCTGTCGGAATGCGGCGCGAATAATTTTCATACACCGAGAAGATAAGCTCAAACACCTTATTAACGCGCTTTTTTGTGTGGGCGGAAAGGGTTATCAGCGGAGCGTAGCTAAGGAACGCGAATCTGCTTCGCGTTATTTTCTCCAGTTCCTTATGCTCTCTTTCGGCTATGTCCAGTTTGTTTAGGACGATGATTACGCCCGTTTTATACCGATCGGCAAGGCCGGCGATTCGCTCGTCTTGCTCGCTGAACTCTTCGCTCGCGTCCAGCACGATAAGCGCGATATGGGCGGATTCCAGCATCTTTTCGGTGCGATCAAACGCAAACCGTTCGATCCCCTCGATCCTGCCCCTTTTCCTGATACCGGCGGTGTCAATAAACGTTACGGTTTTGCCATCGACGATTACGCTTTCATTAACTGGATCGATCGTCGTTCCCGCCGCGCCGCTTACGACGGATCGCTCGAATCCCACAAGGGCGTTTAGCATTGCGCTCTTGCCAACGTTCGGGCGGCCGATGATCGCCACTCTTATCTCGTCGTCGATGGATCGCGTGTCCTCTTCGTCGGTTTCGCCGCTCAACTCCTTTGCAAGCCACTCTTCCAGCGCCTCAAACCCTCTTCTGTGCGCGCAGCTAATCGGGAAAACCTGCCTCGTTCCAAAACTCAGATAGCTGTAATAGCGATCGTTCTGATCGCCGCTGTCCATCTTGTTGATCACCAGCGCGACGCTTTTGGCGCTCTTTTGAACTTCAAAAAACAGCCTGCGATCCTCTTCGTCCGCAAAAAGCTGCCCGTCGGCTATAAAAAGCGTAATGTCCGCCTTTTTTGCGGCTTTCAGGGCATGCTCGCGCACGCGCAGCAGCAGATCGCTTCCTTCCGCCAGACCGCCGGTATCGACGATCAGCGCCTTTTTGCCGCCTACCTCCGCAATGGCGCTTCTAATGTCCCTTGTCGTTCCGGCGACATCGCTCGTAACGGCGGCGGCGCTCCTTGTAAGGCGGTTAAATAGTGTGCTTTTGCCCGCATTCGGGCGTCCCACAAGCGCGATGCTTCTCATGCGCGGCGCTAATTTCTCTGTAGGAAGCGCATAAACTCCATTGGGGGGCGGTAGCCTATGAGCGTCGAGATCACTCTGCCGCCTTCAATGATATAGGTTGCCGGCACGGCTCGCGGGTTTAGTCCGATCTCGGCAGTTTTTTGCGGCTCCTCCTCCACATCGATCATCAGCGGCACATAGTTTTTCTCTATCTCTTTGACAATTGCGTCATTGACCAGCGTATCGTTCAGCAGCATACGGCAGTATGGGCAGGTCTGACGCATAAGCAACGCCATAACCGGCTTGCCCTCCGCATCGGCGCGGTCGGTTGCCTCTTTGTAATCGACGAGCCAGTCAAGCGCGCAGCCATAGGCTAGAAAGCAGCAAAACAATATCAACGCTCTCATTCCGACTCCTTAGCTTTTAGTATTAAAATCGTAGCATTATCTCATATTTATGTCCGCCTTGTAGGAGTTTTGTGAATCTTGAAAACATAAACAAGATGGAGAAAAGGGCGAGTAGCAACTCCCGTTTTGATTTTTCGCGGTTGGGCGCGGCTCTGCTGTTTATGCTGATGGTGCTGGCGTACGCGACGACGCGCACCGAAGCGCTCAGCGCTCCTCTTGCCTCAATGCAGCTTGTGATGGCGGCGCTTATCGGCGCTTATATGGCGATGAATATCGGCGCGAACGACGTGGCGAACAATATGGGTCCCACCGTTGGCAGCAAGGCGCTTACGATGGCGGGGGCGATCGCGATAGCCGCCATCTTTGAAATGCTAGGAGCGATCATCGCCGGAGGCGAAGTGGTTACGACTGTTAAAAGCGGGATTATCGATCCATCAGGCGTCGGCGGAAACGATCTCTTTATACTTGTTATGATGAGCGCCCTGCTCGCCGGCGCGCTCTGGCTCAACATCGCCACGATCTTTGGAGCGCCCGTTTCCACAACGCACTCAATTGTGGGCGCGGTAATGGGAGCCGGCATCGCCGCTGGCGGTATCGGCGTGGTGCATTGGGAAACGCTTTTGAAGATCGTGGGAAGCTGGGTGATCTCCCCCCTTATGGGCGGAGCGCTGGCGGCTTTGCTGCTCTATACGATCAAGCGGACGATCACCTACCGTCAAAATATGATCGGCGCGGCGACGGTCGTTGTGCCGTATATGGTGGCGTTTATGGCGTGGTCGTTTAGCGCGTATATGATGATCAAGGGGTTTGGCAGAAGTTTCTCTCTGCCGTTTTCCAGCGCCGCGCCGATCGCCCTGATCATCGCCGTTGTGGTCTATCTGCCCGCGCGATCCTTTATCGTGCGATCCGCTAGAAAAAAAGAGAACAGCAAGGAGACGGTAAACGCGCTTTTCGGCGTTCCGCTGATCTTTTCCGCCGCGCTTCTCAGCTTCGCACACGGGGCTAACGATGTGGCGAACGCCATCGGGCCGCTGGCGGGAATCAACGAGGCGCTGCTACATTCGGCGCAGTCTGAGAGCGGCGCGATCCCTCTGTGGATTATGCTTGTGGGCGCTTTGGGGCTTGCTGTGGGGCTTGCGCTGTACGGCCCCAAGCTGATCAAAACAGTCGGCGGCGAAATCACCGATCTGGACAAGATGCGCGCCTTCTGCATAGCGATGTCCGCCGCCTTGACGGTGATTCTCGCCTCGCAGATGGGGTTGCCCGTTTCGACGACGCACGTTGCGATCGGCGCGGTTTTTGGCGTGGGATTTTTACGAGAATACCTTAAAAACAGCCATGCCAAAATGGTCGCCTTGATCATTGAGGCGTACGAGGGAGAGGTGCGCAGCCGTGTGGAGGCGCAGCTTGTGAAGTTCAATGCCGCCTCTTTGGAGCAGAAGCACAAAATGCTGAGGGCGATGAAGCTACGCGCCGATAAAAAGCGGGCGAAGCAGGCGGCAAACGACGATCCGCGCCTTAGAAAAAAGGAGCTTAAAGTTCTCAAAAGGGCGTACAAGGAGGAGCTGGTAAAACGCTCGGCGGTGAAAAAGATCGTAGCCGCGTGGCTGGTTACCGTGCCGATCGCCGCGCTGATCTCCGCAGCGCTCTTTTTTCTGTTCAAGGCGTTTTTTATCTGATCGCTGTTCGTGGGCTATAATCGCGTATTATCACGGCAAGGAGAACGAGATGGACGCCGCGAAGGTGTACTTTGGCGATATGCGCTGCAAGGTGTTTGACAGCCTGCTCAACAAGATGACGCGGATACTCGATCGCGCGGGAGTATCGAGTATCGATTTCAAGCAGAAATTTGTCGCGATCAAAATTCACTTCGGCGAACCGGGCAACCTCTCCTATCTGCGTCCCAATTTTGCCAAAACTCTGGCGGATAAGATCAAGCTGATGGGCGGGAAGCCGTTTCTAACCGACTGCAACACGCTTTACACCGGCAGGCGCAACAACGCGCTGGTTCATATGGACGCGGCGTTTGAAAACGGCTATTCTCCTTTTTCTACGGGGGTACAGAACATCATCGCGGACGGGCTGAAAGGCACGGACGAGGTTGAAGTGCCGGTAAGGGGCGGCATCTATTGCAAAACGGCGCTGATCGGCAGGGCAATAATGGACGCGGATATTCTCCTGTCGCTCAACCACTTCAAAGGACACGAGCTTGCCGGTTTCGGCGGGGCGATCAAAAATGTGGGCATGGGTAGCGGAAGCCGCGCGGGAAAAATGGTGATGCACTGCGATGGCAAGCCGGAGGTCGTGCGGGATCGGTGTACGGGCTGTAGAAGCTGTGTCAGGCAATGCAACCAGAACGCGATCTCCTTCGTGGATAAAAAGGCGCGTATTGATGAGAATCTCTGCGTGGGCTGCGGCAGATGCATAGGTGCCTGCAACTTCAACGCTATTGAGAATAACGCTTTTGCGAGCGTGGAGGCGCTCAACTCCAAAATGGCGGAATACGCCAAGGCGGTTCTGGACGAGCGCCCAAACTTTCATATCAACATCGTCAATCAAGTTTCCCCCTGTTGCGACTGTCATCCAGAAAACGACGCCGCCGTTGTACCGGATATAGGCATATTCGCCTCTTTTGACCCTGTGGCGCTAGACAAAGCCTGTATCGATGCGGTAAACGCCGCGCCCACGATCCGCACGAGCGTCGTCGGCGAACGGGAGAATGGACGCGATCTCTTTGGCGGCATTCATCCGGTTACCGATTGGAGGACGCTGATCGCCCACGCCGAAAGGATAGGGCTTGGCACAAGCAGTTACGAGCTGATCTCTGTGGAGTAAAGGCGGAGCTTAAAAGTCCGCGTATTGCCTATCGTTCTGTCGAGAGCCGTCTTTTGATTTCAAAATTTGCGCTGTTGCTTGTTGCCCATAGAGCAGGGCAAGCCAATTGCGCTGTGGTGCGGGAAAGAGGAGTCGAACCTCCACACCTTGCGGCGCCAGATCCTAAGTCTGGTGCGTCTACCAATTTCGCCATTCCCGCAATGTCAATATCTGGCGACCCCGGCAGGATTCGAACCTGCGGCCAACGGCTTAGAAGGCCGTTGCTCTATCCACTGAGCTACGGAGTCTCAAAAGCGCGCCCGGAGGGACTCGAACCCCCAACTTCCAGATCCGAAGTCTGACGCTCTATCCATTGAGCTACGAGCGCAAAATGGGGTGGACGACCGGAATCGAACCGGCGACCTTCAGAGCCACAATCTGACGCTCTAACCGATTGAGCTACGCCCACCAAAATGGTCGGGAAGACAGGATTCGAACCTGCGGCCCTCTGGTCCCAAACCAGATGCGCTACCAGACTGCGCCACTTCCCGCAAAGAGCGGGATTTTACCCACTCCTTGCTTATTGTCCGGATTAAGCCGCGCCGCTCACTCTTCTTCTATTCCGCTTTCTTGCAGCACCACGCAGGCGTTTACGCTTCCTAGCTCGCAGGCTTTTTGGTAGGCTTCCAGCGCGTCCGCGTCTTTTTTCTTGCGGTTGTAGAGATTGGCAAGCTCTAGGCATCCCAAAGGATCCTCCTTTTCGCATGAGAGAAGAAACATCGCTTCGGCTTTGGCGCTGTTCTCCGGATAGAGGTAGCCGAGGCTCACGCATGCCAGCGACAGCTCGTTTTCACACGCGAGAGTAAAGAGCGACATCGCGCGCTCCTTATTCTCAAGCGGCTTTGACGGTTCGTGCAGCACGGCTAGATTGTAGCAGCCGACCATCACTCCCTGATCGCAGGCGTACTGATAGATGCCTGCTTCGTTAATTTCCGCCGCGGCATCGGCTTTGGCATACCGCTCCGCCGCGCAAGAGAGTTTATCGCCCGCCTTGCATGCCTTCGCAAGCAGATCGAGCGCTTTTTTCTTTTGCCCGCCATCTATAGCGGCAAGCGCGTCCGCAAACTCTTGTGAAACGGTCACCTCGCTCCCAAACAGCGCCGATACGCACAAACACACGGCGGCTATAGCTCCAAAAAACTTCATCTTGTCATCATTCTCCCTTCTGTTGGACTGCTCGCGCTCGCGTAGGCTCTCTTTTGCATTCTGCCGGCAAGAAAGGAGAGTCTGCCCGCGATCACGGCGTGTTTCATCGCTTCTGCCATTATAATAGGATTTTCCGCCTGCGCGATCGCCGTATTTGTCAGCACGCCATCCGCGCCAAGCTCCATCGCCACCGCCGCGTCGGAGGCGCACCCTACGCCCGCGTCCACAATAACCGGCACCTCTACCGCTTCCTTCACAAACGTTACGTTGAAGCGGTTCTGCACTCCCTGTCCGCTGCCGATCGCACTTGCCAGCGGCATCACCGCCGCCGCGCCCGCGTTTTCAAGCCGCTTTGCCACGATTGGATCGTCGGTTGTATATGCCATTACGCTAAAACCCTCTTTGGCGAGAGTTTCGCACGCGCTAAGCGTCTCTAGCACATCGGGATAGAGCGTCTTTTGCGTATCGCCGATCACCTCCAGCTTTATCAGATCGATTCCAACCGCCTCCCGCACCAAGCGGAACGTGGCGATCGCCTCTTTTGCCGTTTCGCAACCGGCGCTGTTTGGCAGCAGTTTTATATCTGTGTCTTTGAAATAATCAAGCAGGTTCTCTTCGTTTGGATTGAGGATATTCACACGGCGGATCGCGACGGTGATCAGCTCCGCGCCGCTCGCGATCGCGGCTTCTCTTGTAGCGCGGAAATCTTTATATTTGCCGCTGCCGACGATCAGGCGGCTGTTAAATTTTCTACCCGCAATAGTAAGCGTATGCATAAAACTCCTTTCTTAAATTTTACACTTTTATAGTTTTCCATCTTCCTTTCTTAAACACCCACAAGAGCCATACGCCCCGTATCCACGTCTCCACCAGCGTAACGATCCAGACAGCGATGATGCTTTCCCAGATCAGCGCGAACGCAACGGCGGGTACGATACGGAATATCCACATTGAGAGAGTGTTGATCTTCAGGCTTGTGCGGCTGTCCCCCGCGCCTCTGAAAGCGCCGCTTAGGACGAAGCACGCGCCCAACGGCAATTGGCTTAACCCCATGCAGACTAGATACTGCTCCGCCGCTTTGATCGCCCCTTGATCGTCGGAGAAAACAGACGCGAGCGGCAGGGCAAAAAGCGCCATCAAAACGCCCGCCGCGCCCATTATTATCGCCGCTCCAAACGTGGTAAAGAGAGCGTCCTTCTCCGCCTCAAGCGTGTTTTTTGCCCCCAGCGCTCTGCCCGTGAGACTCATCGCGGCGATCGTAAAGCCTATGCCCGGCATAAAGACGATACTCTCCACCCTAAGCCCTATCTGATAGCCCGCCATAACCTCCGTGCCAAAATCGGAGACGATCCGCATAAAGACCAGAAAACTGCCGTAGCCAATGAGCCGCTCCACGCCGGCGGGAACGCCTACGTTTAGTCCGCGCAGAAGCAGGCGGAAGTCAAAGGATAGGTGTGATCGAAACGGCTTTTTGCGTACAACGATCAGGAAGAAGTAGCAAAGCGATTCCAGATAGAAGGTTGCGGCTGTACCCGCCGCCGCGCCCGCTACGCCGTACCCCTCTATGCCAAACGCCCCCGCGATCTTAAACAGCGGGGAGAACACGACGTTGATCGCGCCGCCGTTTGGAACGCCCGCTTCGCCGAATATGAGAATAAAGCTCAACGCGATATTGACGAAGTTAGAAAAGAGTTTGATGAAGAGAGGGGTTTTTATGTTTGCCGCCGCGCTAAAGGCGCTGAAGGCGATCTGATTGACCATCATCGCCGGAAGCGCAAACGACATGGCGAACAGATAGCTTGCGCCCAGCTCCTCCACCTTTGGATCGCTGCGCATAAGCGTAAATGGGAACTCGGCGAATAACGCGCCGCATGCGATGGCGGGCAGACTTAGAAGAAGCAGGGCAAGCGTAAAGACGCTCAAGACATCGCCTGCCTTGTCGATCTCCTTCGCGCCCAGAAAACGGCTCATCAGCGCGTTTGATCCGATGAAAAATATGCTCATCACGGTGTAAAAAAGTCCGGTAAATTGCAGGGCAATTCCGATCGCCGCCGTTTCAGAGACGCCCAGATAGCCAACCAGATAGAAGTCTATAAGCACCTGCGTCATGTCGATCAGCGCGCCAAGCGCGGCAGGAAGCGCAAGGGCGATCACGCGGATAAACCGCTCTTTACAGAAAAATGGCAAGAGAAGTCCTTAAAAGCGTTAATTTTACAGATTTTAGGCTATGGCGCATTCGCGGCAGCTCTCGCGCGCTCCGCCTTGCGCGCCTACAAGGAGCGCCCAGCAAAACCCGCAAAGGGGCATAGGCGCCGCCATTTGATCGTCTGGTTTTGCTTAATGTTTCTGTGAAAACGATGAAATATCGGTTAAAACTATGCTATGATCGCAACTTAAACGCCAACAAAAGGATTGTCAATGCCGCTTACTCAAGCAAAGATTGCCTTCGCCCCCCCCCCCCCCCATTTTTTAACTAAATCGCTAATAGGTTTGGTTTCCTTTGTTTCGCTGCTGATGATCGGTTGTGATGTTAGCCAAAGTGAGAGAGACAAGCACTATTTCACCGTCTCTTTCTACGACGCCAATCTCGATCTTAACGGATCGGTAAGCGTGAAAAGTCCAATCAATATCGCTCAATTAAAGATCGATCTTGGTCTAAGCGCAACGAAACTATATAGAGCGGGCAGTGAAGATGATGTAATTAACCAGACTTCCTATCCAATAACGGGCGATACCAACTTCTACTTCGACCTTAACGTAACGGAGATAACCGATCAAGCGGGATTAGCCGATATCAATGCAACCGCCGCTACACTTGGCGGCAAATATATACTGCTAAATGATATTGCGTTAGATGAAAGTGGAGCGGGATTTGAACCCACATACGGTTGGAAACCGATGGGAGATAGTTACAGTTCCTTTACCGGTATCTTTAACGGTAACGGGCATAAGATAACGGGCTTGTGGATCGAGCGCCCTTCAATGAATTTCGTTGGTCTTTTTGGTCGTGCCGATACCGGCGCTATGATCAAAAACATAGGCGTTGAGATAGCAAACGGGAAAACGGTGAAAGGAAACCAACAAGTCGGCGGCATTGTGGGAAGTGCTATGTATTCCACCATAACCAACAGCTACTCTACAGGAAATATCAGCGGAACGGGCAACTATGTCGGCGGCATTGCGGGAGGCGCTACCGGCAATATAACCAACAGCTACTCTACAGGAAATATCAGCGGAACAGAAGGTGTTGGCGGCATTGTGGGACGTGTTGCTAACGGCAGTATAACCAACAGCTACGCTACAGGAAATATCAGCGGAACGCAGTATGTCGGCGGCATTGTGGGATATGTTGCTACCGGTGGTGATATAACCAACAGCTACGCCACAGGAAATATTAGCGGAACACAGTATGTCGGCGGCGTTGTGGGAAGTGTCTATTACGGTACCGTAACCAACAACGCCGCTATTAACCCGTC